>NZ_JBFEFW010000025.1:0-88891 GCF_047229145.1 Brevibacillus jepli
TGAACCGCCGTATACCGAACGGTACGTACGGTGGTGTGAGAGGACGGGGGTTAGTCACCCCCTCCTACTCGATTACTAATAAAGAAGAAGGATTCTGTGATGGAGAAGGAGAATCGTATAAGAATAAAATGAATGAGCATTCACTCGTTAGGGGGCAATTAACGTGGAACTTTCGAAAGTATGGGAGCCGATTCAAATCGGTTCGATGATGTTGCCAAATCGGATCATGATGGGGTCGATGCACGTCGGATTTGAAAAACTTCAGGACGGTGTAGCTCGGCTGGCCACCTTTTACGCAGAACGTGCCAGCGGAGAGGCAGGCTTGATCGTGACAGGTGGAGCAGCCGTACATCCAGTGGGTGGAATGGGCGACGTGTATTGCAATGTATATCAAGACACGGATATCGAGAAATTGCGCCAAATCACGCAAGAGGTTCATCAGGCAAAAGGAAAAATTGCGTTGCAGCTGTTCCATGCTGGACGTTATGCGTACAAGGAAGCCACAGGGTTAGACCCGGTAGCACCGTCACCATTGCAGGCGCCGATTAACCGCTGGAAGCCGCGTGAGCTAAGTGCAGAGGAGATCGAGGTAACGGTCCAATGCTTTGCGGATGGTGCCGTCCGCGCACAAAAAGCCGGCTTTGATGCTGTAGAAGTTATGGGTTCGGAAGGATACTTGATCAATCAGTTTTTGTCCCCAGTTACGAATAAGCGTGAAGATGAGTGGGGTGGTGACTTTTTACGAAGAGCTCGATTTGGTGTAGAGGTGGCTAAGCGCGTCCGTCAAGCAGTAGGACCTGATTATCCAATCATCTATCGTATGTCAGGATTAGACTTGATGCCAGATAGTACGACGATGGACGAGACACTGCAATTTGCCAGACTGCTTGAGGAGGCAGGAGTTGATGCCCTCAATATCGGGATCGGCTGGCATGAGTCACAAGTACCGACCATTGGTATGATGGTTCCGCGTGGCGCGTATGTATGGGTGGCTCAGCAAATCAAGCAAGTGGTCAGCATCCCGGTTATTGCCAGCAATCGAATCAACGATATGCGCCAGGCAGAAAAGATTTTGTACGAGGATTGCTGTGATATGGTTTCGATGGCGCGCCCATTTTTGGCAGACCCGCATATCGTTCTGAAAAGCAAGGAGGGACGCTTTGATCAAGTAAACACATGTATTGCTTGCAATCAGGCTTGTCTCGACCATATCTTTGATGGTAAGGTAGCATCCTGTCTGGTTAATCCACTCGTGGGCAGAGAAGCGGAGTGGCAGCTGGTACCGACGGAAAACAGTAAGAAGGTAGCAGTAATCGGGGCTGGGCCTGCCGGCTTGGAGGCTGCTCGTGTGCTAGCAGAACGAGGGCATCAGGTGGTCATCATGGAGGCCAAAAATCAGATCGGCGGCCAATTGAACTACGCAAGACAGGTGCCAGGCAAGGAGGAATTCAATGAAACGCTGCGCTACTACCGCACTGAACTAGCCCGTCTTGGTGTCGAAATCCGGCTGGGCACATTGGCAGAGGCGGATGCATTGATCGGAGAAGGGTTTGCAGAAGTTGTGGTGGCTACTGGGGTCATTCCACGACGTCCTGAGATTCCAGGTGTGGAGCTCACACATGTGGCGGGATATGATGCGGTATTTGAGAAGCGCGCTAAGGTAGGAAGACAAGTCGTGATCGTCGGTGCGGGTGGTATCGCTTGTGATTTGTCCCACTTGCTGATGCACGACGAGACGATTTCACCAAAGGCAGCGGAGTACTTGCAGGAATATCGTATTCTGGATGGGCGAGCTGTACAGAAATTACAGCAGAGCAAACGGAAAATCAGTATGCTGAGGAGAGGCAAGCATGTCGGGGCGGGCTTAGGTAAAACGACTCGCTGGGCAGTTCTCGCCAACCTGAAGCGCCGTGGCGTAGAGATGCTGACACAGATTGAGTACAGCCGGATTGCGCAGGAAGGGGTGTATTTCATTCAGGATGGGGAGGAACGCATGATTCCAGCAGATACAGTCATTGTAGCGGCTGGAGCGACCCCTAATGATTCGTTATACCACGCTTTGCACAATCGATTGCCTGTGCATCTGATCGGCGGTGCCAAAGAAGCAGGAGAGCTCGATGCCAAGCGGGCTATTTTGGAGGGCGCGACGGTAGGAAGAGCAATCTAATGGGCTGAAAAGATTTTCTATTTCGATAATAATTCTTGTAGTATAGTAGTAAGAAAAGTATGTCGTCTTATTAGAAGTTTTGTCGAATGGCTTTTCAACCTTCGTTAATTCTTGCAAAATGAAGTTATATGTTCAAATTCATTTGATTGGGGGCTCTCGCCTTGATGAACCATAATGGCATTCTTTTAGGCAAACGTTACTTCCTTTACTCGTTAGCACCACTAGTTGAGGTGGAGGGATGGACGTTTACGATAGCCCCGGGGTTTAAGATGATTGCAGGCGGGAGTGCCAATCCATTGCAGACATTAATCAGCGTGTACCGAGAGAATGAAAAGGTAGCGCAGCTCGTGCTTCATCATAGACGTAGCGATTCAGATGTAACTGTGCAGGCAGTATCGAGTGATCTCCTGCTAGAAATCGCCCCGGCGACTAGAACGGTAAGTGTAGCAGAAAAGCTGTAAGGCACCCTGAACGGGGTGCTTTTCACTTTCGATCTTAGGTAAGGAATCCGAGCAAGCGAGGAGGCGGCATGATCATGGTAGGGAACGAATGGCAGGTTGGTCAGCTTCAATTTACTTGGCTGAGAGGTGGACTCACGAAGCTGGATGGGGGAGCAATGTTTGGAGTAGTACCCAAGCCGTTATGGAGCAAAAGATACCCACCCAATGAGCAAAATCAAATTCCTTTGCGTGCTGACCCGATCCTGGTCCAAGCTTATGGCAAGCGTATTTTGATTGAATCTGGCATGGGAAATGATCGGCTGACGGAAAAGCAGAAGCGCAATTTTGGACTGGAGGAAGAGTCTCAGATTGTTGAATCTCTTGCTGCAAAAGGGTTGACTCCAGCCGATATTGATATCGTCATCATGACACATATGCACTACGATCATGCGAACGGTCTTGTCTCTATTCGTGATGGACAACTTGTCTCCACGTTTCCACAGGCCGTGATCTACGTGCAGGAGCAGGAATGGGCGGAGATGAGAGAGCCGAACATTCGCTCGAAAAATACATATTGGGAAGACAACTGGCGCCCGATCGAAAATCAGGTGACGACATATGGTGCTTCGCTCGAAGTAGTGCCAGGAATCACATTGCATCATACTGGCGGTCACAGCCAGGGACATGCTATCGTGCGGATGGAGAGTGAGGGTCACCTGCTATTGCACTTGGCTGACATTATGCCTACACATGCCCATCAAAATCCATTGTGGGTAATGGCCTACGATGATTACCCGATGACGTCTATCTTTGCAAAAGAAGAATGGATCAACAATGGGATCAAACAAGGAGCTTGGTTCACGTTCTACCACGATTCTGTTTATCGTGCGGTGAAATGGAACGAGCAGGGAGAAATGATTGATCGTATTGAAGTTGTTTTGTAAAAAGGATGTGTCCAGACCGCCAGAGCTTATTTGGCGGTCTTTTGCATTGTTTATGGGATCAGCCCTATCGAAATTTTGATAACTCTCATAGAAATGTTTCATAATCAAAAAAATTTGAATGTTCATTGACGAACGACAATTGCCTCTCTACAATGGGAACAGCACAGATCATCTGTTCTGGCAGAGATAGAAGAGCATAACAGTGGTGAGGAGAGAGACAATGAGCTGGATGAAGATGCGTTTACAGGAGTTTCACCCGATCGTCTGGTCATTAGTCGTTGGGACCGTGTTCGTCCGGGCTGCCAGCTCGATGAGCATGCCGTTTTTGTTTTTATACTTGTCCAATCATACAGATATGAGCCTGGCAATGATCGGGTTGACTATTGGAGTGGGACCGCTCGCGGGTACAATCGGAGGCTTTGTTGCGGGCGCATGGTCGGACAGGATTGGGCGCAGGCGAGTCATGCTAGGGGCGTTGTACGTGTGGACGTTCGTGTTCGTCGGGTTTGCGCTTAGTAAAGATCCGTGGATTCTGCTTTTGCTCAATATAGCAGGGGGACTCTGTCGATCTTTCTACGAACCGGTTTCACAGGCTCTGATGGCAGATGTAACGCCACAAGAGAAGCGGCTTCGCGTGTTCGGTATTCGCTACATGGCGATTAACGTGGGGGTAGCTGTAGGGCCTATTGCAGGGGTAGTTCTCGCGAAAAGCTCTGTAGCTCTACCTTTCCTGATGACTGCGCTGATTTATTTTATCTATGTGATTAGCTTGCAAGGATTATTGAACAAGTTCGGCATTAAGCAAATTGAAGGTCAAAAGAAAGAAGTCGTTACATTCGGCCGTGCATTCAGTGTTGTGGTGCACGACAAAGCGTTTCGTTTGTACATGCTTGCCGGTGTTTTAGGAGCGATTGGCTACTCGCAGATGTCGTCTACGCTGGCAAAATTCGCAGAAATGACAGTTGTGAATGGAACAGAGCTGTTTGCCATCCTGATGACAGTCAATGCGATTGTCGTTATTGTGATGCAGCTTCCGTTGACGAACTGGGCAGAAAAAAAGACGCCTCTCACCGCGATTGTGGTGGGAAACGTCATGTATGCGGTTGGTGACGTGGGGTATGCATTTGCCAACTCATGGCTGATATTCATCGTGGCGATGGTATTTTTCACAATTGGTGAAATCCTTACGTTTACAGCTGGGGATGTCCTGATTGACCGAATGGCCCCAGAGAGTATGCGCGGCAGCTACTACGGTGCGAAAAGCTTCAGCAACCTTGGCCAGTTCATCGGTCCTTGGATGGGGGGATTGCTGTTGGCACACTACGGAGGTACGACTTTGTTCCTGGTTGTAGCAGCTACATCGTTGATGAGCAGTGCGTTCCAATGGGCGGGTGCACGTGCATTTGAGGCTACCCGCGGCAAGCCTTTGAATCAAGCGGGGTAGAATCACTCCAGCGCTTGCAAGATACGCTCCGCCATGCGCTTGTAGCCTTCAGCATTCGGATGGAAATGATCGGTATACAAATAGTTTTGTTCCTTTCGCAAGAACAAGTCGTAGGTCGGCACCACGAATACTTGCGGGTAGCGGGAAGCGATTTGGGACGCCTGATTATTCCAGTCGAGTACGGGTCCGATAGTGTCGACGGCAGCTTCCGTATTTCCAAACGGATTGTACAACGAAGTATATACGATGGTCGCCGTCTTGTTGACGCTACGAATCTGTTTGATAATCTCTTCATAGTTGGCCGAGAGCTTATTGATCGCTCCGGTCACTTTTTCTTTTTCGATGGTATACAGCCCGCCTGTCTGTCTGAACAAGTCGTTGCCGCCGATCGTAAACAGGATCAGATCAGCTTCAGCGAGTAGCTTCTTTACTTGTTCCTGAGACATTTGCTCCAAAAGTTCCGTCGATTCCTGGCCACTGATAGCTAGGTTCGTCAATGTTATGGTCTGGCCCGCTTTTTTTTCCAGTGCTTGGCGAACGAGTCCCACATAGCCTTGACCACTTGCGTCACCTGCGCCGCGCGTGAGTGAATCTCCCAGAGCGACTACTTTCTGAACGCCTTTTTCTGGCAAGGGAGCAGGAGGTTGTGCTTTTTCAACTGGAGGAGTCGCGGTAGATGGTGCCAACTGCTGCGGATTCATCGCAAGGACAAACCCTGTCGCAAACAATAGAAACGAAGCTAAAGACAAGAGACCTGCCGTGCGCCAAAGAAGTTGGCCGGATGTGCGCATCGGGTATCCTCCTATTCGTTATAGAGTGTATGGTCATGGTATAATGTGGATGGACATCTTATGTCAGTGTACCATAAAAGGAACGCCACCGTCAGTTGACGAGGCGAGACCAAGATAGGAGGGCGCACATTGGCCGAAACGGTCCTCTCAGTAAAAGGATTACGAAAAGCAATTGGCAAAAAGCCGATTATTCACGATATTACATTTGACGTGTTCGCAGGCGAGGTATTTGGTTTTCTCGGGCCAAATGGAGCAGGCAAAACGACAACCATTCGCATGCTCGTCGGTCTGGCTAAGGCGGATGGGGGAGATATTCGCATCGGTGGCATCTCCCTTCAGGAGCAGTTCCCGCAAGCAATTGCACAGGTTGGCTGCATCGTAGAAAATCCGGAGCTGTACAAGTTTTTGACAGGCAGAGAGAATCTGGAGCAGTTTGCCAGAATGAGTGGTGGCATTACACGGGAGCGTATCGAGGAAATTGTCCGCTTCGTAGATTTGGAGCGGGCGATTGACGATAAAGTCAAGACGTACTCGCTGGGGATGAGACAGCGTCTGGGGATCGCGCAAGCACTCTTGCACCGTCCGAAAATATTGATTCTGGATGAACCAACGAATGGTCTGGACCCGGCGGGAATCCGCGAGTTGCGCCAGTTTATTCGCAAGCTGGCTGAAGAAGAAGGGCTTGCTGTTTTCATATCGAGTCACCTTCTCAGTGAAATCGAGATGATGTGTGATCGGGTGGCGATTATCAGCCAAGGGAAGGTCATATCGGTTGGATTAGTCAAAGAGCTGATGGAGCAGTTTGCTGATCAAGTCGATTGGACAATCCCATCCTCTCACATACAAAAGGCAGAGGAAGTACTGCGCAATCTAAAATCAGTGACAGACGTGTGGATGGTCAGCGAGGAACGCTTGAAATCACGCATGGATGTGGACAAAGTGAGCGAGGCTAACCAAGCGTTGGTGAATGCCGGTATTCCTGTGATGGGGATTGCAACGAAGACCGTTACACTGGAGGACCTGTTCCTCACATTGACGGGAGGAGGAGGAAGTCATGGAGCAGAGCATGGTGGGGCTCGTACAGAATGAAACGATCAAATTGCTGCGGCGGCGCCGTTTTCTCGTCGTCGTGCTGATCTTGGCGATTCTCATCCCGATTTTTACATACGCGCAGTACCGATCCGTCGTAACTGCGCAGGAACGAATGGGCACAACCGACTGGCGACCGTTGTTAACTCAACAAATTGTCGATATGCAAAACCGACTGGCCTCAAGCCGTCTTCCCGAAGAATGGCGGGACTTTATCAAGGTCAGAATCGCACAGCAGCAATATTATTTGGATCATGACATCAATCCAATGGCGCCGGGTGGACCAACATTCGCCCGTGGTTTCATGGATCAGGCTATCTCCATGTTTTTGCCAATGATTATCGTCGTACTAGCAGTTGACCTCGTATCTTCAGAGTTTAGTGAGGGAACGGTTAAGCTGCTGCTAACTCGACCCGTAAGGCGGTGGAAGGTCTTAACCAGCAAATACATCACGCTGCTGCTGTTTACTTCTCTCACCGTTCTCACGACACTCATTTTAGCCTATTTGCTCTCTGGAGTCGTGTTTGGCTATTCGGGATGGGACCTGCCTATTTTGACGGGTTTTCAAGTATCGGGTGGAGAGCTGGAGACTTCTGGTGCATTCATGTTGCCGCAATGGCAATTTCTGTTGATGCAGTACGGACTAGGGTGGTTTGTCTGCGTCGTAGTTGCTACTGTCACGCTTATGGTGTCTGTATTGGTTCGGAGTGCGGCTGCAGGGATGGGGATCATGATGGCTGCGTTGATTAGCGGAACGATCCTGACGCAGATGGCATCCTCCTGGGAATCGTCCAAATACTTGTTCGTAGTGAATTTGCAGCTAACCGATTATCTCAATGGAACGCTGCCTCCGATCAAGGGAATGACCTTGCCTTTCTCGCTGACCGTGTTAAGTGTATGGGCGATCGCAGCGCTGATTGTTGCTTATACGGCATTTATCCGTAGGGATGTAACTTCATAATTTGGCAATTTCCGTTACTTTATGAGGTAGTTGCTCGTCTTTTACAATGACGAATAAAGAAGACATCGAGAGGAGAAAGACGATAACAGAATGGAAACGTTATGGAAAGCAGGTTCAGTGACGATATCAGGCATGCTTGAGCTATGGGCAGCAATTCCTGTAGGCTTTATGTTGAAATTACCACCAGTCCTGATCGGGATTTTCAGTGCGGTGGGAGCGATTATTAGCGCAGGAGTTATTATTTTTGTTGGAGGCTCTTTGCGTAACTGGCTATTGAAGCGGGTGGAGAAACGAAGCAAACGCCAAGGACGCATGTGGCAGATTTGGGACAAGTACGGGGTAATCGGGCTTGGTCTCGCTTCACCGCTTTTGACCGGAGCGCCCTTGGGAGCCGCTATCGGTATCTCCTTGGGAGCACCAACGAAAAAGCTCATGTTTTGGATGACAGTGGGCATTATTATCTGGAGTGCGATTCTGACTGCAGGCGTTGCTTTTGGTCTCTTGCAATTCATGGTACCAGAAGCAAAGTAAAAATCTTCCTTTTCCGCGGGAGTGTTTTTTCGTAAAATAAACGAAGGATAGCAATAGATTTTTTTCCCGAAAGTGAGGTAACTGACATGGAAGAGAAAAAAGAAGCGTTGGTCCCTGAGCTGGAGGATCTCGTTCATAAATTTACAGAGCTGTTGACGGGAGAAGCGACTCCTGAGCGTGTGGAAATGGTAAAAATATGGTGCCTGTATACAACCATGGCAAAAGCGATGCCGCCACTGATTCAGCATTGGGGAAGCGAGCCTGAGCATATGGAAGCCCGAAATCAAATTCGGGAAATTATTGAGCAAATCAAGCTGTGGAATCAAGAGAAAAATCAAAAGCATTAAAGGTGGTGAAAAAAACGCTGTCTCTTTGTGAAAGAGGACAGCGTTTTTTTTTTACGTCAAACGAATATCTAACCGACGAAGAGGCATTAACTCTCCTTGGTACTGTAGCAAGTCTTGCTTGATCAGCTCGTGTACTCGGTATATTAAATACGTGTCCCCAATACACTGATCGCTTTCCCCCATGACGGTGCCGATGACACGGGCTGCCTTTTGGAATTTTTTCGATGTATGTTCCAAGAGCGCGGCATCGTAATAATCCTCGGATACCGCTATCACCTCACCATTTTTGTAAACACGCAGCGAGCTTTCAGATTGCGACCATTTTTCCCATTCGAGGATCATGCTTTGCACGAGAGGAGCAGGCATAGCCTTTTTCACCTGATAGGCGTCCATCACCAATTCAGGAGGGAGGGCACCAGCGCTTTTCAGTGCATACACTACCTCATTGTTCCCGGTGTCTTTTACTTTGTAATGGATATCCACACTAAATGCGGTGACATCAATTGTTTCAAACGAGAGGCTTTTTCCTTGCAGCATCGATGCTACGAAGCCCAGGCCGATGATGTCAGATGCGTTTTGCCCATACCACAGCACTACTGTACTACCGTCTGGAATCTGGGAAGGGAAGCTTAGATTGCGTAGCAGATAAGCTTTTTCAGTGATGAGATCATCTACAGAGATCTGTTCCGTTTTCATCAAGAACGATTGAATCCATTCGATCCTGTCATTCATCCCGGAAGAAGAGGACAGCTGGTTCAGCGGTCCAACAGAGAAATCATCCTGAATGCAGATGACCGTATCTGTCTGCAAAAGATTCTGCTTGCGGAAGACCGCCCGGAGAGTTCCGTAGGTTGATAGACCGAAGCAGATGTGAAATTTGTTCATAAGTTTAGCTCCTCTTAATTATCCTCTCATGATTATAGCGTAATTTGAATCAGATCACGATGAAGCTTTCGCGACAGCTGCCTTTTGCTTGAAGATCGGCAGGAGGAACAGGGAGCTGATCGCAAAAAGCAGTCCAGCTGAACCGAAGAGGATGGGCAAGGAAAAGAGTGTTTTGAGCCAGCCAGCCATACTCATGGCGATTACCATCATTCCCATAAATAGTGGCGTAAGAAAGCCGTTGACCCGACCGACGAAACTCGCCTCGCTCGTTTTTAGAAGCAGCGTATTGATACCAATGTGCATGCTCGGAAAGACCAATCCATTGATCAATTGAATGATCATGACAGCCCACATGGAAGTTGACAAGCTATTTCCAAAAGTCCCGATAGCACTCACGAGCAGCCCTGTTGCAATCAGATGATGCGGAGCCAAGCGTTTCGCGAGCTTCATGATCATCACTCCGCCAATCAGCATGCCCGCCCCGTTAATCATCATGAGCCATTGCATGGACTCCTTCGGTAGCTGAAGCCTTTCGACAACAAGAAAAATGAAAAGCGGTTGGATTAATCCAGAAGCAAGCCCGATACATCCGAATACGGCACCCAACGAACGCAAAGTCAAGTTGGACCACACATACCGGAATCCGGCAGCGAACTCCGTCCAAAAGTTCGTCGTGACAGCCTCTTTCTTCTCCATCTGATCGGGTGGGAGTCGGAACAGGACAAACGCCGATAGAAGAAAAGCAGCACCCATAACGGCAATTGCGACCTGAATGCCAAACGACTGGTAAATGAGTGTCCCAATCGCAGGACCGATCGTCATGAAGACAGCCATCAAGGTCTGGAAAATGGCCATCCCTGACTGCAGCTGTGCCTCTGGTACATGCAGCTTCAACAGTTTCATGGACGATGGCTGAGAAAATTGGGAGAGCGTCGCTGAACATAACGTCGCGAAGAAGATCGCTTTCCAAGACCCGAAGGTGAGGGCGAGCAGAACGAGAAAAATGGACAAGGCAGAGAGCAAGTCGCTTGCCACCATCGTCCTTTTCGGCCGCCAACGGTCAGCGAAGGTCCCGCCAATAAACGAGAATAGAAAAATAGGAGCAAATTGGGCAACCGATATGAGTGAAACGGCATAAGGATTGTTGTTTGTCTGATCCATGACAAACAGAAGAACAGCAAAGTTACGTACCCAGATTCCGAATTGCAGGAAGGCACCCGATAGCAAAATCGACCGGAAATACGGATTTTGAAAAATTGTCGGTGCTTGTGTCGGTGATGAATGAGACATGAAGGTCACTCCTTTAATAAACAAAATTAAATTTTGTTTGCTTTATAACAAACATTTTAATTAAGCGTTTTAATAAGTCAACAAAAAAAGACACGATCCTGAAAAACAGGTCGTGTCTTTTGCGTTCCGATAAGCCTTTTACGGATTCCACGTGATTTGCTTGGTAGCATCCATTAATTCATTCAACGTCACACCATGCGCGGTGACTACCACATACAACGATTGGTTGTCAGATTGGGCATTAAAATGAACAGAATGCTGGGCTGCTGAGCCTTTTGCATTTGTTTGATCGAAAGAAACGGCGATAGCTTGCTCTCCGTTGACAGCGAACAACTGTGTAGCGGAGAAAGTCCCTGGGATAGAGAGACTGCGCTTGCCTTCCGTATTACGCACAACGTCTATGCGAATCCAGTCGTTGTTCCGCTTGTAATCTGCTGTCAAACGGTTCACTTTCTGGCTGGTTTCGGATTCGTATTGGACCGATACCGTACTCATCGAGAAGCCATCAGGTGCTTGAGTAAGAGCAGGCACAGGCATATCTGATGCTTGTACAGCCGTGTTCAGGTCCGAAAAGGAAGAGAGCGTAATGGGCTGCTTCGTTGAGGAAGGCAGCGTTGGACCCACTAATGAGTTCTCAGTCGTATCGCCATCAGCGTTTTCCGGCTCAACCTGGGAGGCGATCCCAAAAGTCGTGGGATTCTCAGCAGCAGAGCCATTGGCGTCTTTGGCTGCTACATGCTTTTCAGCTTGCGGTGATTCTCCCGGGAGTGCTGACTTCGATTTAGCAGCTTGATCACCAGCGTTTTCCTGTGATCCACGAGATGTCACGATGTTTTGCTCGTCTTTATTTACTGTACGCGGCTCTGGTGTTGCTACTTTTGCCTCAGGTTTAACCATAGCAATCTCGCCGCCACCCGCTTGCGATTTGTTCGATTGAATTGGCGGAGCAGGAGGTGTAACTGCTGCTGGTGCAGTCGGAGTAACCTGCGATTGCTTTGGCGTAGCCTCTGGGCTCTTTCCTGCTTTTGTCATCGCCTGACTATCGGCAGCTGATGGTGTTGAAGCTATTGCAGGTGCAGGCGTAGATGGTGCCGATTCATTGAATGCATAGGTGTTTTGGTTGTCTTGCTGACCACTTTCTTGTATGGAAGCCATTTGCATTTCACCTGGTGCCAACTGTTGATAGCCTACAAAACCAACTGCCAGTAAGACCGCAGCTGCGCTGACCCAGGCGTATGAAGGGAAGCCTTTGGTCCAACGCTTGTTCGGCATGGTAATTACTGTGCTAGCTTGTTGCTCTGAGGATGCAGTAGCGGCCTGAGGGGGCACACCTTGTCCGGCGGTCTGGTAGATCGCTTGCATGATTCTCTCTTCCAGGTTCGCTTGAGGTAGTGGAACCTCCTTCAAGAACTGCACCTCCTCTTCTGTTGTCATTTGCGTTTCTATCCAAGCGATGCATTCGTCACAGGTTTCAATATGTGCGTGCGAGTCGCTATCTGTGTCATCTAGCCATGCTTTTCTAAATGCCTGGCAGTTCATGTACGAGCCCCCCTTCCTTGCGGGATAACAATTTTGCGAGTTCCTGACGAGCACGCAAGTAACGGACGCGAGCAGTAGATTCGGCGATGCCGAGTAGTGTAGCTATTTTTTCAAACGGATATTCGTGCGTACAGCGAAGGACGATCACTTCTCGATAAGAATCCGACAACAAGGCAAAAGCCTCCTGGATTTCTCGGCGTTGCTCTTTTGTCATGAGCGATTCCTGAGGGGATTCGTCACGTGTATTGGATGGCACATAGGCCAATTGTTCATCCGAGTCGTGGAACTTCCGGCGACGTAAGAAGTCGATGCTCTTGTTTCGGGCAAGCGTATGTAACCAGGAGGAAAACTGGCTGTCCCCGCGAAATGTGGACAATTTTTCATACGCTTTAACAAATACCTCCTGAGTTAGATCCTCTGCATCAGAGCGATTGTTTACCATCTTGTAAATGAAAACGTAGATCATATGCTGATATCGCTGGATGAGGTCGCGATACGCTTCGATGTCGCCTTGAAGAATCCGCTGAATGATTTCGGCGTCGGATTGCATTGAATCTTTGGCCTCCCTTCCCTTATGAGACGCTGGTCATTCGTAAACGTTTCAGACCAGCGTTTCCATTTCTATAATGTCGTATGGATAGCCTTGCTCCACGAGAAAAAGCTGACGATGTAGAGAAAACTCCTGCTCTCTCGTGCCCCGTGTTACCAATGTATAAAAATGGGCGGTGTTGTCATTTGTTTTGGGCCTTAAGATTCGTCCCAAGCGCTGCGCTTCTTCTTGACGGGAACCATACGTCCCAGAAATTTGGATAGCGACGTTGGCATCCGGCAAATCCACTGCGAAGTTGGCTACCTTGGAAACGATCAGGCGTGTAATTTCCCCTTTTTTAAACTGAGTGTACAAAAGCTCTCGTTCTTTGTCTGGCACTTTTCCTGTGATGAGTGGCAGCTGAAGGGCGGTTGCCATCTGATCAAGCTGATCGATGTATTGCCCGATGATCAAGACGCGATCGTGGGCGTGCCTCTCCAATAGCTGGCGGACAACCTCCAGTTTTTTTGGATTTTCTGCCGCAATGCGAAACTTTTGACGAGCGCTGGCATGCGCATAAGCTTCACGCCACTTCGGCTCAAAGGGGAGTCGAATTTCTCGGCAGTGCGCCTCAGCGATCCAGCCTTGTTCTTCCATGACTTTCCACGGAACCTCGTACTTTTTTGGACCAATCAGCGTAAAAACATCTTCCTCCCGCCCGTCTTCCCGGACGAGAGTAGCAGTCAGTCCAAGTCTGCGAGTGGCCTGAATCCCAGAGGTAACACGGAAGATGGGTGCAGGCAATAAATGCACCTCATCGTAAATAATAAGCCCCCAGTCGCGCTCTGAAAAGAGTTTAAGATGAGGAAATTCATCTTCAGCGGTGGGGCGGTATGTAAGAATTTGATAAGTTGCCACGGTTATTGGCTTAACTTCTTTGTTGTCACCAGTGTATTCGCCGACCATATTTGCATCAAGTCCTGTTTTGTCCAAGAGCTCTGCGATCCATTGGCGAACCGAGGTAGTATTTGTAGTCAAAATGAGTGTGGCTGTCTGTAATTGGCAAATAGCACCCAGTCCAATGACTGTTTTTCCAGCGCCGCAGGGCAGAACGAGCACGCCGCTTCCACCTGTTACGGCTCCACGAGAATAGAAGGCATCGACAGCTTCTTTTTGATAAGAGCGCAAGGAGAATGCTCTGCCTTGGGATGTCGTTTCCCGCAAGCTGACTGCACAGGATTCGCCTTCTGTATAACCCGCTAAATCTTGGACAGGAAACCCGAGCTTGATCAGTTCTTGCTTGATCAATCCGCGCGCATAGCTTTTGATGACAAAGTCGCTTTCAAATAGAGCCGCAATCGATTTATAGCTGGTGACCTCCGCTAATAAAAGTGGGTCATCACTCATTAATACGAGTTGATCGCCAATGCGTTCCAAACGAAACAAGCCGTATTTTCGCATCGTTTCTTCAATCTCTTTGATGATGGTTGGAGGAACTCCGTACTTGCTGTAGCTGCCAAGCACGTCCGTTACCTCCTGTGATGTCAAACCAGATGCTGCCGCATTCCAAAGCGATAAGGGGGTAATCCGATAGGTATGGATATATTCTGGGTTCTTGATTAGCTCGGTAAAACCACTGATAGCTTGTCTGGCCTCTGAAAATAAAGGATGCTGTGTTTCCAACAATATCGTCCGATCACTTTGAACGATCAGGGGCAGGTCTGGACGGTACGACAATAGACTCACCTCGTTACAAAAGGCATATGAATCAGCACTATGGTATCACAATCTCGAAAAGAAAGAAAAACGAACAGGTAACAAAATGCCTATGATGGGAAACAATATCCCAAAGCATGGACGGAAGGGATGGCGCGGAGCATGGCAATATGGGGAAGCTTGTTTAATTTGGTCTTGGTCATGATCCTCGTACTCCTGAACGGGTTCTTTGTTGCGACTGAATTCGCGATTGTAAAAGTACGGGAATCGCGCATTACCCAGCTGGCAGCGGAAGGCAACAAGCGTGCTGTTGATGTCGAACGGGTCCTGCACAATTTAGATGCCTATCTATCGGCGTGCCAGCTCGGAATTACGCTGGCTTCATTAGGTCTTGGTTGGTTGGGAGAGCCTGCTGTCGCTCATCTATTGCATCCTGTTTTTCGTTACTTCCAATTAAATGAAACAATTGTTACCAGCATTTCCTTTATTATTGCATTTTCATTGATTACGTTTTTGCATATCGTGCTGGGGGAGCTGGCTCCGAAGACGTTGGCTATTCAATATTCCGAAAGGGTAGTCCTCGCGGTAGCCAAGCCGATTCAGCTCTTTTATAAAATCATGTATCCGTTTATTACGATGTTGAACTGGGCTGCCAGTCGGTTCCTTGCTCTTTTTCATATTTCCTTGGAGCCGCATCAGGAAGCGCATACAGAAGAAGAGATTCGCATTCTCGTGAATGAGAGTCACAAAAGTGGCTTGATTGATCAAACCGAGCTAATGCTGGTCGATAATATTTTTGATTTCTCAGAGACGATGGCAAGAGAAATCATGGTTCCTCGAACGGATATGGTTGTTTTGAATGTACGAGATCCATTCGAAGAGAACGTCAGACTCGTCCAAAACGGGCGGTTTACCCGCTACCCGGTTGTCGATGGCGACAAGGACCATGTTGTCGGAAGTTTGCACATCAAGGATATGCTGACAGGGCTTCTGGAAGGAGAGAAGAAGGATCTCCAGACGTTGATGCGCTCTATATTAACAGTACCGGAGACGATCTCGATCAGTCGGTTATTAACCATGCTGCAAAAACAGCGGGGACAAATGGCCATTATTATTGATGAGTATGGAGGCACCGCCGGACTGGTAACTCTTGAAGATATAATGGAAGAAATTGTCGGGGATATCCAGGACGAGTTCGACGACGAGCGCCCTGAGGTAGAGCGTAGTGACGGTATGCTGTCATTGGACGGCCGTATGTTGCTGGAAGAAGTCGGCGATTATCTGGAGATCGAATTGGAGTCGAGCGAGGTAGACACGCTTGCAGGCTGGATTTATATGCAGATCGACCATCCGCCACGTGTGGGTGATCGGGTAAAGGAAGGGAAGTACGAATTTGTCGTGGGAGAGGTCGACCATTACAGAATCACCAGGGTATTTGTAAAGAAAGTCGGCAAAGCAGAGGAAGAAATCAGTCCCACATAAGTGAGGAAAGGGCTTCTCAACACGTAATAATATGCTATAATGGGACACAAGTTGCATAGATGGCAATGAGCCTAATTGCTTAGGGCAATTAGAGCAGGAGAGAGCAGAGACTAGAGGAGGAAGTACAGATGAGACGAGCAGTCAGTATGGTACTGACCGCATTGCTTGCATTTTCTTTGGCAGCATGTGGTAACGAAACAGGTGGAAAAACAGAAGCAACAGCAGCAAATGCAGGCCAAGAAAAAGTCGTGAAGCTCGGGTTGACGCAATTCGTTGAGCACCCTGCGCTGGACGCGATCCATAAAGGAATCTTGGATGGTTTGAAAGAAGCTGGCTACGAAGAGGGCAAAAACCTGGAGGTAGACTCCCAGAATGCCCACGGTGATATGAATAACACCGTCTCAATCGCACAGAAGTACGCTGGAGATAAGAAGGATATGGTCGTAGCGATTGCTACCCCATCTGCTCAAGCTGCAGCAAAAGCGATTACCGATGCACCTGTGCTTTTCAGTTCCGTAACAGATCCGCTCTCGGCTCAGCTGGTCGGCAGTCTGGAGAAGCCAGACAAGAATGTGACCGGAACGTCCGACAAAGTGTCGATGGAACAACAATTGAAGCTGGTCAAATCATTCCTGCCTGAGCTTAAAAAGCTGGGCGTGATCTATACGACTTCTGAGATAAACTCCGAGGTGCAGGTCAAGGAATTGGAAGAGGCAGCACAAAAAGAAGGCGTAGAAATCATTAAGGCAGGCATTTCGCAGCTGTCCGAAGTACAGCTGGCAGCTCAAGGGCTTGCTAGTAAAGCAGACGCCATTATTATCCCAATTGACAATACGGTCGTATCTTCGTTCGAAGCGGTACTCGGAGCAGCAGAGGAGAATAAAATCCCTGTCTTTGCTTCTGACACCGATACAGTAAAACGTGGAGCGGTCGCTACTTACGGGATCGATTACTACCAAATTGGTAAACAAACAGGCGATATGGCTGCCCGCATTCTAAAAGGGCAAACGGTTGCTGAGACTCCTGTTGAGATTTCGAAACAAGCTGATTTATATATTAATGAAACAGCGGCTGCGAAGTTTGGGCTCACCATTTCTGAGGCACTCAAACAACAGGCGAAAGAAATCATCAAGTAAAAAGAGAGCGCCAAGCTCTCTTTTTATTCTTTTAAAACTGTTTTATCCGTGTTAAAATTGTAGAAAAATTCAAAAGGGGGAATTTATCAAATGTTCAAACAAAAGAAGAGTATTAAAATTTTTCAGAGTTTTTTATTTCCTTTATTGCTTTTGTCTGTTACCGCTTGTGGACAGCAAAGTACTACCCCTGCAAACAATTCTACACCGGCTCCTGCAACGACAACGGCTCCAGCTCCAGCCCCAGCTACTGAAACCAAGCAGCTGACAATCGGGATTGCTCAATTCGTTGAACACCCTGCTTTGGATGCAGCAAGAGAAGGGTTTATCAGCCAATTGGCTAAAAACGGCTACGAAAAAGACAAGCAAGTAAAAATCGATGTGCAATCCGCTCAGGCGAGCATGGATACAGCCATTCAGATTGCCCAAAAATTCGAGGCTGACAAAGTAGATTTGGTGTTGGCGATTGCGACTCCAACGGCACAGGCTGCCGCACAAACCAGTAAGGAAATTCCGATTGTGTTTACTGCGGTAACGGACCCGGTTGAAGCTGGTCTGGTCGCTGCGATGGACAAACCAGGCGCGAACGTAACAGGTACATCTGATATGAACCCTGTTGAAGAGCAATTGAAGCTGATCAAAGAACTGAAAGCTGATGCAAAATCTGTTGGAATCATTTATAGTTCTGGTGAGGTTAACTCCAAAGTACAAGTGGATGCAGCAAAAGCGGTAGCGGGCAAGCTAGGGCTGGAAGTTAAAGAAGCGGCGGTTACCAGTGCGACGGAAGTAAAGCAAGCGGCTGAATCCATGGTTGGAAAAGTCGATGCTTTCTACGTGCCAACGGACAATCTAGTTGTCGCTTCGATTGCCGCTGTTATCGGTGTAGCCGAGGATCAAAAAATTCCGGTAATCGCAGGTGAAGAAAACTCTGTAAAGAGCGGAGCGATTGCTACTTACGGTATCGACTACACGAAGCTGGGCGAGCAAACAGCTGACATGGCAGCAAAAATCCTCAAGGGTGAAGCTAAGCCTGCTGACATGGCTGTTGAAGTGCAGGCAGACATGAAGCTCGTAATAAATAAAAAAGCAGCGGAAAAAATGGGCGTGACCATTCCGCAAGCCATGCTCGACCGTGCAGGACAAGTGATCGAGTAATAAATGCAGTAATTGGAGGATTTCTTCTATGAATCAACTGGCAATAATGGGAGCCATTGAGCAAGGTTTGCTATTTGGTATCTTGGCTCTCGGTGTTTATCTGACCTTCCGAGTCCTAAACGTTCCTGACTTGACCGTAGATGGTAGCTTTGCCTTGGGTGGCGCTATCGCTGCCAAGTTTATTATTGATGGAACCAATCCGTTTTTGGCTACCCTGCTGGCGTTCGTCGTCGGCGGGTTGGCTGGGGCTTTTACCGGCGTCTTGCATACCAAAGGAAAGATCAACGCTCTTTTGGCCGGGATCTTGACGATGATCGCCTTGTACTCGATCAATTTGCGTGTGATGGGAAAAGCGAATCTGCCTCTTTTGCGGGAAGACACGTTGTTCACCTATGTGAAGGATTTGGGCATTCCGTATTTGACTGTGGGTGGAATTCCCTTGCTGTCTGGCGTAGCCATCGTCTTTATCGTAGGTGTGATAGTACTGAAGCTGATAATTGACTGGTTCCTGCATACGGATATGGGGCTGGATTTGCGTGCGACAGGTGACAACTCGAAGATGATTCGCAGCTTTGGCGTGAACACGGATTCGACCACCATCATCGGTTTGGCGCTCTCAAATGGTCTGGTGGCTTTGGCTGGCGCTTGGGTAGCTCAATACCAAGGTTTTGCGGATGTAGGGATGGGTATCGGGATGATCGTCATCGGTCTCGCTTCCGTTATTGTCGGGGAAGTACTGTTTGGCAGCTCTTCGATTTTCAGAGTGACGCTCGCTGTCATTCTCGGCTCGATTGTTTACCGCTTGGTCATTGCATTGGCGCTAGATGCGGGACTCAATCCTTCTGACATGAAGCTGATTACCGCGTTGATTGTTATTATTGCACTGACGGTTCCAACTATTGCCAAGGGCATCTGGAAAAAGCAAGCGGTGCGCTCGGTAAGGGGAGGAAACAGCGATGCTTAAAATTACGAACGTCAATAAAGTATTCAACGCAGGAACCGTGAATGAAAAGATCGCGCTTCGAGACATCAATCTGCACGTCAAACCAGGAGATTTCATCACTGTTATCGGTAGTAATGGTGCCGGCAAATCAACGATGATGAACATGATCTCTGGCGGGTTGACCCCAGATAGCGGCTCGATCACGATTGACGGAAAAGATGTGACGCGTTTGGCTGAGCATCAACGGGCTGGACTGATTGGACGAGTATTCCAGGACCCAATGGCTGGTACAGCGCCAAACATGACGATTGAAGAAAACTTGGCAATCGCTTTGGGACGCGGAAAACGCCGCACATTGGGCTTTGGGGTGAATAATCACAAGCGAGAGCTGTTCCGGGAGCAGCTCAAGCAACTGGATCAAGGATTGGAAAACCGCTTGAAGACCAAGGTAGGCTTCCTCTCAGGTGGTCAGCGTCAAGCGCTTAGCCTCTTGATGGCTACCTTCACAGAGCCGAAGATATTACTTCTCGATGAGCATACAGCTGCACTTGATCCAAAGCGTGCTCAGCTCATTGTGGATTTGACGGAAAAAATCGTGGAGCGCTACACACTGACGACAATCATGGTCACGCATAATATGGAGCAAGCGTTGAACATGGGGAATCGACTGTTGATGCTCCACGATGGGGGAATTATCCTCGATATTCCAGATGAGAAAAAACGGACGATGAAACCGCAGGATCTGCTTCGAGCCTTCGAAACAGCACGCGGTGGAGAAAGCTTCAGTGAAGATCGTTTTTTGTTAACCTAGTGGTAGACTCAGCCTTCCTGTTCAAGCGGGAAGGCTTTTTCGTTCTTGGCAAGATACACGTACATCATGCCTGCACCGATAAGTAAGATCCCCGCAACGATTGTGAAAAGCATCCCTCCGCCATAATGAAGGAAGACGAGGCTGCCCAGGTACGGTCCGCAAGTGCGGGAGATATCCCAGTGTGTACCGGTGATGGCAAAGTAGCGTCCGCGCATCGTGACAGGTGATATTCGTGTGACGAAGGCCATCAGCTGAGTCAGACCGATGCTCTCACCGATGACGAGCAGCACTTGCAGGGCGAGTAGCACAGGTACGTTGTCGATAAAGGCGTAGCCCAATGCGACGATGAGAAAACAAATGTATGAACCACTAATTAACAGGCGGGCAGGTAAGTGCTGTGTCCATTTGACGAGCAAATATTCGAAAAGGAGCAGCATCATACCTTTTACCGCAATGAGCAAGGCGAGCGTTTGCAAATAATTTGGCAGCGTGTCTTTTAGATGAAGCTGGAGGTTTGTCTCCGTTTGCGCGTAAAACAGGCTGATCGGCAAAGACAACATCATGATAGCAAGGGCAGGTCGATAGGCGTGCCAGGAGCCGCGTGAATGAACGCCTGCTGCTTCGTCGGCAGGAGCTTCGGGCAGGGGTGTTTGCGGGATTTTCCACCAGACAGCAACCGCATAGACCAATAGCGAAATAGCAGTAAACAAAAATGCCATAGCAGGATCGTACTTGTAAATGATGACTCCGACTAAAGGTCCCAATGCGGCCCCGATGCTGCTAGAAGTATTGAGAAGGGCAAAAGCGCCGGCCATTTGTGCGGAGGAAATCGTATCTGCCAGATGCGCGCGGCTGGCAGGGATAAACAGGGAGCGTCCAGCGCCGTTGATGATGTACAGGATCGCAAAGCCCAGCATCGAGTCTGCCCAAGCCATTCCGAGCATAGCGAAGCCTTGCAGGAACAGGGCGAGTAGCATGATCGTTTTTCGGCGATAACGGTCCGTGACACCCCCTGCAAATAACGTCAGCAAAATTTCGGAGAAGGGCTGCAAGCCAATCACCAGCATGGTCATGGTGACAGAGCCACCGACGTTCTCGCTCAAGTACAGGACAAGAAACGGAGCAATCATCGCGCTGGATAAAGAAGTGAGTGTTTCGCCGAACAGCCGGACCCATAGAAGTGTCGGATACGTAGCAATAAATCGGCTAAGAGCATTGGAATTATGTGTCATAAGATAGTCCTTTCTCCGGCTTTTCCGGTTCGTTGGTGTTTTTAGAATTGTAAGGTGGCAAAGACAGGAGAAAAAGCGTACGATTAGGCGAATCGTTTTTTCATGTTTTAGCGGAAATGGTGGTGGCAAGATGCAGCTAGTTGAACAATACATTCGTTTATGTGCGGGTCGACCTACTGAAGAGATTGGGCGTCCGCTGGACATATCATTAGCTGAGGTAGCAGCGATTCTATTTTGTACATTGCGAAATGCAACCTTGACCTTGAAAAAAATGCAAAGCCAGGGGTGGGTTGTCTGGCAGCCCGGGAGAGGGCGAGGGAATCGGTCCGTAATAACATGTATGTTAGAGCCTGCAGACCTGGTTTTGACTGTAGCGAAGGAGCTCGTGCAAAAAGGGGAAATCCGTTCTGCACGGGAGATGATTGACCAATATCGTTCAGATTTGCAGGCTTTAGATGAAAATTTTTCACGATGGATGAATAGTCAGTTTGGACCTCGTGTAATGAGGGAAAAGGGAAATAGAGGCAGAGTAGATACATTGCGTTTGTTTTACAATCGACCATTCGCAGGGCTTGATCCCATTCATATTGTTTTGCGCTCCGAGTCACATATGGTCAAGCATCTCTTTGATTGTCTTGTCCGGTTTGATCCTGTCACGAGAACAATTGAACCAGCAATTGCCTTTTATTGGGAGGCAAGTGAAGAAGGGAAGCAATGGACTTTTTACTTGCGAAAAGGTGTCTTATTCCATCATGGCCGTCAGCTTGTTGCGGAAGATGTGCGCTTTTCGTTGCTGCGCTTAATGGAGCATTCCTATAAACATCGCTGGCTAGCCGCTTCTATTGTGTCCATCATGGTGAAAGATGACCACGTGTTGACGATATGCTTGCATGAACGGGATGAACTGTTTTTGCAGGCGTTGAGTAAGGACTATATGGCGATCGTACCCCAGGATTACGTCCAGCAGATGGGAGATCAATTTGCCCAAATGCCTGTAGGAACGGGTCCGTTCCGGGTTGTACGAAACGATGATTCCATGCTCGTGCTGGAAGTGTTTACGCCATATTTTGGAGGACGGCCGTTCTTGGACCGTATAGAAATCTGGTGCGTACCTGGCATGGCCGTGGAAGCACAAGCAGATGAGACGCTCCTGTCTGTAACGGCTTTGGATTATCAACGGGATACGTCCGATCCTGCTTGGAGTGACGTTGTCAGATTGGAAGATTGTTTTCAATATGTCAGCTTGAATGGGGCGAAGGATGGTCCGCTGTCACATCGGGCGTTTCGGAGGCTCCTTGCCTCGATGATAAGTGGACGAGCTTTGAGACAGGATTTGCAGGGGGCGAGAGAGCGTGCAGTTATCTGGGGTGGAGCCGACTCGTTCCATGAAAAAGAAGAGGTGCCGGATTCACGGGAGCTAGCTCGTATTTTCGAAGCGTGCGGATATCAGGGCGAGGCGTTGCTCTTGTATACGTATCCAGATCCCGATCACGTAGAAGATGCCGAGTGGATTTTGAATTCGTGCAAGGAATACGGAATTGCCATAGAGATCAGGTATGCGTCCCCAGAAGAACTTGCCTTGCCTTCCTTATTACGAGAGGCAGATTTGGTTGTAGATAGTGCCAATGTGGACGAGAGGGCGGAACTGTCTTTGCGAGAATTTCTTTACGCGGGTGCGTTGAGTATTTCTCATCATTTAGATCCGCTTGGAAAGGAAGAGATTGAACATTTGATGAGCCAGATGGCGTCTGTCCAAACATCACAAGACCGACAACCTTACGTGGACAGCATCATGCATACGCTTGCGTCGTACAGTACGTTTGTCCCTTTGTATTCAAATCGGGTAGAAATGATTGCGCATCCGCGGTTATCTGGGGTTAGTCTGGATGCCTATGGCTGGATTGATTTCAGGCGCATTTTTGTTAGGGAATAGCATAAATTTGTCACATAATCGTGTGAAACCGCTTTCGTTTTTCATCGTATTATAATTATGTAGATATATTATCGTGTTCATTACGTTTTTTTTGAGGAGGAACCATGCCGGTGTATACCAAAATCGAAAAGGACAAACACATTTTGTTTGCTTCCATTCGCTTAATGATTTGCGTCGGGCACGCCGACGGTTATATAGGAAATAAAGAAATGGACCGCATTCATGAAATCGTGAATTCGGAGCATTTTACATTGAAAGAACGGCAAATTTTAATGGATGATATGGACTATCCGAAGCGTCCGGAGGTCATCGTGGAAGACTTGGTAGCCATGACCCAAGTAGAAAAGCTCGTCATGATGCGCAAGCTGTATCATATGGCATTGATCGATCGAAAGCTATCGCCGTCAGAGACAAAAGAGATTGCACGGATCGCTTGCCTGATTGGAATCTCGGAGGAAAAGCAGGCGCAAGTCGAAGAATGGATTCGCGAAGGCATTGTCTGGCGTGAACGCTGGAAAGAAATTGTAGGTGAATAGCGGGGGCCCCAATATGATTGGGGTCCTTTCATTTTGGCAGAAGCTTGGCGCGGCCTTGTTTTCTACAGTACAATAAGAAAAATATCGTTTTAGCGAGTTGTTTGGCTATCGATGAAGGAGGAGTCCTTATTTTGCGGATCTTGGTTACGAATGATGATGGTATCGATGCTCTTGGTATAAAGCGGTTGGTGGAAGCATTGCTCACTCTGGAGGGGGCAGAGATCTATATAGTGGCGCCAGTCGAAGAAAAAAGCGGGGTTGGACACGGAATCACGTATCGTAGTGCCCTTGCACCTGAACAGCGCGATTTTTATGGAATGCCAGTGAAAGCGTGGGCGATCAATGGCAACCCTGCTGACTGTGTAAAAGCTGCATATCACCTCCTGTTTGAACAAGGCAAAAAGCCGGATATTGTATTCTCGGGGATCAATGTCGGGACGAATCTCGGACGTGACATTTATTACTCCGGTACGTGCAGCGGTGCCAGAGAAGCGGTTATCTTGGGGGTTCCAGGTGTAGCGCTCTCCTATGATAACTGGTTCGATCAAGACAATTACGGCGATGTAGTGGAGATGATTCGTCCAATCGTAAAAGAATTCAGCGATCGGGCAATCAAAGGCGAGCTGGCGTCGGAGGTATTCTGGAACATTAACATTCCGCATGTCCCGTTTGCAGAGGTAAAAGGCATGGTGCCGGCTACCTTGTCTATGAACCATTATGAAGACAAATACAGCGAAGAAGCGGAAGGCTATTATTTGGCGCGCGAATATCCTCAAGTGATGCCGCTTGCAGAGCCGCTGGACTACGATTTGCTCAAGCACGGCTATATCGCGATTACCCCCGTCCACATTGACGCAACGGATCGGACGCTACTAAAACAAATGGATAATTGGGCAATGCTGCAAGCATGGGGAAAACAGGAGGAATAGAGAAATGAATGAGGAATTTTACCCTCCGCTCACTCCCGATGACACCCTGCGTTCTCCAGACGAGTCAACGCAGGGGGAGGTTCTCGATCCTGTTGTTTATCACGATTTGTACAAGCTGGCAGAAAAAGAGGGGCTTCCTTATTTTGTCCGTCTAAGTGGTACAGGTGAAGTGGAGCTGTATTTGGTGTTCGAGTCGGTGGATGCTTTCAGTGAGCAGACGAAAGACGCCGTTTCGCTCGAGTTCAAGACGTATCAGAATAAACTGCTTGCTGTCATTTGGACGCTGTCGGACCCATTGAATCCGCTAGGGTTTCCCTTGACGTTCGATATTGCGCGCACAGAAGAGAGGAGCATGGCCTTACAACTGCTTGAGCAGCCGTACGCCGCTCTGCACTACTTGGCTTACGCGGATGGGGAGCTTACCCACATCTATTCAGAGGCGATCTCCTTTTCTCCAGCAGAAGTGGCTCGTACGCAGGAGATGATTCGCGCGCTCTATGAGGGGACACCGGATACACTACCCGTAGAGGCACAGGTGCGTGAGCAAGAAACAGAAAGCCTACCAGCGATGAGCTTGCCGTCATCTGTTTTCACAGAAACGGGGATGGCGTTCGTATTGCAGTACAAGCGCATGCGGGATACTCATGGTGAAGAGGGGGCCCAGCATTTATTGATGAGTACGGTGCAGCAAGCTATCTGGGTCATGCGAAGGCACGCGCGAAGCGAAGTCCGGGATACTTCCTTTACAGTATGGGCGGCGGAAGCAGACGATTACGTCATGATCGTGCTGACTCCCAGTCTCTCGCATTTGTTCGAGGTGGTTCATATGTCGGAGGATGAAGCGAACCCGTTTTCACGCTTTTTGATGACCTTGCCGGAATATGTGCAGACGCAGGACGCTTCTCCCTTGCAGCTGGGGGCCTTTCCACTTTTGCGCTATGAAAGCGGTCACCTCTATCATTTGGAGCTGGATGAAGACGTACAAAAGCGTCTCGCGCAGGAGTTTGCGAAAGCGTTTCCAGGAATGCCAGTTCCTTATCTGTAATTGTTGAGAGATTGTGAAAAAAGACTCTTCACGGAATTTTTTGCTGTTCGATGAAATAAGGGTAAATAAGTCATTTTTCAACAAAGGATACGACAAGCGAGAATTCGAAATAAGTAAGACAGACAATCCATTGGGAGAGGTGACGACGATGTACGCTGTAGAACCCAATTTGTTCCAGGCTGTTTCTGATTGCGCCCACCGTTTTCAAAGGGAGATTGAGCAACTGGCACAACGTCATGCACTTACGATCGAAGGAGGGCTTCCTGCCCTAGAGCTACAGGTCCATCCGCAGTTTCAGGCTTTGCTGGAGTACAACCTGTGGGGGGAAGCCGGTCTCGTTGTTATTCATGGTAAATTACATAAGCGTGATCACGTTTGGACAGATTCCTTTTCTGTCATGATGAAGTTTTCATTGACGCATGATCCGAGTATCGATATCGAAGGGAAGAAGCAGCGGATAGAAGAGATTTTATTCGGGGAGGCGGAGTACTTCTGGAATATCCCTCCCGCCGGTCATGTTGGTCATAGTGAGCTGACCTTGCGCTTTACGTACCAGCCTGGATCGGAGCGTCTTGCAGAATATGTCAGGACGGTTTTGGGAATCGTAACCGGAAAGATGATGGCTGCCTAACGCGGCATGAATGGGAAATGGCTCTCCGTCACTGGAGGGCTATTTTTTTCGAAGGAGGCAAGAAATGCGTTTATTCATTGCATTAGATATTCCAGCCGAGGCTGCTCTTTATATTGCTGATGTTCAACAACGGCTCAAGCAAGATGTGACCGCTGACAGGTGGCAGTCTCTTTCCAATTTGCATTTGACCTTGCATTTTCTCGGAGAAGTCCAAGATTCGCTCGTTCCAGCCATCTGTGAAGACATGGATATCGTCAGTGCGATCATCGAGCCATTTACGTTGCGTATTGGCAGCTTCGGGGTTTTTCCGAATGCCCTGCATCCACGTGTGCTCTGGCTGGGACTGCGCGGTCAACTCTCCCCTCTCCAGCAGCTTCATTTGCTGTTGGGCAGACGGTTCGAATTGCATGAAGGCTTGTCCTACGATCGGAAGCGGTATCGGCCGCATATTACGCTGGCACGCGGGCCACATCGCGATGGGGATGAGCTTGCCCTCCCGGATTGGAATGAACGTTATCTAGCGCTGGAGCCACCGCAATGGAAGGCGCGACAATTCCATTTGTATCGATCCGAGTTGTTGCCGCAGGGGGCGGTACATACGATTATCCACACGAGCACGTTTGATAAAGATCACAGCAAAAAACAAGCGTTGCCTGAATAGACTAAGAAGAAAGGATCAGGGAAGCCTTCCAGAAAGCGGTGGAAAACGGATGGGTGAGTTCACGACCGGCATTCTTTATCCACGCAAATACGAACCGAAAGTACTGATTGCCTTATCCAAGACTGAGCAGCCACACTTCCACAGAAACGTCAACAGCGACTGGAACGCATTTTTCCTGCAGGATGAGTGGCTGGAAACCTCCACGACGCTTGATTTTTTGCTGAGACTGTCCAAGCAATTCGTACCCCTCCTCTGGTTTCATGACGCTGAGGATAATGGCTGGGGCTTTCGTTTATTCGATGCAGGCTTCGAGGTTGCGTCAGCGACAATTAGCTACTCGCTCGATGTAGAAATGGCGGAGGCCGAGTTTGGCAGGCTTTACCCGGAGATTGACCTGCAGGAAGGAATCGTAGACAGCGAGGATGTTCGGCAAAAGTATGAAGACATACTGGAGAGGGTAGTGCGTTCGGAGTTGTATCGGCGAGAGGTAGGTAAAGGCATCACACGAATCAAACCGCAGTCTTTTAGTCGGATCGTGGGTCCGAAACAGATTCAGCAGTTACGTTCCCTTTTCGACTTGCAGCTTTTGACGAACGTCGATGACGATACGGGAGCTTCACTGTTGTACGACTCGGTTGACCTGTTCAAAGAAATATTGGGAATTGAAGAAATGGTGTGGGTGAACTATGCCTATTTAGCAAGCGGAGGCAGGGAGTAAGGAGAACAAAAGAGAACAAAAGCCCGGTGCAAGATGGCACTGGGCTTTTTGCAACTTATTTCTTTTTCCACTGTCCAAAAATCTCGTCCACATCAAGCAGCATGATCAGCTTGTCGTTCAGACGGGCAATACCGTGCAAATACTTGCCTTCCACTCCGGCGATAATGGGTGGTGCAGGCTCGATCAAGTTCTGCTGAATATTCATGACCTCAGATACAGCATCTACGATGATCCCGATATTCAGTCCGTCCATCTGCAAATCAACAAAACGTGTATCATCCGTTTCTTCCAAAGGCTCCAAGCCAAACATTTTCCGCAAGTTGATTATCGGTAAGATCCGCCCGCGCAGATCAATAACTCCCTCGACATAGGGTGGTGATTTAGGAAAACGCGTGATGGGCAGTGGCTTGATGATCTCACGTACGAGCGAGATCGACAGTCCGTAATACTCGTTCCCCATTTTAAACAAAATCTGTTGGTCAACTGTAGCGTCTGCGTCCCAATCCGTACCGTTGCTTCTTTTCGTCATTTCCATGTGCACTATTCCTCCCCGGACCGCTTTCCATGTCTTTACCCATATTGTACCATGGACAAACCTCCTCAGGACGTTTTTTTGTCCGAGGCAAAGACTTATGGACTATTTCAGGGGATGATTTGCAAGGAAGCGAGAACGACAATGGTCATGCTGACACCAAAGCTGAGAAAAGCATTTTTGCTCAACGCCATGACGATGAGGCAAGCAACGCCCGCAATCAGCAGGATCGGTTGAAACACGAGCTCTTGATTTTGGACGAATAGCGCCGGAAAAATGAGTGCGGCAAAGATTCCAACAGGAATAAAGGTCAGCCCGTTTTTTAAGCGAGGCGACATCCAGTGACCGGGTAAGCGTAAAAAGGCACGCCTCGAAATATAAGTGGCGATTGCCATGATGACAAACAACCAGAACATGCTCATGCAGTCTCAGCTCCTTGCGCGGAATTCGTATCGAGATTCGGCTCTTCCTTCTGGTCACTCGGCAGCGCATAGCCGATAAGAAATGCAACGAGACCTGCTACCAATAGATGAAGCCCGTTCGGCAATATCATGGCTACGCCGACAGCTAAGCCGCCACATAACAGAAATGTGAAGATGCGAGTAATGGAAGTGAGCTGAAAATAAGAGAGTGCAATAAACATAGCAATATAGCTAAAGCCAAGCCCTAATTTCTCCGGATCAGGTATCCATTGTCCTGCTACTGCTCCAAGCCACGTGCCCATAACCCAACAGAAATGCAAGGAAATACTTACGCCGACGATGTAAGCAACGTCAGGTGGATGATGACGAAAACGATTGAGTGTGACGGCGTACTGCTCATCGGTCATATAAAAGGCCAGTGTATTTACTTGCCCAGCAGAAAATCGCTGATAGTAAGGAGATACGGAGAGAGCCATCAAAAAATGGCGGGTATTTAGAAGGCAGGTGGTAATAATAATGGCCCACATGCCCGTATTTTCCGTGATCATCGCGATCGCGCTGTACTGTGCAGCCCCTGTGTATACAAAAAAAGACATAGCGATGCTTTCCCATGTAGTAAGTCCTGCTGCCAATGCCATCATGCCGAAAATAACCCCAGATAAAATATAGCTTGCTATGAGAGGCAGGGCATCCCAGACGCCTTGCCGAAGTGATTGTGCGGAATGTTGTGACACTTTCATGGTGAATCCTCCTTTTGACTCTGCAAAACCTGACTGATTACCCTTCCGCTTCTCATTCGGAATACGCGCGGCAAGCTGCTTATTTGTCTCACTATACGCATAATGAACGAAAAATAAAAGAGCCAATTTTCTTTTGATAAAAAGCCATCAGAAACAAACAGACCGACAAGCGTAGGCTCATCGGTCTGTTTGTTGTCGTTTAAGGCTCGCGAAGATCGTTCAACGAGATTCCTTGTTCGAGCGCAAAATCAAAATCGTCCACATCGTAAAATTGAACAGGCACGATATATTCCAATATCCGATCCTGATAATCAGGCTGGTCAGTCAGCAGTGGGGCCTCATAGCGCATGGATGTCAGTAATAGCTGCGTCTCTACAGGATCAAATATTTCTCCCCACATAGCATTGTCTTCTACTTTCACAACCGTCAGGGTTACCCCGTTCGGAAATGTAAAAGGAACTTTGGACCATGGGGCAATCAGTCCTTTTTCCATTCGCTTGCGGTTGAATGGATCGGCAAAAAACTGGCTCATTTCCTTCATAATCTGGCGCACATACTGATCATCACCAGAATAGGGCATGATAGGTTCAGGACTCTGGATAAATTCGTCCAATTCATAGATTGTCGACGCGGGTATCAGATATTCTACTGGTTGCGATGGGACCATCAACTCCCCGTAGATAGCCAACATGATCGCTTCAATAACGAATTGTTTCGACATTTCGACAACCCTCCTCGTTACCATCATACAAAATATCGGGGCCACCGGACAAGGGTGGCGAGTAGGGCAAATCGTACAGGGAGGGAGTATCCATTTGTTCGAATCCGCCTTTTTTTCATCGCTCTTGCTTATCATCACGATCAACATCGTGCTCAGTGGAGATAATGCAGTAGTCATTGCCATCGCTTGTCGGAGGCTTCCTTCCGAACAACGGAAAAAAGCAATTTTGTGGGGAACGTTTCTTGCTATCATCGTACGCGTGATTGCTACGATTCTTGCTGTTTATTTATTGAAAATCCCGTATTTGTACATCATCGGCGGTATGATTCTGCTATGGATCAGCTACAACCTGCTGCGAGAGGATGACCGGGAGGAGGCAATCGACTCTAGTGAAGATTTGGTTCAAGCGGTCAGGACGATTGTCGTGGCAGATGTGATGATGGGGCTGGACAATGTACTCGCCATTGCGGGAGCGGCGAAGGGGGATATCGTCCTCATCGTTTTGGGACTTCTCATCAGTGTGCCTCTCATGATTTTTGGCAGTCAGCTCATTCTAAAAGCAATGGAGCGCTTCGCCTGGCTTGTTTATGCTGGTGCGGGTGTTCTGGCTGTTACCGCAGCGAACATGATTTTGATGGAGGAAACGGTGCATGAGTGGCTCGCGGGGAGAGTGTGGCTGGAATATGCAATCAAAATCGGGCTGGTTGCTCTCGTACTCGTTGCGGGGTATTGGCAGCGTACGCAAGTGAACAGTCGGAGTACAGCAAAAAACTGAGATGAAGGACTCTCAGTTTTCTTTTGGGGGGCTATAATGTTTTGACGATCGTAACGCTCATCCAATCTTTATCGTAGAGATCGATTTCATAAGGGACGGCTACTTCAGATCCATCTTCATTGGTAAGAATACGGATCGTCGGTCGATTCACTGCAAGCGCGTTCACCTTGGAAACGACACCCGTATGCCCTGTACTTAGCAAGACGGTAGAAGCTATCGGATAAATAGCGACGTGCTGCAGGAATAGCTTAAGCAGATCGAGGTCGAAATACGTATTCCCCGTTGCAAACAAGTACTCGGTAGCATCGCTCGGCGAGTAGCTTTTCCGAAACGGACGTGGGGAAACAAGGGCATCGTAAACATCTGCGATTGCGACGATCCGTGCATACTCGTGAATGTTTTTCTCACAGAGCTGACGGGGATAACCGGTTCCGTTGTATCGCTCGTGGTGCTGTAGGGCACAGTGTGCAGAGACGACGGAGATATTGTGTTGATTCCGCAAAATATTGAAGCCTTCTTCGGTATGGTATTGAACGCGCTGACGATCCTCTGCACTTAGCTCGGTTCTCATGCTCCAGAGCTCCTTGGGAACCTGCGTCATGCCGATATCGAATAAAAGAGCCCCAATACCTAACTCCATCATCTGCTGTTGATTGTAGCCCTTGGCCATACCTACCACGCCTGATAAAATCGCGACATTGACAGCGTGGTGAAAAAGGTAGCCATCCAACACGTGCAGACTGGACAGGTTGACCAAGATGTCTTTGCGGCCACTCAAATCTTGAAAGATTTCCCGAAAAACCTTTTGAAAACTGCTCCCGAAATCAGGAACGGACGTACGGCGCTTGATCTGTGGCTGATCCATGAGGGTGGTCATCGTTTTGTACACGGCATCCACCGCTTCTTTTCGCGTCTCATCGCGGATTACATCTTCCGGCATGATATCTTCCGTGTGCTTGTCTTGAATGTAAAGGGTATCAATTCCCAATTGAACCAGCCGTTCGATGTAACGGGGAGTCAGTTGTACCCCGATCCCCAACAGAACGTTTCCATTTTCCTGAAACACGCTCTTGGCGATGACATCACCCGGCTTCACCGAAGTAATATGCAATTTTCTCACAACGAAAGCCCCAGTCCTTTTTCAACAGAATGTAAATAGTCCTGATTTTCAGTCAGTTAATGTAGTACCATTTTATCATAATAAAAGGATGTGAGACTACCGCTGTCGATTTACTTCTTGTAATTGTCATTTTTTTCCGTATCAGAAAAAATGATTATTGTTCGGCAGCGCGATCCGAACGTGTGAACCAGCGGAATGGATTGAGTGACCAGCGAGGCTCGTGGCGGGCATAACGCTCTTTTCGACGAGTCAAGCGCTGTTGCATGAGATCCATTTCAAACGTAACACGACGCATTTCCAAGCGAAGTGATTCTTGCATTTCTTCGATATCAGCAATTTTTTGGAGGATGGTTGTTTGCATATTGTTCATGGAGGACAGTTGTGTCAGCTCCTGTTGAAACTGGACCAACGCCTCTTGGACGGACAATTCCATTTCTCGCATTCCCGCTCCGAGCTTATTGGTGGCACTGAGTGTGACCGCGGTCTCTTCTGCACCCGCAAGCTCTTCTTCCATGAGCATTTCCTCGGACAGGCGTCCTTCTTCTATTAGTTGGCGCTGAATTTCTTTTAACGAGCTGTTGCCATTATCTTTTCGTTCCTTCACTTCTTTAAGCAGTTCAAAGCCTGCTTCGCTGATCAAATAGTGACCCTGCGGATTTTTCAGACGTTCCTGTGCAGGTACGAACAAGTCCAGCCAATTTCGTAGTGTACGAACATGCACATCAAGGCGATCAGCTACCTCTTTTGAAGCCATCCAAACTTGTACATCCATCCAGAATCACTCCTTTTTTTCCTCTCGGTATTCCCGGTGGACTCATTATAGCACCAAAATTTTCCGGGTAAGAGAGAATCGACAAAGGTTCTAAAAAGTAGTGGAGTTTCGTCCGATTTGGACAGATCGTCGTATTTTGTCAGATTCAGTAGGCTACTCATAATGACCGGGACAGGCGCGTAATATGGAAGGAGTATGAGTATACATGTCTTTGCTCATTGGGTGAGGAGAGGGCCAGATGATGCAATCTGTTTTCTGGATAGTTCTCTTGACTGCTGCCTTGGCGAGCAGTATCGGGGGACTGCTGTTATGCCTGCGTGCCTGGTCATCCGAGGCGTTGTTTGCGATGATTAGTGCTGGCGCAGGGCTTCTGCTGGCGATTACGCTGCTAGATTTGATGCCGCATGTCTTTTCCGACCAGAGCTTGTGGATGATGCCGTTTGTGCTTGTTGGCTTTGTGACGCTTTTTGCTTTGGAATTAATCAGTAAGTCTAGCGGAGAGTTTGGGTCCACAGGAGTCATCGGGGTCATGACCGGATTTTTGCTGCATGCATTTGTCGAAGGGGTCTCACTGATCGCTAGCCTGCGGATGGATTCCGAAGTAGGGGTATCTGTACTGGTCGCTATGCTGCTGCATAAAATCCCGGATGGCGTTACGATTGCCTCCCTTTTGCTCGCAGCGACTAACTCGAGGAAAAAAGCAATTTGGGGGGCGACATCTCTCGGAATCGCGACGATTGCGGGAGCGCTAAGCTTCGGATTTGCTGAGCGAATGTTTCCGCCGAATTGGTCCGGGGTCATGTTGGCGATGACAACCGGGATCTTTTTGTATGTATCAGCCAGTCATCTCGTCCCTTATATCGGGCAAACCAAAAAGGCACAGTACGGGGTGTACTTTGTCGGAGCCATGGCCGTGTATTTGATTCTGTCTGCATATTTGCACGCGAACCACTTGCATGCATAAAAAGCCATCTTCCAAGCCAGTCTAGTCTGGAGGAAGGGAGTGTGGACTGACAGCATGAACCATCAAGAGCAACTGCAATCAGATGATCTATTGCAGTCACTGACTGAATTCCCGGTCATGGGGACTTCGCTGAATCCATTACAGGAATCTTGGGCTTCTTTTGAAGCGCTACCTGCGCCAACCGATCAGCCTGCAAGCACAGATTAAGTCGTATTTCCTATGGCTTTTGTCTTTTCACAGCCCCTTTCGTTTTCTCCTCTCGATTATCGCCTCTCGTATCCTTGGACAAGATCGGTTATAATGCAGGGGAATAAGTTGGGAAAGGGGCAAATACATAATGAATACATTGTTGCAAGGAAAGAACATCGTCATCATGGGTGTAGCGAACCACCGCAGCATTGCCTGGGGAATTGCGCAATCCTTACATAATGCTGGAGCGAATCTGATTTTTACATACCAAGGAGAGCGTCTTCGTGAAAACGTGGCAGCGCTCACAGAAAAATTGGGCGTAGAGTCGCTGTTGGTCAATTGCGATGTCACGAAGGATGAGGATGTCGAAGCAGCTTTTGCTGTAATCAAAGAAAAAGTGGGCGTCATTCACGGTCTTGCTCACTGCATCGCGTTTGCGAAGACAGAAGAGCTCGAAGGTGAGTATGTCAACACATCCCGTGAAGGCTACGCACTGGCGCAAGACATCAGCGCATTCTCCCTGGTTGCAGTTGCTCGTGCAGCTCGTCCGTTGATGACAGAGGGTGGAAGCATCGTGACCTTGACTTACTTGGGTGGCGAGCGTGTGATTCAGAACTACAACGTGATGGGTGTAGCCAAGGCTGCTCTTGATGCATCTGTTCGTTATTTGGCGAACGATCTGGGCAAAGAGAACATCCGCATCAATGCGATCTCCGCTGGTCCAATCCGTACGCTGGCTGCAAAAGGAATCCGCAATTTCAACGCCGTCCTGAAAGAAATTGAGGAAAAAGCTCCATTGCGCCGTACGATTGATCAATCGGAAGTAGGCGACACAGCTCTCTTCTTGTTCAGCAATCTCTCCAGAGGAATTACAGGTGAAATTCTGCACGTCGATGCTGGCTACAGCATCATGGGCGGCTAACCCGAAGTACATTTACCAAAAAAGAATAACAGGCCCCCGTTCCACGCATACTATACCAAAAATGCGTAAAAGGGGGCCTGTTTTGTGTTTCCATTGATTACGAACATGGAAGAGTTCTTGATTTATATGGGCGGTGGCTTTCAGTACTTACCTGCCCATCTCGGCGATGAATCGGGAGGTGCGGGTCTTTCTACCGAATCGCTCCCGGGGGATACCGATACACAGGCTGTGACGGGCCCGGGTAATCGCGACGTATAAGAGGCGACGTTCTTCCTCGAGGGCACCGGAGCCGCCTTTTCGCAGTTCATCCAATGTGTACTCGTGAGGAAGGGCACCTTCCACCAGATCGGGCAAGAAGACGTGGTCGTATTCAAGACCCTTTGCTCGATGGATGCTTAATACATGTACAGCCTCGTCCGGGAGTGGTCGCATCGTGCGCCACTCTTTTTCTTGTCGTGCCATCTGATCGATATAAGCCAAAAAATCGCGAATGGTCGCATGGCGCTTGGACGCCGCCAAAATTTGCTGCAGCTCGTCACTCCAACGTTCCCGGCCATCTTCCCGGTCTTTCGCGCGTTTTTTCAGATAGTCGCGCAGCTTGCCATCCTCATAGATGAGCTCTATGGCCTGGGCAGGCGGAACATCCTTGCATGCAGTGAGAATCTCGTTGATGTGCTGCATGTGCTTGCGTTGATACGGCTTGAGCTGTGTCAAATGCGGAAGAACGTGCAGGATGGGCTTGTCTTCGATGATCGCTTGGCTGCGCAGGGCATTCCACATTTCTCCTGAGATGTAGAGGGTCGGCAGTATTTCTTTGAGCGCATCGGTGTCATCCGGGTTCAATGCGAGCCGTAAATAGTGAAGCGTCCAGCGAACCGTCTGGCGCTGGTAAAAGGAATCTTCTTCTTGTGTGTAATGAAAAGGAATACCGGCCTCGCTCAGGCGCTCCAAGATCGGTCGCGCAGATTCGTTGGTGCGGTACAAGACTGCGCATTCCCCCAGTATCGCCCCATGCTCGCGACGCTGGACAATTTCATCTACGATACGGGAAGCTTGTTCCTCTTCGTCTTCAGGCTCGAATATATACGTGTCGCCTTCCTCGTGATGAAAGGACTGGCATTCTTTTATCCAGCGCTCCCGGTTGTGACCGATCAGGGAGTAGCCAAGACTGACAATCGACGAGTGGGAACGGTAATTGACCTCCAGTGTGAATGTCGTCGCCTGCGGAAAGTCTTTGGTAAAGCCCAAGATGTACTGCGGATCACTGCCGCGAAAGCCGTAAATGGACTGGTCGTCATCACCAATCACGCACAAATTGTTTTGCGGAGCGGCGAGCAGCTTGACTGTCTCGTACTGAATGCGATTGATATCCTGAAACTCATCGACCATGACATAGGCAATACGCTCCTGGTAACGGCGCAAAAGCGGAGCATCATCGCGCAGCATTTCGTAGCAGCCAATGAGCATGTCGTCAAAATCAAACCAATTATGCTTTTTCTTCGTTGCCTCGTACAGCGGATATAGCTGGATCGCCCGCTTTTCTGCATCGGTAGTCGCTTCGCGATACGCGACCTCTTGTGGGAGGATATATTCGTTTTTCCACCTGCTGACGATGCCGAGTGCTTCCGTGATCTCCGTTTCTTTTAACGTGACAAGGTCGTCATGACCAAGCAGTGCGCCCGTTTCACGCATGAGCCGCCATTTTTGCCAATCTTTTTTCAAGAGACGCTGCTGATCCCAGCGTTCTGGCTGATGATGCAAGAGCATTCGATAAAAGATGCTGTGGAACGTTCCGGCAATCAGCTCACGTGCTTGTCCAGCGGGAAGCTGCCGGGCAATGCGCTGGCGGATTTCATCTGCAGCCTTCGTCGTAAAGGTCACGACCATGATTTGATTCGGCTTGACGCCTAGGTCCGAAATGAGGTGAGTCGTGCGTGCTGTCATGACGCGCGTCTTGCCACTGCCTGCTCCGGCGAGGATAAGCAAAGGCCCCTCGGTCGTGTGGACCGCTCGCTGCTGTCCCGGGTGCAGCGAGTGATCGCGCATTTGCTCAGCCATGTGCGAGATGGTTTTCTTCGGCATCAAGCGTTTGCGGAAAACCGGCGGCTTAGCAGCTGGTGGGGGAGGTGTCGTGCTCGTACCTATCGTCCTTTTTTTCGGAAGGCGTAAAGAGCCAATCGTAGTTGGATTCTCTTCGTCTAAGACTGGCTCACTTTGCTCCTGGGTCGAGAAAGCGAGTGGTTCCTCTGTAGCAGCCAAGACAGACTGAAAGGCAGTTGCAGCTGTCTCATCTATTGCATGCAACGAATCGAGGGGAGCAGGACCGTTTTCTGTCAGGAGCGGGCATTCAGCTCCTTCTGAATGGCTGAAGTAAGGCTCAAAGCTGATGCCAGCGTGAAGACGAAGCGCCGATGCACAGGCTGGACAGCGTACCTTGTCCTGTCGGGCAGCCATACGCCAATACGGTATGCGGTTGTAGTTCTCGGGTAGCAACAGGATGGGTTTGTTGTCTAGTAAGGCATAGTTCATCATGACACCTCGGAAACAAGAAGTGCCCCCTGTCGGCAGGGGACACTTGCCATTATTGTTGAGAGTACGATTAGGAGTGCAGCGACATGATACCCTCAGGCAGAGAAGAAGATTCTTCTGCTCCCAGGTATGTAATGCTCACCCGTGTAATGCGATGGTTTTCCAGTTCACTGATTGTAAAAAGATAGCCTTGAAACGTGACGGTTTTGCCCTTTGCTACCTCTTCGTTTAACTGGCTGTACAGCCAGCCGGCAATGGTATCCACTTCGTCGGAAACGACCTCAATCGTGATGTAATCATTCAGTTCTGTCAAGAGAGTTTTACCGGAAACCGAGAGCGTATTGCTGGCGCTTTCTTCAATTTCAGGGCGTTCATTTTCATCGAACTCATCCTGAATATCCCCGACGATCTCCTCCAAAATGTCCTCCATTGTTAAGATCCCTGCCGTTCCGCCGTACTCATCAATGACGATGGCGATTTGGGAACGACGTTTTTGCATTAAGCGCAGGACATGGCTAATCTCCATTGACTCCGGTACCGTGAGTAAGGGGCGGAGGAAATCTTTTAGCTCTGCCTGGCCGGTCGTCAACGCAGAAAGGTAAAAATCGGAGGTGTGCACAAAGCCAATCAGCCTGTCCTTATCCTCATGCGCGACGGGAAAGCGTGAATGGCGCGATTCTCTCATGATTGCGAGGTTTTCGTCAAAGGTGTTGTCATCGTAAAGGCAAATCATATCAATCCGTGGGATCATGATTTCCCGGGCAAGACGTTCGGAAAACACGAACACATTATCGACTAACGCCATCTCGGTTTGGTCAATATGACCACTTTTATGACTCTGGTTCATGAGAAGGCGAATTTCTTCTTCCGTATGAGCGGATTCGTTTTCGGTGGCAGGCTCTATCCCTAAGCGTCTGATCAGCAGATTGGCTGCTCCGTTTAAAAACCAGATGAGCGGATAGCTCAGCTTGTAAAAAAACATGAGCGGTGCGGCGGTCCACAGGGAAGTGGCCTCCGCTTTTTGAATCGCCAATGACTTAGGCGCAAGCTCTCCGAAAACGATATGTAAAAATGTGATAATAGCAAAGGCGATCGCTAGTGAGGTCGGACCGACCAAATAAGAAGGGAATTGAAAAAATGCCATGATGGGCGCGACGTAATGGGCGACGGCAGGTTCACCGACCCAGCCTAATCCGAGCGAAGCCAGTGTAATTCCGAGCTGGCAGGCGGACAGATAGGCGTCGAGCTCTCGCGTGACTTTTTGTGCGTAGCGGGCACGATTATTGTTGCCTTCACTTACGAGCTGGGTCAGACGAGTTTGGCGAACTTTTACCAACGAGAATTCTGCTGCGACGAAGAAGCCGTTCAGAAGAACCAAAAACACCACGAGCAGCAGATTCAGCGTAATCTCCCCTATCGGACTCTCCAAGCACACCTCCGCCTCCCGCAGTGCGAAAGGTGGAGAATTCACCTCCGATACGATAATGGTATTTTACATGTACGACCAAAAACGGATAAATATTCGTTATATACAGGTAGCCACTGTTCCTTTAACTAGGCTACGATATAGGTTTTCTTGTTACTCGTAAGTATACCAATAGGTCAACCGAACAGTCAAAACGTTCCGAGTAGATCGAGCGCATTCCAGCCAATGCTTGGACATACCTGAATCGTTCAGATCATACACATAAACGAGCACGGTCCGAGGAGGGGAGCAACGTGTACTGGCTGCAAAAAAGTGTAGCGATTCTCACAGGAAGCGTGCTTTTAGGTCTGGGAGTCAACCTGTTTTTGGTTCCGCATCGCCTGATGGACGGGGGCATGATCGGGATTGGATTGTTGGCGACGTATTACATGCAGATGCCGCCGGGGCTCGTGATGATTATGGTCAGTATTCCTGTGTATGTCATCGTCTTTTTTTATGATCGCAGATTGTTCTTGCACAGCTTTCACGGCATGCTGATTTCTGCTTTTTTTATTGATATTCTCTCGGACCTGCGAGCTTGGAATGTGTGGTCAACATCTGTTTCCGCAGTTACTGGCGGCGTGTTAATCGGGATGGGGATCGGTTTGATGCTTGCCTACGAAACGAATACAGGCGGGACAGACCTGCTCGCGCAATTTTTAGCCAGAAGGTACAAGCTGCGAGTTGCCTTGCTGATTTTTTTCATAGATGGCTTGATTGTACTATGCTCGATTCAGACAATCGGGATGGAGCGAATGATTTTCTCCTTGTTGACGATTGTCGCCGTTGCGGCAACAACACATATGTTTAGTGGACTTGGGCGACCTTTGCCGCCTTATACGATTATTGGCCCGCTTCGTTCGCGACTTAAGCGCTGAGCGTTCTCCACTTATGTATGTGAGCAAGAACAAGAGATATTCGAGCGGGGAAGGGGAAGGCGTCATTTTGGAGAAAATAAATAGGAAAAGGATGAAATGAGGGACTTTTGTGTCTGCACAACCATTTCAAATGATAACAGAGCGCGTCGGCTATTTTCCCGGTCATGTCAACATTGGCCTCGTCATCGGGGAGCATGGAGCGATCCTGATCGACTCTGGTCTGGATACTCAGACTGCAAAAAAACTCAAGAAAGGACTGGACGCTATCGCCCAGCCCTTGTGTGCAATCATTCAAACACACGCTCATGCCGACCACTTCGGTGGCAACGCATACTTGCTCGGATGCTGGCCCGAGGCTAGTGTTTATGCGCCACCGCTGGAAGAGACGATTATTCGAAATCCCATTCTTGAGCCAATTTACTTAAACATGGGTGCAGCACCACTTGATGATCTCAAAAACAAGTTCTTGCTGGCACAGCCTTCGCGGGTGGACCACCTCCTTCCACTGGATGAAGGGATCGAAATTGCTGGCATACCGTTCTTTATCCTTTCTCTGCCGGGACATAGCTGGCAGCAGGTTGGCGTTGTTTGTGACGAGATTTGCTTTGCCGCCGACAGTTATTTAGGCGAAGAGGTATTGGAAAAGCACAAGCTTCCGTTTCTTGTCGATGCGCATGAGACGATACTCAGTCTTCATAAACTACTTGCGACCAACTACAAGGGTTACTTGCCTGGGCACGGAGCATATACCACCACCTCTCATGATGCGGTGAACAAAAATATTGCTTGGCATGAGCGGATTTTCTCAGTGATCTGCGAGATTTTAAAAGAGGAGAGAACGCCAGAAGATGCGTTAGCCCTCCTGTGTGAGCGTTTACACATTACGATAGAAAATGCGTCGAGCTACGTCCTGTTTCGGACGGCCTTCATGGGGTACCTGGTCGGGCTTCAGAAAACAAAGAGGGTGGCTTACCGGTTTGAACAAAATCGATGGTTGTGGAGAACGGTTCAGGATGGAGCGGAGGGAGCAGAAAGGTAATCAGCGATTTCTGCTAGCTTATGCTCTGCAGCTTCGCGGACGGCCTTCGGAATGAAGAAAATTTCTTCGGATGATGTGTTCATATAAAACTTCGCTTCCAAATACGGATGACCCAGTTTGACATTCAGCTCCCCTTTTCCCGTTGTTGTGCTAGTGTAGTTGGTAGGGATGCGCAGGAAATACGCGCTGCTGCTGGCGGAATCGTACATGACGACATCGTACGTGGGCATACTGTCCCCGCCAGATCGGTGGAACCCTTGCTGCCGCAGCATCTTGTCGACATAGGAGAGTGGCTGAACGACACCGGTAAGGGTCTTGTTTTTTAACCGCATGGACATCCTCCTCGGCTCAACCATTGAGAAATCAGGCTTAATCTCATACTATGTATGGCGATACCAATTCAGACTTGTAGAAAAAGAAAAGAAGGAGTGGATGAAGATGCAGCTTAAGGCAGATTTACATACCCATACAAAAGCGTCAGACGGCACCTGCGAGCCTGCGGAAAATGTACGTTTGGCCAAGGAGGCCGGCCTCACTGCGCTGGCGATCACGGATCACGACACGGTAGCCGGGATTCCAGAAGCAATCGAGGCGGCCCGCGCACTCGGTGTGGAAATTATTCCGGGGGTCGAAGTCAGCTCAGTGGGGAAGGGGCAGGATATTCACGTTCTCGGTTATTTTGTTCCGTATGAAGACCCTGCTTTTGAAGAGCGTCTCTTCCGTTTGCGAGAGACAAGGCATGAGCGAAATCAGTTATTGATTGCACGGCTGCAAGAGCTTGGTATCAACATAACGCTGGAAAATGTATACCGACGCAAGCAAGGAACGGATAAAAACATCGGGCGACCACATATTGCTGAAGAGCTGATCGAGCTGGGAGTCGTTTCTACTATTGCGGAGGCCTTCGATAAGTATTTAGGCAAAGGGGGAGCGGCTTATGTCAATCCACCGCGCATTACACCGCAAGAAGCCATTACGCTAATCCAAGAGGCGGGTGGAGTGGCGGTGCTCGCTCATCCAGGGCTGTATGACGATGATGAGCTGGTGCAGGAGCTGATCGTATTCGGACTAGACGGGATTGAAGTCAATCACCCGGATAACGATGAGGAACAAAGAATGCGCTACAGCAAATGGGCAGAACAACACGGACTTGTCGTGACAGGCGGCTCTGACTTTCATGGCTGGCGCGGAGAGGAACCGTTTCATGCCATGCTCGGAACTCATACGGCGTCGATGGAAGCAGTAGAACAGCTACGTGCGATCGCGGCGAAGCGGAAGTAACGAGAGACCCTCTTCTACTAGCTGGAAGAGGGTCTTTGGTGTTCTTACAACAACGCCAGTATAAATGATATCCCTAACCACAAGCATAGCGGGCTAAACAATGCTGTATCCCAGCGGGCAAACTGGGTGTTTTACACTTTTTTAAAAAAGCCAACGTAATTGAAGTCTCCTACAGCGCGCAGGATAAATACAGCTGCACCCACGATGCATCCCCATTGAATCAGAGCAGGTGCTACGATTGGCGCGAGATAACCACTCTGAGCGAGCAAAAGTTAATTGGCAAACGCAAGCAAGCAAGCAAGCAAGCAGGCGACGACGATCGTTCCGCCTTTCCGAGGTGAAAAAATTCGACGCGAATGATCGGCCGTTGTGGGAATCGCGAATTCAGTGCCCCATTTTCCTCCCAATGCCCAATAAAAATGCAGTAAGGAAACCATCAATAAAAAGAGAGCAGAAGAGATTGATAAAACATGCGTCATAGAAAGCCTCCTATATTGTACATTGGGATTTATTGGAAAAGATACGCATCCGTATGTTTTGGGTGCGAAAATCCCTGTAACGGGATGTCTGTCGGGCTGGGGAGCTGTCTCAAATCCAAGTCATAAAATGCTGCAAGGGCGCGGAAATGTCAAAAAGGTGCTTCAAGCTCTCTTCGCACGAGCCACCAATGAGGAAGCCTCAAACCATGTAAACTCCGTGCAAACGAAAAACAACCTCGCTTCGCTTTACAATCATAGCGAAAACGAGGTTGTTTTTCAGGCTAAGGTAATCGGGATACCCCGCAGCAATGTTTATTCGCGTATGGATTTGACCATCGCAATATGCTCGATACCCGCGTCGTCAAACAGGTCACCAAAAGGTTCATAGCCAAGCTTTTCATAAAAACGTTGCGCTTGTGTCTGTGCGTTCAGCTTCAGGCTGTCATAGCCGTGCTGCTTCGCTAGCTCTTCCATCACGAGCATGATTTGGCGGCCCAGTCCAGTACCGCGTTCTGTCTTGGCAACGGCTACTCGCTCGATTTTTCCCACACCAGGTGCATATGTACGCAGACGGCTTGCCCCTACAGGCTTTCCATCGCGGTAGGCCACAAAATGAATCGTTCCGCCATCTAGCGTGTCATGTTCGTCTATCTCCAGCTCTTCAGGAACTTCCTGTTCGTCGATGAAAACGACTCTGCGCACGGATAGAGCATCCGCCAATTCTTGTTCAGTCGTGACTTTATGGATCTGGTAGGTTTGTTGTTTCACTGGTAATCGTCCTTTTTTAGAAAATATCCCTCCCCACGAAATCATACGCAGGGAGGGTAGTTGATTGCTGCATGAGTATAGAGCTGCTTATTTTTGGAGAAGGAAGGTCTGGTAAACGCTCCAGATGCCATCCTCGAGTTGATAAACCAAGTGGAAGCGATCAATTTCGCTGGTCAGGTCGATTTTTGCCATGCTCAGTTGTCCGGTTACATCTCGCAGCTCATCGTCGGACAGGTCGCGCCCGATGGTCAGATGCGGTACGTATGCGTAGGTTTCTTTTTCATTCACACACTGATTAGCAATCTTTAGATGTAGCTCGTTAAATGGTTCCTTGTTTTGCACAGCCAAATAGATCACGTTGTTGGTAGGGTGGAAAGAAGATACCCGATGGAAATGAGCGGAGAAGCTATCGGTAGAGGAGGCAACCTGCTCCAGATGGCTCACCAGCTCAGGCAGCTTCGCTTCGTCCAGCTCAAAGGCTTCCTTCAAACGGATATAGGGAGGAACCAAAGCATAGCCCGGGTCATAACGTTTCCGGTAAGAGTTGGCTACTTCTTGCACCTTGCTAGATGGGAATATAACGATACTGTACATCATCAGAACCACTCCTCCTTACTATCGATCATGCTCTACAAGATATTATTTTAACAGAAAATTCTTCATTTGTGTAATGTTAAGCGTGGGTCCGTATATTCCTTACGCCAAAGGAAAGACTGTGTAGTGCAAGGAGGTGCCGCACTGCATGTATACGGCCATGATGATCACATTCATTTTTCTCGTTCTGCTTCTACTGTCTGTGCTGACCTTCACGATCTTGACTGCGATACGAAAAGGAGAATTCGAAGAGGTACTCGTATCGCCTATCAAGGATGAAGGTCCACAGGAAGAACAGCCACGGTAAGTTTACCCGTAAAGCGTCTTTAGCATACGCGGTAGATTACGCTGCCAGTGGCCCCACGTATGGTCACCCTCAAACGTTTCATAAACGAGGGTGGCTTTTTTCGTGCGCAAAAGATCGCGCAGTTCTTCATTCGATGCGAGAAGATTCAAGGTGCCACGGCCAGTGCTTACAGCCGTTTCCTCCGTCCCGATTTCCATATAGAAGGTTTGCGGTACCGCAAAGTCTGTGTCAGCTACTTGCCGATTTAGCTTTTCGTCCATTGCAATCGACTGGCATGCAACTTGTCCAAACGTATGCGGATAGGCCAGTGCAGTGAAGAGGGAGACGACGCCGCCCAACGATTCACCAAGCAGTGTGCGAGCGTTGCCCAAAGGATGGGTGGAGTAATGCGTGTCGACATAGCTCACGACTTCATCGGCGAGAAAGCGACGGTAGGCGATATGATCCTTGCCGTCCGGATGATAACGGTCATGTCGTTTACTTTTCTCGACAGGGAGAAAGACAGCAATGATATCTGGCAGTTCTTTATCCTGATTCAGCTGATCCAGCAAAGTCGCCATTCTGCCCATCGCCAAGTAGTCTTCCCCATCCTGTACGTAGAGGACAGGATACGAGTAGAGTGGCGAGTAGCGTTGGGGTGTGCAGACAATCAGTTTTTCCGGCGTCCCCAAATGCCGGCTGTCCAAGATGATTTCCTCAAGGGCCACTGCGGTGTCCTCCTTATTAGGATATTCTGTTCATTATTATACAGGAGCGGCCGGGCATGCCCAAGAGTTTGAGTGCAGGGTCAGGCTGTGGGCGAAAGATTGTCGCAATTTGGTCAGCGTGTGATACTATGGTAGGAAACGACTTCACTCGATTTGTGGAAGGGGTTGTCTCTTATATGAAGAAGCAAGTACACAGCATCGAAGTCAGAAACGCAGCGCTCGCACGCCTGGCAGAGCGAGGAGTAACGGTGGAGGACATCGCGGAGATCGTGTATCTGATGCAGTCGCCGTACCATCCCGATCTCACAATGGGGCAGTGCATCGAGAGCGTGAAAGCCGTCTTGGAAAAAAGGGAAATGCAGCACGCCATCCTGGTTGGCGTTGAGTTGGATACGTTAGCGGAAAAGGGACTCTTGTCCGAGCCTCTCCAGTCGATTATCGCGTCGGATGAAGGATTATTCGGATGCGACGAAACATTGGCGCTAGGTTCTGTATTTGGATATGGAAGTATTGCCGTGACCACTTTTGGACATTTGGATAAGCACAAGGTCGGGGTGATCAAAAGGCTGGATACCAAGTCGGGAGAGGGACGTGTACACACGTTTTTGGACGACCTTGTGGCGAGTGTGGCAGCCAATGCGTCTAGCCGGATGGCTCACCGGATGAGAGATGAGCAAGAGGCGGAGTTGGCGAGAGGTGAGGCGTTGAAGATTCAGGAGGCCGAGCTGCACGTGGAGGAGAAAGGGAAAGGGACGGAGCAGGCGGGTTAGGTTAGGGATGAGGGAGATTGTTGTGATCGTTACCTAATTATCTTGTTTGTTTTGCTGGAGGGTAGCGAGGACGTTTGCGAAGCTAGGTCTTTGTGAAACTAGGCCTTCAATGCTCTTCAGAGTTGCTTTTAATGATAGGTAGGTTTTGAGGTAAATCGTAGATGCCATTTCTTCACCGGTGCAGTTCATGGATGTGATGCAGTTTTGAGTGTGATTCTAGGTTTTGTATGTGATCCCCCTGTCTTGTCGGGAGGATGTGGACGGTAGCGGTGGAGAATGGCTTTTTGTTTGCAATCTTGGGTGGAACACAGCTGAACATAGATGATTAGGGCTTTTTTTATCGTAAAGCAAGTCTGATTTCACTGGGTTTTTTAGTGTTCTTTTGGTACGAGTGAAAATTTTTACAAGAAATTGTTCATTTCCTCTTGAAATCCATTAAACGATGCTGTATAGTAATAAATGTGATCGACGTCCGATACGATTCGGGCCCTTAGCTCAGTTGGTCAGAGCGGTCGGCTCATAACCGATTGGTCGTAGGTTCGAGTCCTACAGGGCCCACCATTTAAACGATCACACACATATCCCATGATCCGGTAGCTCAGTTGGGAGAGCACCATCTTGACAGGGTGGGGGTCGCTGGTTCGAACCCAGTCCGGATCACCATAACAGAAACGCCAAAAGCCTTGAAAATCAAGGCTTTTTTTGTTGTAATAACCGCCTGAAAAAGACTAATACAGGCGTCAAAACTCATAATTGGGGACGGGCTGGGGACGAATTTTTTGGCCGTTGTGACCATCAGGCCTTTTTACTTTTCGGCTGACTGTCGAAGAGAGATTCAAAATGTTTAGCAGCCTCCTGGTCAGCAGATCGTAAAGCGTGACCATAAATGTTCATGGTCGTAAGGATGTTAGCATGTCCGAGACGTTCTGAAATGATCTTGGCATGGACACCTTTGTTAATAAGAAGAGTGGCCGAAGTATGTCGCAAATCGTGAAAACGGATGTACTTCAGCTTGTGCCGCTTCGTAAAACGTGACCACCAAGTCTTTACGCTGGAAGGGTAAAGTGGTTTTCCGTTCCAGGAGGAAAAGACGAAGAATCGATCGCCACCTTCCCATAGTTCCTCTGATTGCATCCGTTCCTTGCTAGTCTGAACTTTCAACGCCTTCAGATCATGATATAAACTTGGGGGAATGGACACGATCCGGACCGAATTTTTTGTCTTTGGTTCCTTTACAACGTAGCCGATCCCCTTCACGTAAGTAAGCGATTGGCGGACATCAATGGTACCGGCCTCCAGGTCAACATTTTTCCACTCCAATCCAAGCAGTTCTCCTCTTCTCAGGCCAGTTGTCAGTGCCAAGGCAATCATGACTCTCCACATCAGCTTTTCATGTTCCAATGCCAAGAACAGTTGGTGAGCTTCGGCTTCGTCATATACGCTCATTTCGGCCTGTTCAACTTTCGGCTTCTTTATCCCGTCCATAGGGCTTGTTTTAATTACCTTCCACTCAACAGCACGGTTAAATATATTTTTCAAGACGCGGTGGATATATTCGATCATCCCAGACGATAACTTTCCCTCCTTGCCGTCTTTCCGGGAGCCTTCTTCTTCAAGTTTTTTTATAAAGGTGACGATGTGGAGAGGTTTGATCTGATCGAGACGCATGTGGCCGAATTCAGGAATAATCCGGTTATTAATTTGGATCAGATAGTTCTCTAATGTTTTAGCACTTAGTTCTCGTTTGGCATACTTTTCTCTCCATTCGTCAACAAACCCAGCCAATGTCATCTTTTCGGGGGAAATATACTCACCGGCCTCAACCTCCATCTTGAATTTAAGCCACTCACTTTCCAGATATTCTCTGAGCTTCTTCGTTGTTTTCAATAACGCCTGATCTTCAACCTTAATGACTTTTCTTTCACGCAACCGTTCTCCATTAGGTCCATACCCCAATTCAACGGTTAAACGCCAAGAATTAGCGCCGCGTTTTTCAATGCTTGCCATGTTTGGTTCACCTCCATGGATTCATCTGCAGGATTTCTTCGAGATCTGCCACCTGCAGCATCAGAAATTCGGCATCCCAATAATCTAGCATGTTTTCCGTCGCGCGCCTACGGAGAGGGTCAAGCCGAATCCCGAACTTCCCTGGTTTATCTTCGCTCACGGTCAGATCTGCAAGCGTCACCGTTATCCCCATGCTGTCCGACGAGAAATCTTCCGCTCCCTGTCGTTGGAAGGGAGCAGCTATGGGGATATAGGCTATATCTTTGTTCCAATCAAGTTCCCCCTTCCGAAAATTGATGACGTACCAGAGCGGGGCCAGCTCCCCCTCGAAATAATCGTAAAAAACTGCAATTTTCATCGTATTACAACTCCTTGTCCTTTTTGAAATTTTCTTTTTATTGCAGTCAGAAAGAGCCTTTTTGTTTCGTCTGACCAGTTTGTGGGATCTGCTTTGCTGTACTGACTCTGAAGATAGGTAGCAATCCTCTGACTGTATTCTTCCTGGCTGATACGGCCTCTTATCTGATTGAATCGACGGGTCGCCAGAGAAACGGGAACATTGAACGTATGAGCCAAATACAAAGGAATTTCATTCTCGTAGACCGGCAAAACAAGTTCCTGGACCATGAAGAAGGGAATTGCTGCATACTGCTGGAACAGGGAGGCTTGCATCTCCTGTAGGTCCCGGAAAGTCTTGGGGAGAGTCCTCTGATCACCTACGTGACGGAGTGGATGGCATAACTCATGAAAAAATTCACTCCGCAAAGAAGGCTCGTCCAAACGAGAGTCGAGAATGATCATGAAATCATTAAAGCCATCGTCAATCCAACGGGCATGAGATTTTGTCGGGAGATAGGAAATTTCACCCCCAAAAATGTTTGCAATCCGGTGAATATCAAGGTCTTCTGGCGTGAAGATGGAATGTGCGAGGTATTTTTCAGCAATCCATTCCTCAAGTGGTGTCATTTTGTAGAGTGTTAGATTCATTGAATACCCCTCCTGACAAAACGTATGTTCGTATATATAGGTGAAAATAATAGCCCAAAGGGCTATGAAAGCTACACTAGAATAAAGGATTATTTTTCCCGTTCCTTCGCTCGTCTTTCTTTCATCCTACGGAACAGTTCCAAGCTCTCTTTTAAATACTCAGCTTCCTCTTCGGTAAGATCTTCTCCGCCAGTAATAAAGGCAAGGCCCATGCGCGCGTTTTTATCGTCCTTTTTGTCGGAAGAGGAGGGGGAGTCCATTCGTTCTGGGTTGTCAGTCACACCAAGAAGCCAATCAACCGAACAGTTGTACACTTTAGCTATTCTCGTCAGCGTCTCTTTGTCAGGAGATCTATAATCCCGTTCGTAATTGGATACAACTTGAGATGATATGCCAAGTCTCTCAGCTGCTTGGGATTGCGTCCAACCTCGCTGTTCCCGAATGCTCTTTAATTTTTCGCCGAGAGTCATAGTAATCACCTCCATTGATTATAGTCTATCACGGATAAACGCACCGTTTAATAAAATAAACAAAAAGTTTATAAAAAACCATTGACTAAACGAATCGTTTACAATAAGATGAGAATATAAGATAAACGATTCGTTTAGAAGTGAGGTGATTAAGTTGATTCCGGTGCACGAACGAATCGAGCAGATCAGGGTCCAAAAAGGCATTTCAAAAGCATTTCTGGCAAAGAAGTTGGGCATAACAGCAATGGGCTATCATTATCTGGCTACTGGTCGTTCTCCGATTAGTACGGATAGGTTGCAAATCATTGCCAAGGCATTGGGTGTTGATCCAAGAGATTTTTTAAGCCCTGAACTAAACGATTCGGTTAGTTGTTCTGAAGACGAACCACAAACCGCCTGAATGGCGCGGAAAGGAGGAAATCCCATGGGACGAGGGACACTGACCCCCGCTGAATGTGCGAAATACATCGGCGTCCACCGTGACACGATTTACGCGATGGTTCGCAAAAAGGAAATCCCGCATTTTCGGGTTCGCTCCCGCATTTTCTTCCGAGTTGAGAGCATCGACGCCTGGATGCGTGAACAGGAACAGAAAAACACCAAGTCTTCGGCCTAGTAACTCAACATCTTTTTGAATATTCTAGCTGTTTCTCTTTCTTAGTTCTATTCCTGCTTTTTCCTACTCGCTGTTTTCATTATCTCCACTTTACGCGATTGTCATGCTGCACGGAGGAGTATGATGCCCGGTATTTGATCCAGATCTGTCACCCAACAACGGAATCCGAGGAGGGAGATCCATATGGAACGTTCCTTGGTAGAGGAGGCATTCATCGAGCTGCAAGATGCTCAGTCCAATTTGAAGGAAACAGGTACCTCGTCACCCTTTTTGCTTACGGAACCTGGATTAAAAAAAGCAGAATCCATATGCACAGATACCAAAAAGTAGTGGTTACTCAGGGGAAGTTAGTCTTCCCTATCGTTTTTCTTACAAGTTGAAACTGAGTAGTAACAAAAGGACACGATCATAAAGGCGCTTGTCCATTTGTTAGTGGTCAGATTCGGAAAAAAGTGAGGAGGGGTCGTTATGCAATACGTTGAGCTGATGGTTTTGAGCGGTCGGGAACACAACGTTTTGAATCTTCTCAAGAAGAAAATTGAAATGCTGGCTGAGTCCGATGATTCATACGCGTTCCTGAAGGATGTGGTTGTATGCCACTTCCGGAAGGGGGTCTCTCAGGTTTCTCACCGCGTCAAATATAGCTATGAGAAGGGGGTGAAAAGCTACCTGTTTATCGGTGCCGATCTGATGAATTGGACCACCGATCAACTGGAGAAGTTGTATTGCGTTTTAACAAGCGGCATCCCATTTGTGATCGGGTTGGTTCGGAAGTGGCAGCAGATTCAACAACGGCTGTTTACTTCTCAGGAAGAGATAGAACGTATGGCTCGTAATCTCGGTACAGAATTGGAGCCGGAGATTCGCCTGGTGTTACCTGAAAAAGAGACTGACACTGTTCAGGCGGTTGAGATCCAGGCTGCAGTTGAAGAAGCCAAGGCTGAAAACGTGGTTCGTAAGCGCGTGTCTTTCAAGGAGATGGTGGAGCGCTTCAAACAAAAAGTGAGTTCCATTGGGCAGAGGATAGAGGAAAGGGAGATCGGTCGGAAATCCAAGCGGGTTCTTTCTCTTTCTTACGACTTTGTTCTTGATTTGATTAAGCGACACTTGCCCCAGGCGATCCAACCCAACGTGTTCATCCCGACAGAATGGCTAATCAAGTGGCTGCCGGTACTCATTGAAGAAGAGATGAAACATCAAGGCTCAGTGGCTTAACGGCGGAAGTGAGAAGAAGAAGGAGTTGAGACAGTGAAAAACGGTAAAAACCTGACGCGAACGCAAAAACTCGTACTTCTTAGCCGCAACCTCAATCCGAAGGAATGGTTAATAAGCAAAAAGTTGCCCGATATGTGGCTGCTCGTTCATCGACGGACAAAACAAACATTAGCATTATCGCTCAATAGTAGTTCAGATGCGAGTTAAATTCCCCTGTAGACAACATTTCATCAGCTTGTTGGATATTCTCCTGACATTGTTTAATCTGTACAGCTTTTTGAGGAAAAAACAGTAGAGGGAGATAACAATGGATTCCTTTAAACCAGCGAAAATAATTGCTAGCATCCTTTGGCTTGTTACTGTGATTATTATGTTTTATTGGGGGGAGAGATGAGGACATGTTGTTTGATCCATAGTGTAAGCCTGTAACCCGAGTTGATTTCGTTACCAAACTTAAAACTACTATATCAAAAAAGTGACACAACGAGGAGGTGTAACATTGAGTGGGAAAACCGGAACATTAGTCCGTTATAAGTTTCGGCAACCGAACAACGACTTCATTGTTGCCATTCTTAAGCAAGACGATGGCGAAGAAATTACCATCATCGGGACTATTTATGGGGTTGAGCCAAACGAGAAAATCACGGTTTACGGCGATTGGTTTAAACATCCCCAGTTTGGCGAACAGTACCGTGTCGAGCGTTGGGAACGTCCGATTCCGAAAAGCAAGGAACAGGTAATTGCTTTCCTTTCATCGTCCTTGGTGAAAGGCTGCGGGGAGAAAAGAGCCAAGCAGATTGTTGATGTCCTGGGTGAGAACGCATTAGATATTATCATGAAAGAAGGAGAAGCTTGCTTGCTGCCGATCCGTGGAATTGGTCAGCAAAAGGCTTCGTCTATTGTCACCAGTGTCCGGGCATCGTTTGAGGTTCAACAGATCATGATGGAGCTGTCACAGTACGGGATAAGCACAAGTATTGTCGTGAAGGCCTATAAAGAGTTTGGCTCCAACACGCTGGATATTATCAAGCGGAATCCGTACCAGCTCACCAAACTGGATCTCATCGGTTTTCTTAAGGCGGACGAAATCGCAAAAAGAATAGGCATCATGCCCAATTCGATGTTCCGGATTGAATCCTGTGTGGATTATGTTCTGAAAAAGATGTGCTTCGATTTTGGCCATTGCTTCATTCCAGAAGCAGAGTTGATCGATGAGGTTCTGAAGGTTCTCAACCACAACACGGACGTACACATTACACGGGAAGAGGTAGAACAGGGGATTTTTCAGCTGGAGGAAAACGGCCGCCTCATCATTGAGGAAGAGGGAGTCTATCCTCCTTTTTTGTATCGCTCCGAAAAGAGACTGGCCCAACTCCTGCTCAAATTTATGCGCAGCGGCAGTAACAACGTAAACATGGCTGCTATCGATACTGCCATCAAAGACTACCAGGTTCGTTCCAAAATCGTATTGGCGGAAGGACAACGTGAGGCGATCCGGAAGTTGTTCACGGAAAACCTGTTGATCTTAACCGGTGGTCCAGGATGCGGGAAAACCGCAAGCGTAAAAGCCGTCATTGATGTGTATCAACGGCTTAACCCAGTGGCAAGTATTGCTTTGGCTGCACCGACAGGACGGGCCAGCCGCAAACTGACGGAGGTAACCGGACTGGATGCAGCTACCATTCACAGACTCATTAACTTCCGGCCGGGAGAGGAGCCTGAATTCAACGAGAGCAATCCGCTTGAAGCAAATTTACTCATCGTCGATGAAATATCCATGATGGATATCCAGCTGGCCGATCTGTTGTTTAGAGCGATCAACCCGAACAAAACGAAAGTACTACTGGTAGGGGATCAGGATCAGCTCCCTTCCGTGAACCCAGGAAATGTACTAAAAGACATGTTAGACGCTGGCGTTCCGCACGTGCGGCTCACAGAAGTCTTTCGCCAGGCGCAAAACAGCCAGATTGTTACCAATGCTCACCGGATCAATAAAGGCGAGTCAATTGTCATTGATCCAGCGAAACAAGACTTTTACTTCATCCAGCGGGAAAAGCCGGAAGAGATCGCTGCTACGATTCGGAACAGCGTCGTGAGGTTTACGCAGCTTGGATACACCGCTGCAGATATTCTTGTCCTCAGTCCCATGAAAAAGGGGCCGATCGGAACGGAAGAGTTAAATCGTGTGCTCCAGGAAACCCTCAATCCCTCTGCCCCCAATAAGGAAGAAATCGTGGTCGGGAAAACAGTCTTTCGAGTCGGGGACAAGATTATTCAGACCAAAAACAACTACGCGAAAGAGGTTTATAACGGCGATATCGGTAAGATTGATCGGATTGATTACCTGCTGGACAAAGAAGGGCACGTAACGGAAGAGAAAGGTCTGTACTGCACGATCAACGGCCAAGCGGTGACATACACAAAGGAAGAATTACATGAGCTTCAACTGGCCTATAGTATCACCATACACAAGTCGCAGGGAGGGCAGGCTCCCATCGTCATCATACCGGTATCGACCAGTCATTACATCATGCTTGCGAGAAATCTCATTTACACCGGAATCACCCGAGCCGAATCCAAAGTAGTCTTGGTGGGAACCAAAAAAGCCTTGCAGATTGCGATTAAGAACAACAAGATTGTGGCACGTAATACGAGACTAACCAAACGAATCGTTGAGGACATTCAGCTATATGGACTGAACAAGGCAGCCCCGACTCTTCCTAATTGGGAGGAGAGAAGGGCTGTTGATTTTTCCTAGCTTATAAAGCTTGGGATGCCATTCATTACAGGAGAAAGGGGGTTAACTTGGATACCGCCGGCCAGCATTGCCGAATAACTCAAAAACGTGCCGGTAGAGTCGCACGTGCATGTCCGGAAAAACGAAGGCGACTTGGCCTGCGGCAAGATCAAGACAGTCATCCTGCTCAATGAGAAATGGAATCTCCATGGAGACTAAGGCATCACGAAGGTAGCTGACCTCCGACCAGGGGATTGCGTAGTAAAACGACTTTTGCATACGTTCACACTCCTTTGCTCGATTTTAGCGCAGGAGAGTGGGACAAAAAAGAAAATGCCCCCCGCAGGGAGCCGAATACAGGTTCGCTACTAAATTAATATCATGGCTATCCGCATGGGGAACGGAAGATGAGCGCTCCAGAGCAATTATCCTTTCTGCAACCAGTGAACGAAAGAGAGGTTCGTAAAGCTGTTGTAAAAGAGCTGAAGGCATACACAGCCCTCCGTGTAGCCGTGCAAAATAAACAAGAGCAGACCGAGAAGAGGATTGATCAACTGTTTCCGGAGTGCACTTTCGAAAGTAGGCCGCCGCACTCCTCGATCCCTGTCTAGTACTCTCATTATCAATACGCCAATCCTGTCCCAAGTTCAGACGCGGAGGGTGGTTGTTAAAAAATAGTAAATAAGCAACAGGATATAATTCCCTTTTGTCGAAAGTGAAGTAGACAGGAGGCCGATAAAATGAGTGAATTCATCCAACTAAAAAAGTTCCGTGATATTAACTTAAACGATCCATTCTTCGATTCCCTTAAATCTGATTACCCAGGATTTGAAGGCTGGTTTACTAAAAAGGCAGATGAGAGAGCATACGTTTTTGAGAATGAAGAAGGATTCCTAGAAGCTTTTCTGTACCTAAAAAAAGAAGAGGGACCCGTGTTGGATATTAGACCAACACTTGATGGTCGAACACGTGTAAAAATCGGAACGTTAAAAATTAATCCACATGGAACTAGACTCGGCGAAAGGTTCATAAAGAAAGCCTTTGACTTTGCTGTTAGTAACGATCTTGAAGAGTTATATGTAACTGTGTTCCCTAAACACGACGCTCTGGTAAAACTATTTCAAAAATATGGTTTCGTGGAGTACGGTAAAAAAGGTGATACCGGTAAAGAAGAGTTGGTTTTACTCAAAAATTTCAATGCATTAACGGGAAATGTATTATTAGACTATCCGAAGATTAATGCCGAGGGGGTAAATAAATATTTATTGTCAATATACCCCGATTTCCATACAAGATTATTTCCCGATTCGATATTAAGGAACGAAAGTTTCGATGTGATTGAAGATGTTTCACATACGAACAGTATTCATAAGGTTTATATCTGTAAAATGAAGGTAGGGCAACTAAAACGTGGAGACGTCTTAGTAATATACAGGACAAGTGATAATCAAGGGCCAGCTCGGTTTAGGTCTGTAGCTACTTCAATTTGTGTTGTGGAAGAGGTAAAAAGTAAAAAGGAGTTTGCTAACGTAAACGATTATCTAAAATATTGTAGTCCATATAGTGTCTTTTCAGAAAGTGAGTTAAAAAGTTATTACGCAAGATTTAATAATTTCTATGTAATTAAAATGACATACAATTTTGCTTTGAGCAAGAGGTTAACAAGAGGTAAACTGATCGATGAAGTAGGCATAGATGAAAATGCATATTGGGGATACATCCAGCTAAGTGATAGACAATTCGAGTTAATTCAAAGAAAAGGTGGTATAAATGAAAGCCTTATTATCAATTAAGCCAGAGTTTGTCGAAAAAATCTTCAGTGAAGAAAAAAAGTATGAATTTAGAAAGATAATTTTTAAACGCGACGTTGATACAGTTGTAATTTATTCTACGATGCCAGAAGGTAAGATTGTAGGTGAGTTTCGGGTTAAGAATGTACTTCACGACAACATTGAAGGACTATGGAAACAAACTTCTGAGTATGCAGGGATAAGTTATGAGTTTTATAAGAAATATTTCGGTAATAAAAAAGTAGCCTACGCCATACAAATAGGCGAGGTTATTAGGTATGAAACACCAATTGATCCTAAATTGATAGACCCATCGTTTGTTCCACCACAATCATTTTGTTATACAGATATGGAGTATGTTTAAGCACCCTACGTAGTGCTTTTTTTTCATGGCGGTTGTTGAGATGTAGTGAGACAATTCCGTAGACCCAGAAACCGGTGAAGTTTTCTATGAGGAGCAAATCCTCCGCCGCCCCGACGAGATCATCAAGGTATTCCGGCCAGCTGGCATCAGCGTCAAGTTCGTGAAAATCAAAGCCAGCCAGAAGGCAAAGTGACGGCTCAGAAAGCTGTCATTCGCTTAGGCTGGTTTTTTGATTAAGGTGGTATGGAGAATAAAACAATAAGAACTATAAGAAAGGAGGAAAGAAAGAAGGGACTAGATGCCGCTAGTCCCTTTTGAATCCCAATATGAACACAAATAAATTATACCAATTTTATGTTTATTTGGTCAACCATTCCTTTGTTCGTATCAGTGATGTTGCAGATGTTTTTGCAGTTCACAGAGCTACCGTTTGGAGGAATATACGGAAACTTGAAATTGCCAATCTGATCCAGACACAACGGACATGTGAAGGGGTCAAAATCGAAAAGGTGGGTGAGTGGCGGCAGGATGCTACCCAGGTTAAAGTCGTCCCAAGAAAAGCACGGGACAGTAATGTTGCATCCAAGACTGTCCTTAAAGAAAAGATTAGGATTCAGGAGGTGGGGGGCAGAGGAAACGCCAGAACGGAACAGGTCGTTCCTAATGTTGCAATGGAAATGGAAAGCAATGTTGCATTTGTCCCCAGCTGCAATTGCGTGGACAAAGCAGGCAATGTTGCATCCCAAGAACCGGCTGCTGCTAATGTAAGTTATATAAAGAATCATATAGTACCCCAGTTGGTTACGCGCGCGCGTGTGAATCCTGCAACGTTGGTCAATCAGCAGGCGGGAACCACGGCTTTAAAAACATTTGATCGTGACAAAGGTGAAATCACTGCGATCTCTCTCGCAAATGTATTGACGTTGCCGGCGAGAGTTTCCACGGACCGTGTTCGAGCTGTTGCAACATGGATACGTGAGTGGATTGACCTCCCGGTATATCTTCGTCATCTTGGGATTACGGTTCAAAGGGAAAATCGATCGGGTGAACACCCTTGCTTGTGCCCGTTACATGGGGATACCGAACCAAGTATGTATGCCAACAGGGAAAAAGGCATCTGGTACTGCCATGCCTGCTCCATTTCTGGCGATGCTGCGGAAATGGTCCGACACATGTACGGTATGCGTTTTGGAGATGCGGTACGGAAGGTGCTTAAGGACGTAAGACAGCTATTGTTCAAAGGCGAAACCCGAGTGCTTTTAGCAATACCAGGGGAGGCTTATCGGGCTTGGATTGATTTGGGAAAATACAAGAGACCCCGCAACCAATCTTCGCGTAAGCAGAAGACGACTACTGTTTCATATAAACTTCTCAAAATGCAACGACGGGAACGAGCGCATAAGTATGCTGCCGATCTTTGTCTCTCCCAAGATGCCAAGAACTATCTAAGAGAAAGGGGATTGGATGCTAATACCATCCGAACGTATGGCATTGGATGGGATCAGAAGACCAACAGTATCGTATTCTCCAACCGAGACGCAGTAACAGGGGATGTGCTTGGGTTTACGTACCGATCCATTGTCCCCGCTTCCAAAAAACGATACCGCAATACGCCTGACGACAGCCTCTTTCAAAAAGGGGCTGTTTTGTTTGGCCTTTATGAAGTGCTGAAAGAGGCAAAACGCAGCAAGACACTTTATTTGGTAGAGGGGGGATTTGATGCAATCTTAATGCGTCAAGAGCTTCGGGTACCAGCTGCGGCCATGCAAGCTTCACATCTATCCATAGAACAAGCGTGCCTGATAGAACGGGTTGTTGGGAAAGATGTGAAGATTTACGTTGTCCGAGATAATGACGAGGCGGGCGGAAAAGGGGTTGAACTGACCAAAAAAACGTTACAGAGTAAAGGTTTCGATTATGAGGTGTTGAGACCGAAGAATGTTTTTAAGGATATTGCCGAGCAACTTCAAACTGAAAAACAAGAGAGGATGAGGAAAATGGGCAAAATCAATACCATGAAAGATTTGCTTGGGAAACTCCCATTATCGGTAACTGTTCAGAAGGTGAATCAAATCCTCGAAAATATAGAGCCGAGCGTTTTATCTGCTGATGAGCGATTGGAATATCATCTGCTGAACAGAGTAACAGAACACTTGGAAGCAGCTTTGTATGATCTTAGCTATTTGAACAAGAAGGTTACCGCTCAGGGACGTTTGTACAAAAACATAAGCGGCAGATATGCCATCAATGAGGATCATTACTTCACCTGCGGAGAGACCATCGAAATATTGGTGAACGAAGAAGAGGACGGTGGATATTGGGTACGAACCAGGATTGAACATAATGGGGAAGACTATTACGCGGTAGATCGGCCAAAGATCAGTCTCCAAGGTACGATGGCGAGAGTTCGATATCGGCAAGGATGAAAAAAGGATGGTGCAGACAAGATGTATACAGGTTGCTTTGACATTACCCGAAACAAGAAGAATTTGTATGCTATTGCGTGGTTAATTTCTCCAGAAGGAGAAATGGTGTGGCAATTTCAAGAGCGTGTTGAAGGGCTGGATCGGAACGAGGCGTACTATCATGCGCTCCAGGTGTTGCTTGAAGAAATACTCGCCCGTGGCATTACAGCGGTAAAGTTACTCGGTACAAATTCCCTTGTCATGAAACAGGCAAGTGGCCAATGGCAGGCCAAAAAAGCACGTCTGTTCAACTATTGTGTAAAGGTAAGAAGCATGCTTGCAAATCTTCAACATTTTCGGTTTGAGCGGTTGGATCGAGAGCAGCAGGAAGAGGAACAAGGGATGTCATTCGATTCTGTTACTTGTGTAGGAGGGGGAAATGAGGCGGAACAACTTGTCATGGTGAGTTTCTGGTAAATTGGTACTTGAAAACATTCCCATGATGATTTATGCTATGTATTGACAATATGAAAGTGCTTGAATTATACGCACATTCCGAATCGCTTGGAAAAGCGATATTTTTATTCCTTTCGTCGCTTAAAATACCCATTTTTGTATGATGATTGGGGGTTTTGTGGTTGAAATTAATACCCGTTACCTTACGTGACTTTCCGTATCTACAGCCGGTGGAGTGGACGTTCAAGAAAAAGGGGTATCGAGGAAAGGTTACATTTCGCCGTGATACCCAAGCTTACGTTTTTGAGATTGAATCTCCAAAAAAGTATCGGTCATTGGATGACGGAAAGGAATTCACATCACTTGAGGAAGCAAGAAAAGCGGCAGAATCCAAAATTGACATGTTCGATACCGTATTTGGTCGGTTACTAGCTTTGAAGTAAGAGGCCCTGTTGCAAAGGGCTTTTTGTTTTGGGCACGTTTTGTGAAAGGAGGATTAAATTGGATGGGAGTTCTGTTTGAAATCAACAACCATGTGCAACGATTGCTTTCGGAGCGAGCCAAGTTGAAACGAGAGTTGCGTACATGCCCGCCCGAACGAGTGGCAATTCTACGAGAAAAGTTAGATGACATCAATAAACAGTTACTCAACCTGAAGGAGAGCCTTCCATGCTGGGACGCACACATATGACTGTTGCGGTTGCTGCGTACTGCTCATACAAACTACCGCATCAATGGGGTGAATTGCCGCTATGGATAATGGGACTGGGCACGGTCATTTTTACATCGTTGCTTCCTGATATAACGGAGCCAAGAAGTCGAATGGGTGGGATGTTTATGCCCTTCATTCCTTCATGGCTCCGTCCCTTTGCTTTCTTGGTGATAGGAGGGATGCTGGTTCATTACGGGTGGGGAAATCGCGAACTGTTATTCATGGCTATTGGGGTTCTTCTGATTTTACTGGTACTTGTAAAAAACCGGGAAAGCCCCACACATGGCTTTGTGGGAATCGGAGTCGTTGTCGCATTTGCTTGGTTGTATCAACCGAACTTGTGGATTCCGGCCCTGATTGGGTACGGTTCTCATCTCGCCTTGGATTTCATATCTGAAAAGATTGCACTGTTTTCTCCGTTGAGCTCAAGGCGCTTCGGAGTAACGCTTTTTCAAACAGGTTCAACCGCTGAACGGCTGCTTGTCCAATGGGGGGCCACTGTCTACACAGCGTGGATTATTATTCAGTCATATCTCCCTGGTTAGGAGCGCTACATTTTGAATGCCTGGTATCCAAACGATACCGGGCTTTTTCTATTAGTGAGAGGCTTAGCAATACATGCTTGAAGGGAGGGAGGAATTTTGCACAGCTAGCCTCGACATTTTCCCAATTGCTGAAAAAGGAAAGGTGAATTAGCATGAGCTGGACTGTCAAATCAGTCAAGATCCTGATGCTTGTTGTCATTTTGTTCTCGTCACTGTTTGTCCCGATTACTCAGTCTCAAGTGGCGTATGCAAATGTAAACAGCAAGCCAAATTTTGATCCATTTGGATTGACCGAAGGAAATCCCGAAAATGATTTTAGTCAGCTGATCAACAAAATTTTTAACTGGGTTATTGGGATATCTTTAGCTTCATCCGTCATTTCTGGTGCATTGCTAGGGTTCTTTCTTAATTTCATAGCCTTGGGTCAAAACGCAAGACAGACCGCAAAAACATGGGGTTTCGGGATTATTATCGCATTGCTGTTGATCGCAAGCCTGGTTACGTTAGCCAAGGTCATCTACAACATGCTGCAGGTGTAGCAAAGACGGAGTGAGTACCATGCGTGCACGAGTACCGAAAGGGATAAAAAATGACATCCCGCTTTTCGTTCTTTCCAACACACAATGGATCATTTGCATTATTTCGTTTACCGGGCTGCTTGTCTCCGTTTCCATTGGTTTGTACGAGATTGTCCCCTTGTTTCCTATTGCAGGGGGCTATCTCATGTTTCGAAAAATCAATGGGGAATCTCCATGGATCGTGTGGTGGCGACGGTTTTTGTTCCGGTTGAGACCGAAAAGAGTGACCCGAAGGGAAAGGAGAGGATACATTGGACTCCAGAAAGAGCATTAGTTGGCCGGAGTATCTGGAACTGGAAGATGTCCAGGATGGACTTGTAATCTTATCAAACGGCCGTTATCGGAAGTATTTAGAGATTTTTCCCATTCCGTTGACCCACTGTTCGGAAAAAGAGATGCGGAATGTGTACTTTGGCTGGCAGGACTTTTTGCGGACGTTGGAGATTGAAATTGCTTTGTACATTCAAAGCCGTCAGGTCGATCTCGAAGAAGTCATGAAAAGACAAAAAGAAAATCGGTTCAACTTTATCCGTACCTATAACGCTTCCGGTTCAACAACGGAGGCGTTTTTGATGGAGCAAGAACACTTCAATCGGGAGTTGCTGGCATCGAGAAACCTGCCGGTTCGCCGAAACTTTCTTGTGTTTCCTTTAGATGACCCAACCCGCTCTCCGGAAAAAGCCAATGACTTTCTCAGTGATCGTATCGAGGAGTCTTTGGGGCGTATCCAACGGTTTGTACGGCGATACAAACGTCTGGAGACACCGGAAGTTTACGACATTCTGCATGCTTGGTGCAATAAAAAACAGTCCAAGTACATCTCGGGTGTTGATCTCTATGAAAAGGGGTTTGACAGCTTGTTTGTGAGAGGGGTGCCCGCGTTTGCTTAACCTGAAAACAAAAGTCAAGTTCACTTGGTCGGCCAAGAAGGAGAAGGATGATGAATATCGTCCGATCCACGATTTTATTGAAGTGTTGGCTCCAAACTTTGCTGATCTCTCACCTGCTACGTACATTCAGGTAGGAGAGAGGTATATCCAATCGTTTTTTGTAGACGGGTGGCCGTCTGAAATTGACTTTGGATATCTGCACCCACTTGTGAGTTTCCCTGGGGATATTGATTTCATCCAATATATCGCCCCTGTTGACAAAGACAGGATTTTGTCCTGGCTAACGACCCGTATTGAGGGAATCGAATCCAAACTTATTGATCGTGCCAAACAAGCGTCCAGCCGTGGTGTGCTGTCCAAACAAGAGGAACTGGCCATGCTTCAGCAATTACGTTCTGATATTGATAACAATCGAGATCGCATAATCTACTTCGATAACTTTATCATTCTGGCTGCCACAAGCCAGGAAGAGCTAGAAAAAAAGGCAGACCGCCTCATGTCAAAGTTCGGCGGGACCAAGGACTGCCTGAAGCCAGCAGACCATGAGCATGACCTGATGTTCAAAGCGGTCAGTCCTCTGGCCATCAAGCGAAAAGAAGCGTGGAAGGAGATGAATTTGGCAGCGGGAACCAACCTGTATCCCTTTACCGTATCGGATTGGCCGCATGAGGATGGCCCGATATTGGGATTAAACTACGACGTTGGTTCTCCGGTCCTTTTCGATGGTTTCAATAAACAGCACGTCAACAATTTTGGTATCTCCCTTATTGGTGTTTCGGGTACCGGAAAAACCGCTATGCTTCAAAAGATCATTTCAGGAGAGGTTCCTTTCGGCGTTTACCATGCGGTGATCGATCAGGAAGGAGACCTGAAAAGAACCATTGAAACCTTGGGAGGTATCTATCTGCCGATCAGCCGTTACTCCGATTTACGGTTCAACCCAGCAGACATCGAAGTAGAACACCACAAGGAACGCGGCTTCATTGTAGACCTGCAGGGGAAGGTCGAAGATATGGTCAACCTGTCAGCTGCAATGGCGGGTCTGACGGATAGTGCCGATCATAAAGTGATCGCAGCATATATGGATCGGGCGTGGCGCAGGGCTTATGAAAAGTGTGGGATTACGGAAGATCCACGCAGTTTGTATCATGACGCATATTTTGATCCTCAGAATAACCAATTCGTCACAAAGCAAAAAAAGAAACCGCCGCAATTTGGGAACTTTTATCATGAGTTTTGTTTGCTGGCGGAAGGGATCAGCGAGTTGCAAGGTACCGTATTAACCCTTGAACGATTCACGGATAAGGGAACCCTTGGGATTTTTGATTGTCAAACCAATGTGGAACTTGGAAAGGCACCTTGTGCAGGATTTGGTTTGAGGGATCTTCACAATTCGGAATTATTACCGATTGCCAACATTGTGGTTCTTTCTTATCTGGAGAACCGCTTTTTGAAAAAGCGCGATTTGGATGATGGCTCTTTGTTCCGCGTTGATGCGGACGAGTGCCAGGAACTGTTCAAAAACCTGTATTCGGCCAAGGCGTTGGAAACCTATTTCCGGCGGTTCCGCAAGAGAAAGGGAGGGCCGATTGCGGCAACTCAGAACTTCCAAAAGTTTTATGAGAATGAGCACGGCAGGGCAGTCATACAGAACAGCGACACGAAAATTATCTTTGCTCAACACGAAGGCGATCTGCAGAGATGTGCCGAGCTGTTCAAACTAACCGAAGGGGAACTGGAATTTTTGGGAATGGGATTAGCTCACCACGCGATCATCAAGCAGCCAAAATACAGTGTGCGTGTGGTGACGCAGTTCTCTCCTTGGGAACAGGAGATTTTCTTCCCAGAGCATGGGGGGTGAGCAAACATTGTGGAGACGAGTCGTAATCCTTACTGTGGCCATTGTCATGCTTACCGGTGTTGGCCTGACGACATTTGGTGTGTATAAAGCAGATGCCGGTAAAGGTGGAGCTGTAGGGAGCTGGATCGGAAATCTTTTCAAAGACGGTTGGTTTGGAAAAATTTCAGATAAGGCAACGAAAGTGGGGGAAAAAGCGAAGAAAGTTTATGACAAGGCAAAATGGGGAGCGATCCTTACCGGTATTGGTGTTTCAGCGTATGATATTGCCTTTAATGACGCCAACTTCCTGGGGAGTAGTGTAGGTTTCGTGGTTCAGAAGGTAGCCGCATGGCTCGAACTCTTGATTCCGCCGCCGGAGCGGCAAATCTTTAACTTTGAAATTGTGAAGAGCGAAGACGGTACGGAAGAGGTGCGATTTAAGGACAAAGACCGTTTTGCCTACTATCGCTTTAATGAAAGTACATGGCAGATCATTAAGTACATCTACTACTACATGATGGGAATCTTTTGGGCAGGAGCTGTCATTATCGTAGGGTATCAGGCAAATTACCTGATGTTTCCGAGCGGTGTTCAGGATCGCATTACTGCCCGAAGCATTATCTCCACCATGGTTCTTTCAGCGTTGGCAATCCTGTTTATCCCCTTTCTTGTGGGGATCTATTCCGATATTGCCATGCTATTTGTCGCCCTGTTCGCCAATTTGGTCGATCCGGAAATTGTCGTGCAGGGGTTATTGAATTACAGCATTGAGGACAAGTTGACGGAAGCATTGCTGAAATTGATCTCTCTGGCTCAGCACGGGATGATCTTTTTTATTTACTTCATGCAGAAGATTGTCATCATGGGGTTATTGGTGCTGTTCCCGATCATTGCGATGCTGCAAAATTTTCCCTCCAAGCGTCACCTGTTTGGATTGTGGAATCGGGAAATGCTGACCAACCTGTTCACGCAGCCGGTTCATGCCTTGCTCTACTGTTTTGCCTTCAATCTCATGCAGGATGCCCCTGATGTGGAGAAGATTGCCTATTCAGTCGTATTATTGCTTGCGATTATTCCAGCTGGGGCTTTTGTGCGGGAAGTATTTCAAGGTGGTGGATTTGCTCAAGAGGGAGCAGGGTGGATGCGGAAGATGGCCTATCTGACTCTTTCGGGTCTTGGAATTGCGGGTGTCATGAACACAGGGAAGTTAGCCATGCAAAGCTTTCACGGGATGCGTGACGCTTATCAACAAAGCGGCTTGGTTCAACCCGGCGAAAGTCTAAGGCAGTCCATTGGAAATACCCTGCGGCGTGGATTCCAGTTTAGTGCAGGCGCTTTTGGAGGATTAGCGGGAATGGCATTGGCAGGTGCGCCCGGTATGATCGCAGGAACGAAAGTGGGTTCCAGACTTTCCGGATATGCGGCCAACCAACTCACCGCGGCAGCGTCGTCACCTGAAGTACGAAAGGGTCTCCACAGCGTAGCATCTCGGCTTCCGTTTTTGGACCGTGATTTTCATCGCCAAAAGGCAGCAGCCTACCAGCAGATGATGGAATTACCACAAAAGTGGGCAGAAGCCCGTCAGCGTGAAGAGGAAGCAGCATTTGCTCTCCGTCAGGTTGACAGCCAGATTAGCCCGGTTTTTGCAGCGAAGCAGGATCACCTGCAGGCCAAACGTAACCTTGATGCTTTGTATCAACAAATGGAGCCGGAAGAACGCGTAAAAGCAAGAAACCTGTTACAGCAGCATGAAGGGGCGTATCATCGTTCACGGACGCAGCTGATTCATGCGAACCAGACCGTTCAGGATGCCAAGCAAACGTATGAAAGGGCGTTGGCAGATTACCAAGCCATCAAACCAAATACACCGGAAAAGAACATGGCCCGCCAGCAGGTGGAACAAGCCTACAAGCAGTTACAGCAAACGAAACGGGCTGTAAATCCCGTTTATCGGAGCGAAGATGTTCAATCAATCATGAAAGCCGGTTATCGCCCTGGTTCTTCCCTTGCTCAATATTTGGAAGCAGGCTATCAGGTGAATCAGGCTGCACAGAGAGTACAGCGAGCAGAATCTCATGCAGGTGCTCGATACGAGGAGTTGGAACGAACCTATCAAGGAGCAGCGGAAAACTATCAACAAGCGTTGGCTGGAAGGATGAACGCGGAGAGGCAGAAAATGCATCTTGAAAAAGTTACCGGGAAGCTGATTCCTTTAACCTCTTCTGGTCCATCCGTTCCTGTGAGGAAGTACCGCATTGAACCGGTATTTACGCCAGCGCCGCAGCAAACAGCTCTCCGGCCCGTATCTCAAGGGAAAAGTTCACTCCAACATTCATCGGGAGAGGCATTTCGGCAGCCCTATCGACAAACGTCTGTGAACGTTGAACCCGCATGGTTCGCTGATCCGGTTACCGAAAAACAAGCGTACACACTAGAAAAATTGGGGGTTCCAGCAAGCACAGTAAAGAACAAGGGGGAGGCACACTTGATTATCAGCAGTTTCAGAAAAGGTGAAGAGGGATTGGAACTCCAAAGGAGATTCCGTAAAGAATGATGGAAAGATTGAAAAAGGTGGGCGCGCTCATGGCCCGCCTTCTTTATCGTTATGTCAAACGAATGGTGTTCTCTCTCATTTTGAGCATGATACCACTGCTTTTTATTGTGCTTCTCGTGATGTTAACCCTAGACTCGATGTTCAATCTCACGGGGGGAATGCTGAACTTTACCGGAAGAGATGATTTTGATCCGAAAACCGGTCTGGAAATCAAAGCGGCGTATGAGCAGAAAGCAGCTACATGGAAAGAAGGATTGACAGAAGAGGAAATTGACCAAGTCTTCCAGCATGATCATCAACTTTCATGGGGCATCATGGCTGCTATCGACAAACTAGCCTACAACTTCGACGATCTATCCCAAATGGAAAAGTATCTGAACCAAACCTACGAGCTGGTCAAGCCGGAGTTTCGCTTCCGAATCGCTTGTGATGGCAAAACCCTTCTTGATTTTGCTCATACCTACATCGGGACCTATCAGTATCATTACCAACCCGTTTATGAGCAGCATTCGGACGGCACCCGAACATGTCGTGAGGAGTTAACACGCGTAGACACGAACTTCACGTATGGAAAGTTGAAACAGGCGCTTCGACACTATGGCTTGGAGGATAACCAGAATATCGACATCGTTATTTTCCAAGCCTATGGATTTGATCGGGATCTGAAAGATCCCCGCGTGAAATACCTGTTTCCTCCGGAAATGCAACAAGTGATTGCCCGATCGCCAATTGGTTCTGCCCCCAGAAATGAGATGGGAGAAATCGACTTGTATGCTCTCCTGCCGGAACGAACGCCAAAAGAGTTTATTGAATCCATGCATGCAAAAGTTCAGGTCTACGACAATTCGTGGCGTATCAATAAAGGCAGGACACCACTTGGTACACTGCCACGAAGAGGAAGTGATACACGGTTCGGAACGATTGCGGTTGCCGAAGATAACCCATACGGTCTTCAACTCGGCATGAAAGTGTATATTCCGAGGTACGGCTACGCGATTGTGGAAGAATACTCAGAAAACATCAATGATGACATTCTAGCGGATCGTTTTGTCGATGAGGTAGCCAAGTTTTTATTTATATCCTATGATCTCCTCACTTCCTGGATAGACGACATCACCAATCGAACCAAGAAAGAGGAAGTCGTTTACCTTTTCATGGGTGGAGAAGATACAGACGAGGAGAAGTTGGTCAAAGCTCAAGTTGCCCTAGGTAGTGGATTCACGTATTACTACCAATCAATCCCCATCTACATTCTCGACCCTGGCTTTCAAATTGAGCCGCCAAACTATGAAGTGAGGGGAAAAACATTTTGGGATGGCAGTACATGGCCCATTACCAGCTGTTTTTGTTACCGAGAACTATTTGGCAAGCGAGAGTTTCACGATGGGGTTGACTGGGGAGTACCCGAACAAGTTCCAGTTTTGGCGATTAACTCAGGGATCGTGCAGGTTGCGAAAAGTTCGGACTCGGCCGGAAATTACGTTGCGTTAAAACTGGATACACAAGTTCATGAAAAGAATCGTATACAGGACATTGTTGTACGGTATCTGCACCTAAGTAAGTTCGTGGTTTCTTCCGGTCAGAGAGTCCGGCAGGGAGAATTGATTGGGTATGTTGGCAGTACGGGGAGAAGTACCGGCGCCCACCTTCACATGGATGTCACCATTGGAGGGAAACGGCGGGACCCACTCAAGTGGATCGACTTTTTAAAAGCAGACGGTCTTCTGGATGTTTACGGGGAGCAACCTGATTTTGAAGGAGGCGATATTTTAAATCCTGATGATGAATAGAGAAAACGGGTCGGTATTCTAAACGCCCGAGCGAGATGCCTTTCATTTTGGAAGACAAAAACGTCGGGTCTGGATCATCAAACATTAGGAGGGACATATGAAAAAGTGGGGATGGTTTCTCATGATTGTTTGGTTGCTGTTTAGCTCGGTCGCATACGCCGAGCAAGGACAGCAGCCCCAAAACGACGTCGCTAATCATATTTTATCTGGATTGGAGGAAAGTCAAAAAGGGACGTTTATCATTAAGGAGTCGTCCTCCTTGGAAAACGATGCGTTCCTGGATTGGTTGGAGAAAAAAACGGAAGTCATTCGGTCATGGTTAACAGAACTATCTCTGAAACTATCGGTTACATTTCTCTTGATGGTAGGACCGTTTCTCATTTTGGGATCGGTGCTGCTGTTTTTTTTAGGACTAAAAAAAATACTGGCATGGGTTTGGTCCTTTCTTTTCTTTGTCGCACTAGGATTGTTTTTAACAATCCATGGCGTCCCATTATTACGCAAATTCATTGAATTCCTCCAGTGAGGTGATGGTCTTGAAAATTGTTTTTGCCACAGGGGATGAAGCGCTGGATGATTATGTGAGCAAAAAGGATGGCATTTTGGAAGTCGGCAGGGCATTGTATGCGGAACAGCTTGTCACCATGGTTCCTTCATTGAAACCAGACGTTGTATTGTTCTCGGAAACCATTCCGACTTCCCGTTTTGATCAGAATGCGGGACATGTGGGGGCGGAAGCAAACATTCTCAAAATAATGGAGTCAATTGTCGAGGAAGGGATTCGTGTTGTCATGATCCTCAATGAACGCCCGCCAGGTCATCCCTTTTTGGCAAGGCTGATTGGATTGGGAATCTACGATTTGATCATGGGGGATACCATCAAGGTGGATCAGGTGATTGCCGCTCTTCACCATCCTGGTACTCGTAAACAGGTGAAACACCTTCTTCGTCAGGAAGAGGAGCTTACATCGGAGGATACCTACCGAGCAAAAGAAATTAAGCTGGTAGCGACTGAAGAGAAAAATCAGGAAGGTTCTCAACGTCCGATAAACCAACGGGTATTCCGATTTTCCAAGTCTGTGACGGACGTAAGAGAAAAGCTGCGAGAGAAATGGGAAGCACGTGAGAAAGAAAACAAAACCGCTCCCGAAAGATCAGTGATGGCCGAGAAATCAGCTGTAGAGGCTCGTAAGAAAGAACCAGAAGCGACTCCGGAGAAAATCATTGTGCTGTATTCACCTGAATCGACTGGAAAAACATATGTCGGCGTGAATACGGCTATAGCTGCAGCCAAACGATTACGTGTTCCCGTTATATACAAGGATTGTACGCCGACATGCAAGACGAAACTGTGGTTTAACGCGCCAACGTTTCCGTTTACGCTATCCGACATCCCCCTTACGGTTGCAGGTAGGGATGCTAAGCCTTCTGCCAAGATTGGCGTACTGATTGTGGAAGCAGCAAAAAAGGATGATATCCCACCAGGGGCTGTTGTGTATGTAATCGTAGATTCAGATTACGCCCGGCAGGTGATCATCAGCAAGGCGCTGGATGGAATTCAACCCGCCGGAGTGATATGGAATATGGCATATGATGGGGCTTGTCACCCCCAAGAACTGATTCCTCTCCTCCTTACGTTGGCGCTTCCGTATGACCATGCAGCCCATCTGGACATTGCGAACGGCATCCCCCGAGCGTTTTCAGATGAGGGGCTATGCGATCAATTGGTCAAGATCGTTCAAATGGACCCACTCCATCAGTACATGAGAAGTGGTATCGGATGAGGATGCACGAGATGCGTGTATGGCAGAAACGGGATTATCGGTTGTTCAATGGGATGATGGCAATCGCTGTCATCTGTTTTTTAACCCACTACTATGTAGGGATGTTTCTTTTGTGCCTGGCTGCAACTCTGTATGTGGGAGCCGTTGTTCTAGTTTTTTTCGGTGTCGCCAAACGGCAGGCGATCAAGAAGAAATACTATCGTGAAGCCAAGCAAATGGGCCTGGAGAGAACATTTGTGATCCCCTACAACGAGTCCGACGACGAAATTTGGTTTGAAATTCACTTGATAGAACCAGGTGAAAAGCGAAGAAGTACGCCTATTCGGGTATTGAGACAGTACACCCGTGATTTGCAGCGGTTGTACAACTTCGCTAAAACGTATCCGAAAAAGAGGGTGGTTTTCGTCGGAACCACCCATCAAACGTTGACGATTGCAGCCATGAAGGAAGCCAAACGGCTAGGTCTTGCTTATGAAGTAGCGCCCATCATACATGACCAATCAGCTCCGATGACAAAAAGAGAGTGGAGAGGTGTACTACGGAAGATGTATGGCGACGAACAAAACATACGAGCCCCGGCGAAAGGGGAGTGGCGCACACTCATTGTTCGTGTGGAAAATCCTTGATGACTGAAAAAACGAAAGGAAGATGATTATGCTCGCTACTCAAACACAGCGTGTATTTTCTACAGTTCCCTTGAAAAATAAAGACGTAACGGTTGTTTCACCCGATCAGTTGCTGTCCCATGTGCAGGAAACTCCAAATGCCATCGTGTATCTTCTCTGGCCAGAGGATAAAGTTCTGCTCCCTCTTCTGCGGGATCATGCAACGGTGTATGTCCTTGGGAATCCGAAGAGCGAACAATACGTCGAAGAAATGAAGGATGCCATGCGGAATGGTGCCCACGACTTCCTGGATCGTACGGATCATGTTTCCACCGCTTCATATGATACAAACGATTCGGAAACGGAAACGAAGCCTATTGAACACGTCATTCGCTTGGTACCCAGGACAAGACCATCTTCTTCGGTTCCCCGGAGCAAAGAACAGTCAAAGTTTTCGGAACCGATGGAACATGAAGAGCAGCAAAGGAAGGAAGAAAAACAAGAGTTCCATCCCCCGATTGACCAGCAACCTGAGACTGTATCCGTCAACTTCTCACGTCTGGATGAACTTCACATTCGGCCCATCGGGGGACGACAGATGTTTGTGGTTACCTCAACAAAGGGGGGGATCGGAAAAACAACCATCGCCATGAACGTGGCCCGGCTGTTGCATGATCATGCAAACGGTCGGGTCATTCTTGTTGACTTGATGCACCCACACGGCAACGTGACAACTAGAATGCGAATCAAGTCGGAAGTAAATGTGAAAACGTGGGAGCCGTATTTCGAAAACAAGGCGCAGGTAACGGATCAAGTAGTTCTCACCAAACTGGTGGTCAAGCACCCAAACGGCCTGTATGTACTGCCTGGTGTGAATGTAGGCCAATCTTGCTCTCCCGAGCTTGTCGGCTACATTTTGACCCATCTCACTCGGACATTTGACTACGTGGTGATTGATATCGGGCCAGAGCGGCAAGACCTTCTCAGTGTGGCAATGTCGATGGCGAACAGGACCCTGCTGGTCGTTGACTACGATTTGGCAACCATCAAGGATTCACAGGAATATCTGGATCTTTGGAGCAGACGGCAACTATCCTTGGAAAAAGTCAGTGTGTTGGTGAATTTTGAGCCGATGAAGAAAGACCGGAATACCCTTACGAGGGAAAAGTGCAAAGCATATTTGAATGGGTTGTCTATCATCGGGTTTTTGCCGGAGGCTTCCGGCATGCGAGCGATTCATAATGAAGGGAAGGTATTGGTGCAGGAAGATAAATCCCATCCCTTTTCTGTTGCCCTCATTGGAGTGATGGAAACTCTCGTATCTGGATTCGCGGTGAAAGAAAAACGCGGATTTTTTGCGAGACTGTTTGGAGGGAAATAATGATGAAAAAGTTGTTCGCAATTGTCGTGGCGCTTTCCTTAGTGGGAAGCGCCCACTCTTTTGCGTTCGCGGAAAAAAAGGCTACGGTATCCATTCCGGAAGGGACGAGCGCTTATAAAATCGTGGACAAGGAGGGGAATTTTGTAGATTTGGAGTTTACGTACAAAAAGGATGAAATAACGGTGGTGGTTACGGTTCCCAATACCGAAAACGATCCCCAAATTATAACGGTTCCTCTTGAAAATACTGAAAAAAGGGACGAAGACAGTGCTGACAGTACCGGCGGAGATCTGAAGAATGATTCGATATTCAGTGTACCCACGGATTCTGTAAACCATTGGGCGAGAAACGACATTTTGCTAATGACCCAACTCGGGTTACTGAAAGGTTATCCAGATGGAACGTTTAAGCCGGAAAAAACCATCACGAGAGCGGAATATGCTGCGCTCTTGGAGCGTGTGTTAAAAATGGCATCAACAGTTCCGAAGCCAGTGGAAACAACGGTCTTTTCTGATGTAAAACCAGATGATTGGTTTTTCGGGCCGGTTTCTTCTCTGGTAGTCCGTAAGAACATTAATCCGGAAGTATATTCGGAAGGGCATTTCTTCCCTAATGCTGCGATCCCGCGTGAAGAGATTGCCCTCTGGACAGCCGTAGATGTTCCTGAAGTCTCTTCGCAAGATGTGAAGTTCAAGGACGAGAGTGCCATGAAGTATCCAGTTGACGTGAAGAAAGTGGCTGCTGCTGGGCTCTTAAAGGGCTTTCCGGATGGAACCTTTCGCCCCAACGGTAACACCACTCGTGCAGAAGCCGCGACTATGATGGTTCGTTTTTTGAAGATGAAAGGAATTATCAATGAACAAAATGAGCGGAAGATGTAGAGAAGGGTAGTGAGACAATGAAAAAATGGATAAAGCAAGCTACGGCTGCAATTACCGCTGCAGTATTACTGTTCTCGTCTATGCCTCTGAAAACGGAAGCTGCAACGCAGACGATCAGTTTTCCTTCCAGCCCAAGTAGATCACAGTCAAAAACCATTACCATCCCTAACCTTAAGAGTGTTACCAGTATAAGCGTAGATACAGGGACAGTTTCATACACGGTCAATGGAAATAATGTAACCATTACCGTGAACAATGGGGCTCCGACTGGAAGCCACACACCGTCTAAGACGGTGACTGACTCATTGACGAATACAACTGGTTCGTTCCCTAGTAGCATCTCTTACAATTCAGGAGGGTACTCGGGAACACTTTATAAAAGCGGAAGTGTAACCCAAGTCCAAACAGGAGGGACTTATATTCCCGCGGACTCTTTTGTTGCGGAGGAAACGAGAAGCTTTTCAAGGAGCGGTGATCCGTGCAATTTACCTCCTTTTAATGCGCCAGATAATATCCCTTATAACTCGGGAGGCTACACGGGAACACTTAAATGGGTTGAGAAGACGAATTTCAATTATGTAAGATGTCCGGAAACTGATGGAACTGATACGTTATATGCAACATCTTTGACGATTAGGTACAAGGGAACAGTTACTAGACCTGAAATCGATACACGAACGTATTCCTATACGCAGAACTATAGTGGGACCGTATACGGATCAACAACATATTATTATTCCTACAATGTAACACTCACTTATGTAGATAACACGAAACCAACTCTTACGCTGACAACGGTGGACAATCTCACCTTATCTGAAGTTTCCGGGTTCAACACTTATACAATTTCCGGGCAAATGAATGATGCCGATGTTGGAGATGTGATCACGACGAAGTATCAAATTGACTCGAATCCCGCGCAAATCATTGCTACAAATCCTTCTACTGGATCACCACAGTCATTTAATAAAACCATCACGATTGACTCAACAATCCCGGAGGGAAACCATGTGTTGAAGGTGTGGGTTGAAGACGATAAGGGAGGAAATAGCAGTATTGAATCAAGGAATTTTGTGGTGGACAAAACCCCTCCAGCAGCACCAACTTTTTCGGAAGATCCGATCGGACAGGCAGTCTCCAAAACAGTCACGATCAACTTTCCATCGGATGCAAATGTAAAAGAGTACAAGATTGATAATGGGGACTGGACGACCTATACCGAACCGCTCACGCTGACAAAAAATGCAACCATCTACGCAAGAGCAATCGATATAGCGGGTAACGAGAGTATCGCTTCACATTCCGTTACGTCGATCGGTCCGCCCAATCCAATTGTGAATGTCGTGGAGTTGTCGGAAGACAGCGTAAAAGTAACAGACACCCAAACATACCCTGACCCTGTAGAACGTCAGTTTAGCATTCTAATAGATGGTCAGAATATCCAAACCTCAAGCTGGACAGACGAAGAGGAATATACCTTCTCAGGGCTTGCCCCTAACACCATATACGATGTTCAAGTCGATGTCAGATTCAAATGAGGAGTGTGGTTATTGTGAAAAAAGTACGTCAGATAGCAATTCTAACGCTGTTAGGTTGCTTTTCTTTTGCTCAACTTTCATTCGCTGCAAGTGCGGTTTCTACGACGATTGTTAACGTGGTAACTTTGGCAAAGACTCCTGCTAACTTGACATTGGACACGGAGGCAGCGACAGACGCGTCGCTGCCTTTGCGTTGGGATGCGAATGGAAACCCTTCAAATACCGGGTATACTCTCGAAATGTCTGAAGATCAAACCGACTGGACGGTTTTGCTGGACAAGGGCATTGACGATATGGAAGAAGCGGTTACAGGGTTGGTGGGTAATAAGATGTATTATTTTCGGGTTTCGTCGTTCAACCAGGATTCGCCTCCAAAAACAAACGGAGAGTACCTGACCGGTCAATTCCTGACAAAACCTGCTAAACCTGCAACACCGACCGGAAGTGTCGATGGCCAAACCATCACGGTCAACTGGGAGAACGAGCCTGGTACGACGACCAAGCTGTTTGACAGCAACGATCAGCAGCTCACGATAGATGACGGGGACACAAGCAAAACATTGGCCGACTTAACACCGGATACCGCCTATGAGTTTTACATTGTTCATTCCAATACGACAGGTGATTCAGTGCCATCAGATAAAGTGAAGATCTGGACGGATGCCAAGGAGCCAGCTAATTTACGAGTGACTGACAGCACTGAAACGTCTTTGACCGTTGCGATTGATGCAAACGGGAATCCGTCTACAACCCAATACAAATATCGTATCATCACAATCGATGGTACGGCTATTGATGAAAGTGACTGGACTACAGACCTGACCTACAACTTTGGCTCTTTATCTCCCGGAAGGTATCGGGTATACGCAAAAGCCCGAAATAACCCGCAAAACCCGAATGCGAAGGAAACGGCCGAGATCGAGCTGGTGACGGGGACTGTACCAGCTGCACCTACGGTTAATACCGTTCCGACGGAAGACTCGATCACAGTAACGCTTACACCGAATTCAGATTCGACGAATGTTGAGTTCCGAATTGTCCTGCAGGATGAGAATGGCCAGGAGGTTGCGACTACAGATTGGGCTCAACAAGGTACGGGATGGGCTGCCTCCGAACTGACGTACACGTTTACCGGTTTGCAGCCCAATCGAAAATACAAGGTGCTTGGGGAAGCACGATATGCAGAGTAAGGAGGTTTCATGATGAAACAGCGCTGGAGAAAGGTTGGCTTGGCCCTTGTATTCCTTGCAGGCCAACCTGCTCATACAATTTTTGCGGCCAATCTGTCTGTAGTGGCTGAGCAAGAGGAATGGACACTGGCAACTGTACCTAAGTTGTCTGTAGCCGGGGTGTCTGGAAATACACACACTGTTCAAATTGACACGAATAACCCATCGGGAACGGAAATGAAAATGGAGAAGTCGGGATCTCCCGACTTCTCTGTTTTTGATGTCGTGCAAGATTGGACCCCACACAATGACGGAGATACGTTTACCCTTGACCTGCAAGATGCGGAAACCGTGTATATCCGTATCAAAGCACGAAATGGGAAAGGGCTTGAGACTTTGTACTCGGAGCCTCTAACACTCATTCAGGCTCCAGCCATGCCTACCTTGGCTTCTCAAGATAGTACGGATCGTAGTATAACCTTGGTTGTCAACCCTGTACAGGGGGCACATGTTTACAAAGTGAAACGCTCCGATTGGGATGAGGCGAAAGTGTTTACAGACACGACTTTTACAGATGACACGGTTTCACCAGGAAGGCCGTACACGTACGAGTTTTGGGCTGAAAATAGTGTCATGAGCAACAAGAATATGATTACCATTTGGACCAAGCCGGCGCCGCCGATCTTGAAGGTCCAAAACGTGACCGCAACGAGCATTACGTTAAAAGTTGACCTCAATGGGAATCCGGATGATGTTTTAATAGAGGCTAAACGTGAAGGAGGAAACCCTGTTGTAAATGGAACCTTGATCGAAGAAACCGGACTCAAGGAGAATACGGAGTACACCTATGAGGCCCGGGTTGAGTCTTCCAATCACGAGTATTCCGAATGGGTTTCAGAAACATTCCGAACGGGAATGATTCCAGTTACTTCTGATCCCGATCAGGAATTTGACAAAGCAGCGGAGGACATCTTCTCCGAGGTTGTGTACCAGGTGGACGCTGACGATACAGGGGCATGGGTCGATGTAATTGTGAAAAACACACGTGGAATGGATGTTCAGGGGACAGTCAATGGGGTTACTCAATCCTTGGGTGACGAATCCGTTCGATTTGGTGATCTTGAGTGGAACCAGGATTATGTTCTGACAATTGTAGTCAGTGACGGTACCAGAAAGAGAGAAAGGCAATTTACAATAAAAACCCCGGAAAAACGTACATCAGAAGAGGAGACATTCAGGAAAGAGGCAGCACAGATTATCCAATCCATCAACCTGGTCGCCGATGGTCAGATCAACTCCGGAAAAGCCTGGATTGACGTTGAGGTACCACAATCCAACTACGCTGTGGTCGCAACCATCGAAGGGGTTTCCCAAGAGATTACGAAGAAAGCACGCTTTGAAAATCTGAATGACAAAACCGCCTATGTCGTTTCTTTCGAGGTACGTAATGGCAAATACTTGTATCGTGGACAACGGGAGATTACAACCCCAAACCGGACAGCTCCGGAGGTTGTAAACATATCGAAAAACGGCGGTCATTTGCAGATTGAGGTTCTGACCCATTCAGAGCTGAAGAATTGATCGACAGCGACCCTTGTCAGAAAATGATAAGGGTATTTTTTTAATCATTAAAAGAAAAAATGATTGCAAACATTGGTTGGATATGGTAATGTGAGTATTGACGATAAGTAAGTGCTTGAAGTGCGCTTTTCTATTGATTGTGGTGTCCACAACGAAAAGCTCTCAGGATCGTAAAAGCAGTTTACCCGGTATATCAGGTTGAAGGGTGATCTGCTTCTACTCTCGAGTGTTTTATGATATGCTAATTACAACAGTAATTGTACACACTAAAAAAGACCAACAGCGCGGCAACGCTGCGGTCCTGCACAATAGTCGTTCCCCGCAAGGGGCGGCTCAATACTTGGTGTGAAATAGGCCGCTGAGGTGCTAACTCAAGGGCGGTCTATTTCCTTTTGTGGAAAGACAGTATGGCTACGAGCAACATGCCAAAGGCAAGCATCAGCGAAAGAGCTTCGTATACTGTCATTGTCTCACCCCCTTTCCCTGATGGGGTAGAGAGTGAGCCGACCACCCTTGAGGAGCCGTTTCTATTGTGCAAGAAAATTATACCATACCGGAACAAGAAAATGGCTTTATCTGGAACGTCAAAATGGACTTTCATAGCAAAAAGAAGTATAATAACCACCAAAGAGGGTCATACAATAAAAATGACCGCAGGTGCTGGGAACACCTACGGTCCTGCACAATAGACGTCCCCCAACAAGGGGGCGGCTCAAATCGTTGGTGAGTAGACCTCCAGGCCTACCAAGCTCAAGGGAGGTCTACTTCTTTTTGTGGAATGACAGCACGGCTACGATCAGCAGACCGAAAGTAAGCATTAATGAAAGTGCTTCGTACACTGTCACGATCTCACCCCCTTCCCTGATGGGATAGAGAGTGAGCCGACCACCCTTGAGGAGCCGATTCTATTGTGCTAGTCATAGTATACCATAATGTCACAAAAAAAGGTTTTATCTGGATCGTCAAAATGGACTTTTGCAGCAAAAAGAAGTATAATAACCACCAAAGAGGATCATACAATAACAAAGACCGCAGGTGCTCGCAACACCTACGGTCCTGCACAATAGACGTTCCCCACAAGGGGGCGGCTCAAGTTCATTTCGGAATAGACCGCGCGAGTTGCTAGCTCAAGGGCGGTCTATTTCTTTTTGAGGTAAGTCAGCAAAGCCAAGATGAACATACCAAACATGAACATCAATGACAGTGCTTGATAAACCTCCATCAGCCTCACCCCCTTTCATGAGGGGATGAGCCGACCACCCTTGAGGAGCCATGCTATTGTACAATGAAGATTATACCATGGATTGAGATTTTGAGTACCAGCCTCTGGCAAAACGCCAGGGGCTTTTCATTTTTATAGAAAGAGTTTTCGCAACTTCCAGAGGAGGGAAAAGTATGAAATAATATAACGCTAGGAAAAAATCGGGAGAGAACAAAAAAAATGAGGTGATTTCATATGAAAAAGATTCGTTTTGTTAAGTATCTCCTTGGAGCAGCTCTTATGACCGCTGCCATCAGTCCGGTCACAGTTCGCGCGGACAGTAAGGACATTCAGGTAAAGGTGGACAATGTCTCTGTCCATTTCCCAGACGCAAAGCCTTTCATTGATCCATCTACCAGTCGGACGATGATCCCGGTTCGCTTTGTTAGTGAGAAACTGGGCGCCTCAGTAGACTGGGATGGAGCAAAACAAACCGTCATTATGAACAAGGACGGAAAGCAAATCTCGCTCAAGATCGGGGAAAAGAAGGCAGTCGTAGCCGGTCAAGAGATCACTTTTGATGCAGCTGCCACGCTGCAAAACAATCGCACTTTCGTTCCGCTGCGATTTGTCAGTGAAGCCTACGGCGCAAAAGTAGACTGGTTGGCAACTGAACGACTTGTACTGATCACCACAAACCTGCCTGATGGGACTGGAACTCCAGGCACGGCAACACCAAGCACCGGCCAACCAGGAACAACCAATCCGGGAAGTGGGAATTCTTCAGTTACGCCCGGCAGTTCAGGTGTAGGGTCGAAAGTTGGTCTGGATGAGCAGTTTACGGTTGTAGCTCCTTCTTATCCTGACTTCCTTCTCCCCAAAGATTCTACAACTGAGCCGGCGGTTGAAGCCTTTCTTAACAGCTTGAAGTTCGAAAACGGAGTAATAACAGGTAAAATTCCTCAACTGCCGGAAGGGCATGTTATGGCGCTTACGTATACGGATGATAAAGACAAAAATCTGAATCAGAATTTAACGAAAACTAAAGAAGGTGAATCATTCTCTATTACGGTCAGTGAGAATGGTGGACAAATAAACTTTGCTATTTTCCAAGGGAATGTTGGGAAAAATGGAGTGTTTGTATATGTCCCGGAGATGAAAGTCGAATGGGGTGCTAAGAGATGAAACCACGAAGAATTATTTGTTTGGCACTTACTTTTATTTTCTTGACTTCGACGATGGTCTCGGCAGCTGCAACTTATCCCTATGGGAAACATTATTATGGGGAAAAAGACATTTACTTGCAAGGTGATTTATCTTCTTCCGGTCTATCAGGTGTCCAATGGAGGCCTTCGTTCGCCTATCGGCACGATCTGAAAATCAGGAACGTTATTACCGGAGTGGAAACCCCAACTAGCGGTTACTTGCAAACGGTCCAATTCGACATCCAACCACTTCCTGGTATAGAACCAGAAGACAAGTTTAAAGACAAGTCTGGGTATCACTTAATTCCACTTGAGGAAGAACTCATTAAAGACCTGGTGGCTAAGGCGAATGGTAATGCCCAATGGGTATGGGAGCAAGTCAGCAAGTCTAATCCTCACCCGATTGTAAAACAATACTTGGTTAACAACGTCCCCTATATCGACATAGGGGCCGTTTTTTATTTATCCGGTGGTGGTTTGAACAATATAGCCCGAGTAGAAAATGGAGATGGAATTACATCGCCATTGTTCCAAACTCACTATGACAGCACACCATGGCCTTCCATTCCTATCCTGGAACAAAATTCGGATGGGAGTCTTCGTATTAAAGCGTTGGCCCACTCGATTTATGATACGGCGATCACTGGAGTAATCACCGTCAACGGAACGGATACGAAGGAGCTCTTTTCGAGAAATTCGCCGGTCAACAACTACACCGTTACCTATGAGGGGAATGTTCCCTTGTCTGAACTGCCCGGTTTAAAACAGGGGCAAAACCAAGTAACACTGACGGTCAGTGACAAGTTTGGGAGAACCGCTTCCAAATCGATTGTCATTCAAAATGGAATCACACAGGGCTGCCAACCCGTTCTTGTGAAGATGAGGGATACGACGCAGAGAATTTACTTCCCGGATGTGACTGACGGAACCAATATTAAGTATGGAGGACCTCTTGTCTGGGGGATGCAGTATAACTCTGCGTTATGCACCGTACTTGAATCGGTCAACAAAAACTATGGGATTGGCGGCCAACTGAATCAACCAGTTCGAGTATCAGACGTTCAAAGCAGCATCTTTTTGAATCTTTGGGAATTTAAAATTGGCAAAAGCAAGAATGGGGTCATCCTGGAAAATCTTTCGAAAGAGACGAGGCCATTGGTAGCCTACCTCGTTGAGACAAAGGGAGAAAAGTTCTTGAAACGATATGAGGTGAATAAAGGCCAATCGGTGGAGATCGTTCTTCCAGAGAAGAAGTACAAGGGTGAATATTCCATCCAGTTCCCGTCCCCATTGGTTGACAGCGGTTTTTGGGCTAAGGCCACCACAACGAGTGAAGGACTGTCAGCCAGCTACACTTATCCAGATGAGGTAAAGGGAGCCATTCAAGCGATTGTTAATTTCCAAAAGTGAGAGGTGGGATAGTTGAGGAACAGAAGGAAAATCCTGCTCCCGTTAATCGTAATTGTGTTCCTGCTGGGTACGATTTTCCCCGCGTCAAGTTTTTCAACAAGTCGGCCACCTGTGATCTACTCGCTGACGATCAATGGGCAAAATGATTCGACAGTGTATGTAGACGTAGGGGAAGTCAGTTATTCAATTTTGTTGGAAAGCTTCTCAGCGAACAAGAAGGCGATAGTCTCCCTGGAGTACAGGAACACTGAGACCAATCAAACGACAACAGTTTTTGAAGAACAATGGCTTGAAGAAAAGGCAAACTCCGGGACTTTTTCTCTTCAAAAGGGGACGTATGAGGTCACACTTCATGCGAAAGATGAAGAAGGGTATATAGCGCAACCTTATACGGTAACGGTTATTGCAGGCAGCGAAACGAACTTGAAGCTGCTTGAGGTGAGTCCCAATCCGATCCTGATCAAACGAGATAAGGAGACGCGAGATGTTTCGGTAATCGTGGAAAATCAATCACCAAGTCCGAAAACAACGAATGTAGCATGGAAATGGGAGGGTGATCCACAATGGCAGGAAGTCAAGCAAGTAACTTTGCCGGGGAGGTATGAGAATCTGGGGCGCCAAACCATACCGTTTTCCATCACGTTTGACATGCAGGGGAAAAAGGAAAGAGCGATTGAATTCGTAGTGAATCCCGATCACAATCCTTTGGAACAAGAGTACGGGGACAATCACGCGAACATGATCGTTCAGTTTGACTTCGCGGATTTAGAAATCGGGGAAGGCATTTTGACTGGTAAGACAGCCACTGGAATCACAGTCGAGTTTCCTGTGAAGCAAAAGGATTTGCCGGGACGTACTCAAACGCTGGTCACATCCTTGGAATATGGGTTGGGGGCAGAAGAAACAAGATTGGGCGAGGTATCGAATATCTCACTCGGGGTTGGAGAAGAAAAATTCATTTCGGCAACATTTCCGCTGCAAAATACCGTATATGCCCGGCTCAATCCACTTGAAAATGCGCCTCCGGTTGAGTTGTATGGGTTTCATAACAACTTGGAAGTCACTACGCTTGATTTGACGAAGAACGTGAATCTGTACGTCAAATCAGTCAAAGGTGGGGTCTATCGACAGGGAGACAATGTTACGACGCTTGTACTGGTAGGGAACATACCAGATAGCGTTATGCCCGAAACAGTCGATCTCGTTCTGCGTTTCGATGGAAAGGAAGTTGGCCGACGAACTGTTCATCTGAATCCAGGCGAAGAGCGGGAAGTTCCTTTCGAGTGGAAGACGCCGGTAACTGGAAGATCTGATAGGGTGACATATAAACTGGAGGCTGAGATCCATCCTGTACCACGGAAGTTTGACGAGATCACGTACACGGACAATATCAAATCAGCAAGTGTCGTATTGCTTCCTGAAGAAGTGGTCGGGGCTGCTTGTCGCGGGACAGTGATCCAGACGACAGCGGTATCAGGCACCTATGAGTATTATTGCAATTGTACACCTGTTGGCTGCAGCATCTGCATCGGAGAGTATTATGAGTCCATAGTTGTTACACCAGAGTATCAGACGGCAACCGTAAAAGCGGGGATGGGTTTTGCCTACAAGTTGAAAACAGAATACCATAACTCCAATCCGCACAATGGAAGAAAACATGATTTCTCTTGGATCATGGCGGAATTCGATTCAGAGGAGCATCAGGGGGATACGGTTATCCTGCCGGCAGTCGAGTTGGTTCCTCAAAACCCACCACCCGAATCATCGAACATCTGGCAATTTCCACGGGCCAAGATTGAACGGGGACAGAAGGACATAGAGGCCATCGAATACCTTTACACACTCGATCCTTTGGCAGTCGATGAAAGTCAGCACGTAGATGGGCAAAACAAGTATTACACCAGCTTTTATCAAAAGGATGGCACGTATCCGTTTGCGGTGAAGGGGGAAGGGGCTGGAGTGACCTTTACTACTCATACGGATATTGAAGGCAATACGACGGCAACGCCTGTCTCACCACGTCTTTCTACATGCATCGACGAGCAATACAATATCCTTGGGAGCCCTCACGATGACTACATTTATCGACGAGTTGATCCAAACAATCCATATCCCCACAATATTCAACCGGGATGGGATTGGCAAGGATACGAATGGTATTTCGACGAACTGGCTCCCTGGTACAACAGCAATGGAAAGGACCATTCCAGCGGGCTTGATGTTACGGAATTCTCCGTCTATCCACAAGAGGCCGGGAGGTGATCACTTTGACTGGGATACCCAAGATGGTAGCCTTTTTTATTTGCTTAGCTTTTGTGATTGCGTACTTTCAAGACGTAACCATCGTTGTATTCGGAAAGGAAGACTTTCGAAGTGCGTCGATTGCGGCGGCACGGCAGGCCATTATCAAACATCAGGACTGGGCCGCTCTTCGAGTAGGTGATCCTCCTTATCTGATGCGGGAGGGGTTGGAGGATACCATAAGCCGGGTACTTCAAAACAACCTGAATGTGGGCGCGAAAGAACTACACGTGCGGATGAGTGCACAAACTTCACCCGCGCTTCTTTCTCTTGCCATAGATGCTGACTACAGCAGCTCTCTTCTCAAGCTGATGAAGGAGAATAACATATTGGTAAACGTCCCGGTGCAGACAACAGAGATCATCGAATCGAAGTACGACGTAAAAAACTATGAGTAAACAGAAAAGGTGGTGAATGGGCGCGCTTCAAGCGCCTTTTTCTTATGCAAAGAACAGTGAGGATTGTCATCCTTCTTATGCTTACTGCTTTGGTTGGAGGGGGTGTTTACTTCGGATATACAGAGTATGAAAAACGACAAAATGCATTGGTTCCGGTATTGACTGTCTCACAAGAGATTCCTCCCCGCACCATGATTACCCAAAAGATGTTTGACGATGGAGTAATAAAGGTGAGTATGCACCCAGCGAAGATTGTTCCGCCAAATGTGTTCCGAAAACCGGAAGACGTCCTGAACAAGTTTACAGCCACCAACTATACGGTGCCTCCGAACAGCTATTTGTACGTCGGCAAGGTATTGACGGCGGAGGAAATGAAAGATGGAGCGGCAATGCTCCTCAACGAAGGGGAGAAGATGATTGCGATCAACACCAATTTGCGCTCTTCCTTAGCAGCCCAGATTACGGAAGGCAGTTACATTGACCTGTGGCTGTCAGCCGTGGCTAAAGAGGACAAAAAGCCAGTAATTGGTCCGTTCCTGGAAAAAGTAAGGGTGATCGGGACGTATGCGACCAGCTCTCAAAAGTCACGGCCAACGACAGATACCGTTACCCGAAACAGCAGTGATGAGCAGCAACCGGTGACCATCGGGGCAAATGTTGTGCCGCAAACGATTCTTCTCGCAGTCAATAATGAACAGATCGCCTTGATTCAACTGGCTGAAAAACTCGGAACCATTCAAGTAGCCGGAGTGAGTTACAAGGACTATGGCAAAACAACATCAGCTACGGATAATGGGCTTTGGTCAGTCAAGGGTATGCGGGAATGGATGATGGCGGAATTGAGTAACACGTTTCAGGTTCACGAAACTACAAAGGGGGATGACCGATGATCATCAACGCAAGCAGCTATGAGCAGATTACTCTGCTCGCACGCGCTTATGGGATTGTGTGCGAAGAACGCTATGATCTTGGAGATGCACAATCACCTGTCATTCTGTCAGATACCACAGACCCGACCGGCGAAGTGGCGAATACGCTCGCGAGCCAGGGGGTTCCTGTTCTCTATTTGGCGTACGATCCTCCCGTCAACTTGTCTCCCTCGATCTCCATTTTGAAAGGAGGGGAAGTGAGATGGGAGCAAATTTACGCCTGGATTCAGTCTTCCAATCAAACCCAAGAGCAGAAGCAGCACATTGCCCATTTGAACGTGAAGCGAACGGTCGGGTTTTTTGGCATCCAACCGGGGGTAGGAGCTGGTTCGATTGCCCGGGCCTTGTCTTTTTATTCGGCCATGAATGGGAAGAAAACGCTGTACATCGACATGGACATCCGATTTCCCAAGGCTCCGTATCTGATCGGGTATAAAGATTCGCGATACACATTGGAAGGACTGTTGGAGGCACTTCAAAGCAAGGAACGGCCCAATATGGAACCCTACTTTTTGCATAAGTCCAAGATGGGGCAAGTCTCCAAACAACTGGCGGAACACTTCAAGAAGCTGCCGGATTTGTTGTACGTGCTGTCTCCGTCGGCAGACCTTGGGTTCGAGTATTTTCCAACCTTGGGGACGGACCTCAACGAGATTACCGACTACATGAAAAAAATCGTGGAAGGTGCCAAACCATTCTTTGAAAACATCATTTTTTCCATGGGAAGCGACCCGGATGAGCCGTTACACTTGGCTATACTCAGGGCTTGCGATCAACGTGTCTTTGTTATGGATACCAGTCCGTCTGCTGTGCGGTTGTTCCCGCAACGAATCAAACTGCTGGAGAACACCGGTGTTCCAACGGACGGTGCACAGGTGATTCTCAACAAGCTTCCTGAAAAGATGGACATTGACGTATTCGAGGAGTTCCTGCAGCGCAGCGTCACCTATACTGTTCCGTATGATCCGCAGATGATCACCGAGGTTCACAAATTAAACTTGCTTGGTGGAAAGTCGTTTGAGTCAGCCATCGGTGAAATCGCTGAAGGGTTATTGGGGCTAGAGAAGGAAACGAAAAGACGGGAAGCCGGTTCAAAAAAGACAGGGCGTGTCAGCCTTCTTTCACAATTTTCCCTGTTTCGAGAAAAAACCGTGTGAGGAGGGTCAGCGATGCAAAATGAAAAAATCCTGTTAAATAGAGGACGTGTAAACCTGCAACAACTGCAAAGCCAGCAGGCTGCTACGAAGTCTTCTCGGCCAGACGAAGAACAAAGTGTGGAACACACCAGTTCCGACTACGAATTGGTGCGAAATGAAGTGCGAAACTTTCTCATGAACGAACATAACAAACTTGTCCAGGATGCGCTGTTCAATAAGAAACGAAAGCCGGAGGTAGAGCGGACTATCCGCAACTACCTGCAGATCGAACGAAAGTTTGTGGCTGGCATGAGCATCGATGATGTCGTTCTCCGTATTTGGAAAGACATTTTTTCATTGGGGCCGCTGGATGATGCGTTGGAGGACAACTCCATCACGGAGATCATGATTAACGGGTACGATCAGCCGTGGGTAAAGCAAAACGGAAAAGACCGCCCAGCAGGGGATCTGATTCAATTTGACAATCAGAAGCACCTGGAGACCATCATTGTCACCAAAATCCTGAATTCATGCGGAAAGTCAGTATCGGATAAGAATCCGATTGTGGATGCGCGGATCGGTGAATGCAGGGTAAATGTGGTATGGCAACCCATCAGTCAAATGAAAGGGCCCATCTTGACCATCCGAAAGTTTCCTCCGATCACGTTGACGGAAACGGAATTTTTGGAAAAAGGAACAGCGTCGCCCGAGATGTTTGAGTTTATCAAACTAATTGTTCAAGGGGGCTGCTCCATTTGCATGGGCGGGAGTACCGGGTCGGGAAAAACCACAACCTTTAAGCTGATGGCAGGCTTCATAAAAAAAGGCGAACGAGTCGTTGTCATTGAAGACACCGCCGAAATGCGATTGGAAAAGTTGTATCCCTATGAGGAAGGCTATCACTTTATTTCGGAAGAGTGTCGGATTATGGAAGATGAGTCGTTGGACATTGTGATCCAAAAGTTGGTCGTTACCAGTTTGCGTCAGACACCAAAGCGGTTGATCATCGGGGAGATTCGCAAAGAGAAGGATCTCTTGGCGGCGATTGAGGCTGCCTTGATTGGGCACCCGTTGTGGTTTACCATGCATGGCCTCAGTGCTTCAGAATTGGCAGAACGGATTAGTATGCTTTTGGCACGGTTTATGGCCAAACAGGACGCCAATCGGCTGTTATCCAAGTCGCTTAACATTATCATGATGCAGAAGCATTTTGCTGAAGATGACCGCCGCCGCGTGTTTGAAATCGTGGAGATTGTTGGCGTTGACAAAGACGGAGAATTGATCCTCAACCCGATCTTCGAGTATGACTGGGATCATAAAAAGTTTGTTCGCAGCAACCCCATTTCTGAACGTCTGGTCAAAATGTTCCAACATGCAGAAATTCCAAGAACGAGATACGAAAAGTATCTCCAACCCGCTGGTTGAGGTGGCAACGATGAGCATGGCGATTTTGTTAGCTGTAGGAGCCACGTTATTTTGCTTCCTTCTCTTGCTATGGTTTGAGTCCGGGAAAAGAGAGACGATCAAGTGGATTGAACTGCACAAGCCAGCAAAAAGAGAGCGCAATAGTTTTTTTGCCGAGGGAGAAAGGCTGGGGGTTTCGGTTCAGAAACAAGTCATATGGTGGGGACTTGCTTTCGGAATCGGAGTCGGCTTGTCTTTTCTTTTTCTCAACCCATTTATTCCAATACTCGTTTTGGTCGCCAATTACTTCTCAATCAAGATGTTTTACTTAAATAAAGAACGCCATATTCGGGATCTGGCGAAAGAGCAGTTGGGACCGGCGCTTCAAAATTTGGGCGCCGCTTTTCGCATTCAAAAAAACTGGAAACGTGCGTTGGAGACCACGATTCCGAGCCTGGACGAGCCGTTGAAAAGCGAGTTCATGCGTGTGTACCAGCTTCACAGCAGTGATGTTTTGATTGGGGAAGCCCTACAGGAGATGATGGAACGGCTCAAAGTACCCGAAATGAACTTGTTTGTGAAGATGGCCGAGATCAGTCAATCGGTTGGCGACAGCGCAGCCGAAGGCGTATTGGTTGCGGGTGCCTTCTTTCAAACCAAGCGATTGGCAAGAATGGAGCTGGCCAATGCCATGCTAAGTGCTGTTCGAGAGAATCGTTGGCTGTCCTATTTGTTCATTGCTGCAGTGGCATTTTTCCGGTTCTTTCAGCCAGAAATATTTGCAGTGTACACAAATAGTTTGGTAGGCCAATGCTTGTTAACCGTGTATCTGGGGATTGCTCTTTTTGTCCCCGTCGTGAGTTATTTCATTATCCGAAAAGAGGTGTGATCGTTGATCTTTCTCGTTTTTGGGGGAGGGTTACTGGCCTTCCTCCTTTTTCTAATCCTGTTTTACCTGTTTCAGCCCTCGTCAACCTATCGGGCATCAATTCTTTTAGAGGAAGCCAAACCCGATCAAACATGGCACCGGTCATTCGAGTTTCTTTTTCCTCTGACCAACAAGTACTTGCGGCGAACCAGAGCTGCGATTGAGCAAGAACTACTGGATGCTGATTCGAGGAAGACACCTGAGCAGATTGTCGTTGAACAATTTGTGTACATGGTCGGTGTGTTGTTGCTGTTTCTTATTGTTCACTTGTTCGTGAAATCTTGGTTCATACTCGTTCTGGGTATCCTTTTAGCCGTATACTTTTTCTTCGAGCCGAGGAGAGAGCTTAAAAACAAAGCGAAGAAATTGCGGGAAGAGATACGAAAGGAAACGCCCAACTTTGCATTGACGGTCAGACTCTTGCTCAAGGGGCAAAAGACCCCAGCAGATGCGCTGCGAATTGCTTGCGAACACGGAACAGGTAGTGGGCTGAGAGCGTATGCGGAAGTACTCAAACAAGACTTGGAGTTTCTGTCACCGCAGGAGGCAGTTCAAAAATTTGCCAGAAGTACAAAGGTGCCGGAATTGATTGAATTCAGTACAGCTCTTTCTCAATACATGACAGTAGGGCCCGGTAAAGATGGTCAGGAAATCTTGGGGCAAATGGAATCGACGTTTCGGGAGTTGGACAAAAAACTCATGGAGCGCGAAAAGCAAGTACGTCCTGCCAAGGTAAAAGCGATGAATATGATCATTGCCTTGGACGGTATCCTGTTTATTGCCACGCTGATGGCGTTGTATTTGGTGAGTATGCTGTCCAAAGGGCCGGCCTTTTAAGGGGGGCGAGCAGTTTGAGAGATCCCCCTATGGAGTAGATGCAATCTCTAAGAAATCAAGCCAAAAAAATATGTAGGAGAGGATTACGATGTGGAAAAAAATGATTCAAAAAGGAAAAGTCCTGTTTAAACCGCTCCGCAACGATCGTGGTACGGTGCTGATGGAAAAGAAAATTCTGTTGGTCGTCATTGTCGTAGGTGTTTTTGGATTCAGTTCCCTTGGCTATACGTTCTTAAAAGACTATTGGAGCCAAACATCCGACAACATCAAAAACAACAGCCAAATCAACGAAGAAGTAAGCTGGTAAAAGGAGGCCGGGCAGAAATGCCCGGTTTTTCTATTTATGAAATCAATTCCGAAAGGAGAGGGTGCGAATGCGAAGGTTTCTCCG
>NZ_JBFEFW010000026.1:0-85104 GCF_047229145.1 Brevibacillus jepli
CTTAAGCTAATGACTACTACTGCCTTCGCCATTCGGGACTTTAACCCTATAGATAACGCCCATGCTGGGCGCACATTCAAAACGACACCAGCACGTGCGGCCGGTGTCGTTTTCTATACACAGCTTAGGAGAGCCAGCTCTCGATTTTTTCCCACAAGTAAAATCGCACTTCTACCTCTGGCGCAGACTTGACTGCTTCTTCCGATTCGTCTGTCTCTATTTCTGCCTGCTCAGTATCCCCTTTATTTTCTACCGAATTTGACTCCACTTCGTTCTCTTCCAGGGGTAAAACAGCTATTTGCTCTCGATCAAATCGATCGTAGTCTTCTTCTAGCTCGGATACGGATGCTGTCGTTTGCTCGGATGCAGACTCTGGTGCAGACTCTGTCGTTGCCTCAGCTTGTACAGCGTCGCCATTGGACATATCGATGAAGCATAGCGGCGGGAAAAGTACACACCACCAGTTTTGACCTTTGGCTTCTCCAATCTGTACACGTACCGCCTGGTAATTACCTGCAGGATACACATAAGAACCGTACAGCTTCGTCGGAAATGGCACCTGGCCGAAATCAACTACAGCCTTGTAAGAAAAACCACGTTCCTTAATCGTCTTGTCTACGACTTGCTGAAGAACAGGCAATTGAGATTGAATCATTTGCTCTGCTTCCGCAAGCGTCTCGATGTCGTCCGCCCATGTATTCATCTGAGCGATAATCGCATCTCGCACTTCTCGCTTTAACCACTGGTCCTGAACGGAATCGCTGTTCGCAATAATTCGCAGGCGAACGGAATCCTGAGGGATCGGCCCATTATCCAATACATTGGCCGAAGTAAGCTGCCCCTCCCAGCTCATCATTAGCATAAATAGACTAAATGCTATCAACAACATCCGTTTCATCGTTATCCGTCTCCCTCTATACTGATCTTCTCTCTTTAGCAATCAGTATGGACGGATTCACACGATTTCAAACATTCATTCCATATGCAAAAAAGGCGAGACGAGCATATGCTATCGTCTCACACCGATAACGACCCGCTCGATCCCCGCCAAATCAGGAACGATCTCTACATCATCCATGACACCGGATGCCTTCATAAGTGCTGCTACATCCCCTGCCTGGTAAATTCCTACTTCAAACGCAACGACTGCTCTTTCCTTCAGCAAACTCGGCAGCGCCTCACACAACCGCCGATAGCAATCCAGGCCATCTTCGCCGCCATCCAAAGCCAAGCGAGGTTCGTGTACGCGCACTTCATCGTCCAGCTGCTCGACATCGCGACTCGGGATATAGGGTGGGTTGGACACGAGGATATCTACCTTTTCACCTGCTTCCAAAAGCGGCTGCACCAAGTCACCTTGCAAAAAGCGCACGTCCGCTCCCAATCGCTCTGCATTTTCCCGAGCGATTGCAGTCGCTTGCTCGGAAAGGTCTACTGTTGTTACATGCCATTGCGGTTTTTCTAGTGCGAGCGTAATGCAGATGGCTCCACTCCCTGTTCCGATATCTACCACCGCTAGCTCTTCACGCTCAGGCCAGAGCTTCGCAGCAGCCATCATAACCTGCTCCACCAGTATCTCCGTCTCGGGTCGAGGGATCAGAACACCCGGTCGCACCGTAAAGGGACGGCCATAAAACTCCTGCTCACCAAACATATATTGCAGAGGCTCGTTATTCGCCCTGCGTACACACAGTCCGTCCAGCTCCACCAATGTCTCGGCATCGATCGAATCCGTCATCGACATTAAAAATCGCGTACGATCCCAATCAAGACAATGACGTATCAGTAGCTCTGCCTCGAACAAAGGGTCCTTTGTCCCTTTTTCCCGCAAAAAGGAAGAAGCCCGTAGCAGGGCTTCTCGAATCGTCGTGACATCAGACCAATCAAGCTGAGTGTGCATGGCTTTTCAAAAGCTCCGTTTGTTCATGCAGAATCAGGTTGTCGATCACTTCATCCAGCTCGCCTTCCAATACCGATTCCAGTCGGTGTAGAGTCAGACCGATGCGGTGGTCGGTCACGCGGCTTTGTGGATAGTTGTACGTGCGGATGCGCTCGCTTCGGTCACCAGTACCCACCAAGCTTTTGCGCGTAGCATCTGCTTCCGCATTTTGTTGTTGCATATAGAAGTCGTACAGACGAGCGCGCAATACACGCAGCGCCTTGTCCTTGTTGGAATGCTGGGATTTTTCGTCCTGGCAGGAAACCATGATTCCTGTAGGAATGTGCGTCACACGAACCGCAGACTTGGTCGTGTTAACGCTCTGACCACCCGCACCACTGGAACAGAACGTATCGATACGGATATCTTTTTCATGCACTTCCACTTCCACATCTTCTGCTTCTGGCAGAACCAGTACAGTTGCGGTAGAAGTATGAATGCGTCCACCCGATTCAGTAGCCGGGATGCGCTGTACACGATGCGCGCCGCTTTCGAATTTCATTTTGCTGTAAGCACCACGACCTGACAGCGAGAAGACGATTTCCTTGTATCCGCCGATATCAGTTGGGCTTGCCTCAAGCACTTCAATTTTAAAAGCATTGCGCTCCGCAAAACGAGTATACATACGGAAAAGCACAGCCGCAAACAGTGCAGCTTCATCGCCACCCGCAGCACCACGGATTTCCACGATCACGTTTTTCTCGTCGTTCGGATCTTTTGGAAGCAAGAGGATCTTCAAGCGGTCTTCCAGCTGTTCCTTGCGTGCTGACAATTCACTGAGCTCGAGCTTGACCATTTCACGCATCTCGTCATCCAGCTTCTCTTCCAGCATTGCTTTGGCGTCATCGATTTGACTCACCACTGATTTATATTCACGGTATGTCGTTACCGTCTCTTCCAACGAAGATTGTTCCTTGGACAGTTCACGCAAGCGTTTTGTATCACTAATGACGTCGGGGTCACATAGGAGGTTGGTTACTTCTTCAAAACGCTCTTCGACTGCAGATAAGCGTGTAAACATTTTTATTTCACCCCATCGCAAAGAATAATAGCCTTTTGGCGCAGGCGAAGCCTTGGTAGCATTTATGTCGATATGAATTGCGATAAATTATTATCTACCAAAAAAACGGTTATAACAGATAAATTATAGGAGGAATAGCGCAAGAAGTCAAAGCGCATTATTACTGGAAATGTTTTACGTGATGCCAAACAGGCCCGGCAATGCCGAGCCTTGCTACATACGTCCTGCTCACCTGTCAGCGATGGTAACCGTCATTCGAAGTTAAGTGAAAATCGTAACGCGGGATTCTTTCCTGGAGAAGCGAAATTACCTGCTGCTCGATGGTACGCGCTTGATTCGCAGTGATGTTATGCACAAGGTCAAGAGTAACATATGCATTGGCATCGCTGAGTGTGATGCGCGCAGTTTCTACACCTTTCACCGACATGGCGATCCTCTCCATATTGGTCACTTCGACTGGTGTATTACGTACATTCGCTTGACCGATCACCATATTCGGATTTTGATTGCGCCCCATTAACGGGTCACGATCCGCAGCAACAGGCGCACGGCCTTGCAGCGTATTGCCGCTTTGATCCCCTCTGATCTTCATATCGTGCTGCGTATTCCTCATATCCGTACCATAGCCCTGTTGCCTAGCCGTATTTCCCCCGCATCCGACAATGAGGACAGTCGTAAGTACAACTAAGCCCAGAACGACACGCGAGCTGTGCAAAAGCCAATTAGGCTGTGTCCGCATGAAAAAGCCACCTCCTGTTTTGCTTAGTCTGCGCATCGCCTCTTGGGCTCATGCACGGACAAACAGGGGTGGCTTATGCCTTCTTTATTCTTCGGTTGGAGGCGTATAGTAATGCTTGCGACAGACGCTGCTGTATGTATCATTTCCAGCAATTTCAATCGTCTCCCCGGAGTAGACCGGTTGTCCATTTTTGAACTTGAGAATATGTGTCGCCTTTTTATTGCAGTAAACACAAACCGTTTTAATCTCTTCTACCTTATCAGCCTCGCACAACAGAGCAGCGCTGCCAGGGAAGAGCTCATTCTTGAAGTTTTTCAACAAGCCGTAGACGATCACGGGAATTCCCAGCTTATCAACGATTCTGACGAGCTGATCCACATGGTGACGGCTGATGAACTGCGCCTCGTCAACCAATACACAATGCGGCTTGACTGACTCTGCCTCTACGATTTGATACAGATCAGTCTCTTCGTTAATCGGAATGGCTTCCCGGCTAATCCCAACACGCGAAGCAACCTTTCCCACGCCATAGCGATCATCAACCGCTGGAGTAAACACCACTACTTTTTTCCCCGATTGCTCGTAATTGTGGGCAACGGTCAATAATTGAATGGATTTGGAAGCATTCATCGCTCCATACCGAAAATATAGTTGTGCCACGTCTTTTGTCTCCCTTTGCTAAAAGTCGTTACTCAGTCTTTGCATGGCGGTCTTTTGCCTCCTGAAACAAGGCCATGGCCAGCTTTCTTCTTTGTGCATGGTCCACACAAGGAATCGGGTAGTCGAAGCCAATCTTGCAGCCTGCCTGCTCTTGGATATGCTCCGGCATGTCCCACGGTTTATGAATATATTGTAGAGGTACTTTACGCAATACGGGAAGATATTTTTTGACGAATACGCCGTCTGGATCAAACTTTTCCCCTTGTGTGACAGGATTAAAGATTCGAAAGTACGGTTGCGCATCAGTACCTGTCGAAGCACTCCATTGCCAGCCCCCGATGTTGGCGGCTTCATCGAAATCGATCAACTGCTGTGCAAAATACGCCATACCCCAACGCCAATCCACCAGTAAATCTTTCGTCAAAAAGGAAGCCGTAATCATCCGCAGCCGATTGTGCATCCATCCCGTCTCAATCAACTGCTTCATCGCTGCATCGACAATCGGGTAGCCAGTCTCACCTTGACACCAGCACGCAAATAGTTCTTCCCTGTTCTCCCAAGCAACCTTTTCAAATTGCGGCAGGTAGGCATGATTTGTCGTGTGTGGATGGAAATAAAGCACCTGTTGATAAAACTCTCTCCAGATCAGCTCCGCAACAAAAGCTTCAATCGAGGTGACCTGCTCACCCCGTGCTTGCATGAGCACTTCCAGTACCCGATGATATACTGTCCGTATAGACAGCGTACCTGCGTTTAACGCAAAAGACAGCCGGGATGTCGCATTCACCCCTGGCATGTCGCGCTTTTCTTTATAAGATAGAATGTCTCCATTTATAAATTGCTGCAATCGTTTATGTGCGGCTCGTTCGCCGAATTGCTCACTTTCCCACTCAGTACCTGTCGGTCGTTTTCGTCCAAACGCTTCCACTGCAGGAACAGGCTCACCCGCTAACTCATGCAATCGCTCATCCCATTGCCATTTCGTCGATTGTGGGAACGGCTTCTCTTTCGGCAGTGTCTGCCAAACGCGGCGATAAGGTGTAAATACAGCATACGGTGTCCGTTGCTTCGTCTTAATTTCTTCTGGCTCATGCATAACCAAATCCTTGCAAGATTGCACGAACACACCGTGACTCTTCAAGACCTCAGACACCGACTCATCTCGCTTTCGAGCATCAGGTGTATATGCTCGATTGAAAAACAGCTTATTTGCGCCCGTCTCTTGGACTAGCTGACAAAGCAATTGCTGTGGATCGCCGTGGCGTATCAACAGCCGCCCTCCCAGCTGAGCCAGATCGTTAGCGAATTCTCCTATTGCAGCGAAATACGCGTACAGTCGCTTATCTCCTACAGCAGCAGAACGACAAAGCGAGTCATCCAGTATATAAATAGGGATAATCGGATCACCAGTGAGCGCGGCTGCATGCAAAGCCGCATGATCATGCAAGCGAAGATCACGACGGAACCAGACGATGGCAGTCATTGTATGCCCTCCCGCAAAAAATCAGTGCCAGAAAAAGACAAAACCAGGCAGATTGCTCTACCTGGTTGCTCCAATACACTCTGATTATTACAGATTGTATTTGCGTTTGAAACGGTCTACACGGCCGCCAGCATCAACGAATTTTTGTTTTCCTGTGAAGAAAGGATGGCAGTTGGAGCAGATCTCCACTTTCAACGCTTGTTTCACGGAACCGGATTCAAATTCGTTACCGCATGCGCAGCTCACGGTTACAACGTTGTACTTAGGATGAATGTTTTGTTTCATCTCATCTACACCTCTTTCCGCCCTGAATCGTTTGCCGAGACAGAGTTATATAAACACATATCAGATAGTAGCATGCCCATTGATGAATTGCAACAGGTTGGCCGATTACGCCATGTTTTTCCTACGCTGGAGTTGATCTGGAGGAATATGCGTAAACGAACCGATCACCACATCTGGCAGTTCTTGCTGATAAATCTCAATGGCTTGCTTCATGCCGAATACTTCGCCTTGCGCCTTTGGAATCATGGCCAGGTAGCTCTCGGGATCGATGTTCAGATTGCGCAACTGAATCAGCTTAATGCCTGTTCTGCGGATGAACTCGATCATCGCTTCCATTTCCTCTTCGCGGTCAAACACGCCAGGGAAGCACAAGTAGTTAATAGACGTATACACACCCTTGGATGCAGCGTACTCAGCAGAACGCGCTACATTTTCCAACGTGTAGTTGCGCGGGCGATAGTAAGCATTATAATGTTCGTCAATCGCACTGATAATACTCACGCGCATGAGATCCAGACCAGCATCGACAATGCCTTTGATGTGATCAGTCAAGCCCGCATTTGTATTGATGTTGATGAAGCCCATGTCTGTCGTTTCCCGTACACGACGCATAGCCGGAACAATGATGGACGCCATTGTCGAAGGCTCACCCTCACAGCCCTGTCCAAAGCTGATGATGCTCTCTGGCGACTTCAGATGGTGCAGCATGACTTCTACCAGCTCGTCCTCTGTCGGTTTGAAGTTCATCCGCGTCTGTGGAGAAGGGAAGCCGCTGTCGTCCGGTTGCTCGGAAATACAGCCGTAGCAACCGGCATTACAGGTATAGGAAACAGGCAGACTTCCTTCCCAGCGGTTGAAAAAGTTATTGGATGCCGTCAAGCATTCGTACTCCAACGCACAGTGCGACAAGTGATTCAAGATGCGGTTTTGCGGGAATGTCTCCAATGTCTTTTCCACTCGCTGGCGCAGTTCATCCATCGGGAAGTTCAACGGGTCCCATTTGTAAATATCGTCACTCGCCCGACCGGTTACCCAGAAACGCTCATCCTTCCAGACTACTGCGGAATAACCGAATAATGGCAGCTTGCTTTCCTTGTTTGTTTTCACATAACCAGGTAGCAAGAGCCTTGTAATACCCTGTGGCACAAGTGCACCTACCGCGGTACAGCCATCCAGCTTAACCATTTCTCCTGTTTCAGGGTCCATGCCGATCGGCTCGGTATCTGGCAAACTGACCAAGGTGGATCCTTCCGGGAGCGGAATCAGTTCTTCTTCCAGAATTTCTGTCAATATATCTCCGTTACGAGCCACTGCAAAAAGACCAGGGTGGTCGTATACATTGCCTTTTTCATCTGCGTAAACTAAATACATGGGAAAATCGCCTCGCTTCTTTGCTTTGCCCATTGTATCGCATTGAAAAAGCAATGTAAATTGTATAGGGTTACCTGCCAAGATAGGGAAGCGGATTAATCGGCACATCGTCCTGCCTTACTTCAAAATGCAAATGATAGCCAGTCGAATTCCCTGTTTGCCCCATGTATCCCAGCATCTCACCTGCTTCCACGGTTTGACCAGGTGACACGAGCAGAATGCGCATATGGGCATAAAAGGTTTGCAAGCCATCGCCGTGATCGATCACCACCATACGACCGTACCCTGAGCGGTTGGCTCCTGCTTCCACAACAACTCCTGCTTTCGCTGCCAATATCGGGGTCTTCGATTCCTGTTCATTCCACAAATCCACACCTTTGTGTGTTTTTCCCCAACGTGCTCCGAACCCGCTAGTAAGCGTAGCTTCTCTAACAGGCCAATCCAAACCGCCGCGAATCCTCGCTACGACCTGCCGACTTGCTGCCTGAACTGTATTTCGCTTCTGCCCCGGATCATTGCCCAGCATCGGATTTCCTTTTGAGATAGGGACATACACGACCTGTCCAACATACAGGTTGTCCGACAGCCATTTTAGCAGTGGATTTCGTTCGATTAACGATTCCCGACTAACACCGTACCGCCTGGCTATGTAATCAAGTGTTTCTCCACGCTTCACCATATGTCCGACTTCATCACGTTTGATGAGTAATTTCATGCCCACACTTAGCAGATGGGGATTATCAATACGGTTTGTCTCCACCAGACTTCTCAAGGAAAGTCCGTAGCGCTCGGCAATACCGGATAGCGTATCCCCTTGGCGAACAGCGTACACCACTTTATTTCCCTTTGTTGCTGGTGCAGGTGAAGCTGTCAGACTGGCATATGGATTAAACGCTTGAAATAACGCCTGCTCCACGACTACTTTTTTCGCCTCTGTTTGACTCTCCACCGGAGTGCTGATCTGTACGTACTCCACTTGCCTCTCCCCCTTCTTTTCCAGCTCCCTTCCTAACGGTATGCCAACACAACAAAAAAAATGACGGTGAGTCATGATGAACTCACCGTCGTGCTAGCTGCTCTTCCTCGTCCTTGCTGCTTGGACTCTAGGGTTTGCAAAAATTCTTCGTTTGTTTTTGTATCTGCAAGCTTTTTGATAAACGAGTCCACAAACTCGTTCGTTTCATTCATGTTCTTCCGGATCATCCACAGCTTATCCAGCTCTTCTTTGGTGAGCAGCAGCTCTTCGCGACGAGTACCCGAACGGCGGATATCGATCGCTGGGAAAATTCTGCGCTCAGCCAGCTTGCGATCCAAATGAAGCTCCATATTTCCGGTTCCTTTGAATTCCTCGTAGATCACATCGTCCATACGGGAGCCAGTCTCTACCAAAGCAGTAGCCAAAATGGTCAAACTGCCGCCTTCTTCAATGTTTCGCGCTGAACCAAAAAAGCGCTTTGGACGATGGAAGGCTGCCGGATCAATACCCCCGGACAATGTTCGGCCACTTGGAGGAATGACCAGATTGTAGGCACGAGCGAGACGCGTAATGGAATCCAGCAGGATCACTACGTCTTTTTTGTGCTCAACCAGTCGCTTTGCACGCTCCAACACAAGCTCAGCGACCTTGATGTGATTCTCAGGCAGCTCGTCAAAAGTCGAGGCAACTACCTCTCCTTTAACAGATCGCTGCATATCCGTTACCTCTTCCGGACGCTCATCAATGAGCAGAACAAACAAGTGTATATCCGGACGGCTTTCGGTAATGCTGTTGGCAATTTCTTTCAGCAGCATGGTTTTCCCCGCTTTTGGCGGAGCCACAATCAATCCACGCTGACCCAGTCCAACAGGAGAGAGAAGATCCATCAGGCGAGTGGAAACACGTGCAGGTGCTGTCTCCAATACCAGCTTGGTTTGAGGATACAGCGGTGTCAATGCGGGGAAATGAAGACGCTCTGCGGCTGTCTCAGGGTCTTCTCCGTTTACTGCCTCCACTTGAAGCAGTCCGAAATAACGTTCATTCTCCTTCGGTGGTCTTGCTTTCCCTGATACTACATCCCCCATCCGCAGGTCAAAACGGCGAATCTGCGACTGGGAGATATAGATATCTTCCGAGCTGGGGAGATAGTTAATGGGGCGGAGGAAGCCATATCCTTCCGGCAATATTTCGAGAACCCCCTCCATAAACATGAGACCATCCCGCTCTGCCCGTGCTCGAAGAATCGCGAAAATTAATTCCTTCTTCTTCAGCTGGGAGTAGTACGGAATATGGTATTCCTTGGCCAGTTTATAGAGGTCGGTCAGCTTCTTTTCTTCTAGTTCAGAAAGTAACATACATCCACCACTCTTTATTTACTCTTGAAAAAACCTAGAACAACGATATGAATGCAACAATTGTTTTCTTACAAACCAGGCGTTGGCTTGCGTTCTAAGCGGTGGTTCCCTTCAATGAAACGTACCGTTCCTGTTTTTGCACGCATGACAACTGAATTCGTCGTTGCACGGGTTCCTTGGAAGCGAACTCCTTTGAGCAATTCGCCATCAGTCACACCTGTCGCGGCAAAAATAGCGTCATCACCCTTGACCAAATCATCCATAAACAATACTTGATGCGGGTTGGTCAATCCCATTTTGACACAGCGTTTAATCTCTTCTTCATTTTGTGGCAAGAGCTTGCCCTGAATTTCTCCCCCGAGGCATTTCAGCGCAACAGCTGCCAGCACACCTTCAGGAGCTCCTCCAGAACCGAACAAAATATCTACACCTGTGTCCGGGAATGCGGTATTGATCGCAGCCGCTACATCACCATCAGAGATGAGTCGAATACGCGCGCCAGCCTCACGAATTTCGTGGATCACGCGGGAGTGACGATCACGATCAAGTACAATTGCCACCAAATCGCTGATATCTTTCCCTTGTGCCTGTGCTACTGCTTTCAGGTTATCGCGAACCGGTGCATTGATATCTACCTTGCCGACTGCTTTAGGCCCTACTGCCATTTTCTCCATATACATGTCAGGAGCATGCAGCAGATTTCCCCGGTCTGCAATGGCAATAACAGAAATCGCTCCCCACGTACCTTTTGCGAGGATATTCGTTCCCTCCAAAGGGTCAACAGCCACATCAACTGCTGGAGCTACTCCCTGGCCCAGACGCTCACCGATGTAGAGCATCGGCGCTTCATCCATTTCGCCCTCACCGATTACTACGACGCCGTCCATCGGCACTTTCATAAATTCATTGCGCATTGCGGTCGTTGCCGCATCATCAGCCTCATCTTTTTTTCCGAGACCCATCCAACTGGCAGAAGCCAAAGCAGCTGCTTCAGTCACACGTACCAGTTCAAGTGTTAAACTGCGTTCCATTCTGGAAGACTCCTCTCCTGGTGATTGGTTAACGCTGGTGGTTTTCCATGCTCTGCAAGCCTACCCGAGTAATATCGGCTCCCAACGCTTGCAGTTTACCCACCAAGTTTTCGTATCCACGATCTATATGTTCGAGTCCTTCTAATTCTGTTGTTCCATTGGTTGCCAAGCCAGCAATGAACAGAGCTGCCCCCGCACGCAAATCCGAAGCTACCACCTTGGCACCATTCAGTTTGCTTCCGCCTTCAATGACAGCGGATCTTCCTTCGATCTTCAAGGAAGCTCCCATACGACGCAGTTCATCTACGTGTCGGAAACGCGAGCTGTAAATATTGTCTGTTACGATGCTTGAGCCTTTTGCGAGAGTCAACAAGGTCGTGATCGGCTGCTGAAGATCCGTCGGAAAACCGGGATACGGACTCGTTTTCACGTCAATAGAACGATAGGATTCATATCCAATGACTTGAATGCTGTCATCTTGCTCGACTACTTGCGCACCGATTTCGCGCAGCTTGGCAGTCACAGACTCCAAATGCTTCGGAATGACATTCTCCACCATCACATTACCGTTCGTGGCCGCTGCCGCAATCATGTACGTCCCCGCTTCAATCCGATCCGGGATGATCGTATGACGGCAACCACGCAAGCGATCCACGCCTTGAATACGGATCATATCCGTTCCCGCGCCCTTGATGTTTGCTCCCATGTTGTTGAGCAAAGTCGCTACATCTACGATCTCAGGCTCACGGGCAGCGTTTTCAATAATCGTCACACCCTCTGCTTTGGCAGCAGCGAGCATGATGTTAATGGTCGCACCAACACTTACCAGATCAAGATAAATTCGCGCACCCTGTAAACGGCCATTTGTGGCACGGATGGTCATCACGCCGTTCTTGTTCTCCACCTCGGCGCCCATCGCTTCAAAGCCCTTGATATGCAGATCTACTGGACGCGGCCCCAAATCACAGCCACCTGGCAGACCAACCTGCGCTTCACCGAACTTGGCAAGCAAGGCTCCCCACAAATAGTACGAGGCGCGAAGCTTTTTGATACGACCATTTGGCATGAGCATCAGCTGCATCATGCGTCCATCAATTTCCATCCAATCTTCTTCAAACAGCACGTCAGCTCCCATTTCCCGCAAGAGCTCGTAATAAATACCTACATCCTGAATACGGGGGAGATTCTCAATAACAACGGGTCCATCTGCCAGCAACGCGGCTGGAATGAGTGCGACTGCGCTGTTTTTTGCTCCGCTGATGGTCACCGTCCCCGCGAGCGGTTTTCCACCGTTGATGATCAGCTTATCCATGCTTTGCTCTCCTCAGGCGTAATCGGGAAAGAAGCACCTTCCCCAATGGAAAAGGTGCTTGGACTTTCGAACGTGTCCTTATTTTTGCATGCTTGCCCAGTCAGCGAGGAATTTCTCCAAGCCACTGTCCGTCAGTGGATGGGCAATAAGTTGCTTGAATACTTTCGCTGGAATGGTAGCGAAGTGAGAACCACGGCGAGCTGCTTCTGTTACGTGAACAGGGTGACGCACGGATGCCGCAATAATTTCGGTATCGATACCGTGAACCGAAAAAATTTCTGCGATATCTTCGATCAGCTGCATGCCGTCTTGTCCAATATCATCCAGACGTCCCAAGAACGGAGACACGAAGCTAGCACCAGCGCGCGCAGCCAGCAATGCCTGGTTCGCAGAGAACACCAGTGTTACGTTTGTTCTGATTTTGCGTTTAGCAAAATACTTGGTTGCCTTCAAGCCTTCTGCCGTCATAGGCAGCTTGATGACGATGTTTTTCGAGAGGGCAGCGAGTTTCTCTCCCTCTTCGATCATGCCTTTTGCATCTGTACTGATAACTTCAGCACTGATCGGACCATCCACAATATCAAGAATTTCTTTCAGGGTTTCTACAAAATCGCGCCCTTCCTTAGCTACCAGGGACGGATTTGTCGTTACACCAGCAAGAACTCCCCATTCGTGAATCTCGCGAATTTCTTCAACGTTTGCTGTATCGATCAAAAAACGCATGATTATCCTCCCAGTTACGCGCGGTTGCTACTTCCGAACAAGCGCATTTTTCCTTTTACGACTTCCTTGATCGCATCGCGAGCAGGGCTCAGGTATTTGCGTGGGTCGATCTCATTCGGCTTGGCAGCCAGCACTTTGCGAACGGTTTCCGTGCATGCGACTTGGCTTTCTGTATTTACATTGATTTTACCTACGCCCAGGCGAATCGATTCAATGATTGCTTCGTCTGGTACGCCGGAACCACCATGAAGCACGATTGGCGCTCCAATGTTGCTCGCTACTTTCTCGATAATGTCGTAGCGGATTTTTGGAACCCCTTTGTACATACCGTGTGCTGTACCTACAGCAATCGCTACATAGTCTACTTTTGTTTCTTCCCAGAAGCGGATCGCTTCATCAGGATTTGCCAGAGTAGCATCTTCCTCGTCAACAGACAGGTCGTCTTCTACCCCGCCGATGGTACCAAGTTCACCTTCTACAGAAACGCCAACAGCGTGAGCTGCCTCTACAACCTGTTTGGTCAGGCGAAGGTTATCTTCAAACGAATGATGGGAACCATCGAACATAACAGAAGAGAACCCAGCACGAATGCATTTCATTACCATGTCGAAATTGCTACCATGGTCAAGATGCAGTGCAACAGGAACTCCTGCGCGCTCCGCAGCTACTTTGGCAATAGCTACTGTATAATCGATCCCCATGTATTTCAGTGCTCCTTCAGAAACACCAAAGATCACAGGCGACTTTTCTTCCATCGCGGCTTCTGTAATCGCTTGAGTAAACTCCAGATTGTTCAGGTTAAATTGTCCGACGGCGTATTTATGCTTTTTGACGTCTTCGGTAAAAGCGGTCATAGGTACCAGTGGCATTTTGTAAATCCTCCTCTAGCAGACTTCAGTCATGTGGCTTATTATACCACAGACAAGCATTTGTTAACAGGGACGCTTGTACCCTGACCTTAGCAGTCAGTTACTAGCAAGCTAATTGCTGGTGCACAGCCATTCGTAGTTCATCAATATCAAACGGCTTCGTAAAATGAGTCAATGCTCCCAGTTGTGTAGCTTCTTTAATCATGTCCAGCTCTCCGTAAGCTGTCATCATAATCACTTTGATTTCCTGATTGATCTTCTTGATGTGTTTCAAGATCTCAATACCATCCATCCCAGGGATCTTCATGTCGAGGATAACCAAATCTGGCGATTCTTTTTCCACGATCTCCAATGCCATTTTCCCGTTTGCTGCCTGAAAGGTCTTGTACCCTTCTTTTCCCAGCACCTCATACAGTAAAATGCGAATCCCATACTGGTCATCCACAACCAGTACCTTTTTATCTTGTTTGTCGAACATTCTGATTCCCCCCTGACGAATGCGTTTTCCTTAATTATTTAGGGTTCGCCTAAAATCAGGAAACTCCTTCACCTTTTTTGCTGAACGTCCACTGAAAATTTCCTACCAGGCCCATTTCGAGTATAATGGGAAAAACCAATTTCCCTCTCGCACAAGGAGCCAGTGAAACAATATGGATGCTCTGTGGTTAATTTGCTTATTAACATTTATTATCCATACGACAGAGACACTTACCTACGGAATTCGTTTTGCAGGTGTACAAACGGGCAGAATCGCTGTAGCCATGTCTCTTGTCGGAATCGTCTTGCTCCTGTCCCGTACTTCCAATCTGATTCAAGGACCATTTACTGGAGGATTGATGGACCAAGCCGCCATCGAGAACTTTGATCCTAGCATGCAATTGCATGTGATTATTGCAGCGTCCTCGCTTGGAACCTTAGCGGCTATCGTATTGTTTCCCACTTTTGTCCAAATATCGAAACGGTTGATCTCGCACTTGGAATTAGCGGGCTCGATTCCGCAAATGATTCGCACGGCGGTTACCGTCGAAAGCATCCGACGTGTCCACCATCATGTCCGGATTCCTAGCTGGCAAGCCATCTCTCGCTTTCGAATCAAAGGAGTCCCCAAACGATTACTGCTGTTAAATGCATTGGGAACAGCTATCTACACAAGCAGCGTACTGTCCGTATTGTACGCGACTTTACTCGCTCCTGATTACAAAGCAACTGTTTTGATGTCTTCCGGATTAATCAACGGTTTTGCCACGATATTCATGACGATCCTGGTAGACCCGCAAATTGCTCTTTTGACGGAAAAAGCAATACAAGGGAAAACCACGCAGGAATCGATTCGTGACATGTACCTGTGGCTTATGATCTCACGTTTTGTCGGTACGATTTTGGCTCAATTCTTGCTCATACCGGCCGCCTACTGGGTAGCTTGGCTTTCGCCCTTGTTTCATTGATGTTCACTCATATAGCACAAGACGCACCTGCGACTTTACATCGCTGGTGCGTCTTTTTATCAAAACGACTATGTTATTTGTTCAGGGAAGCCTTCACGAAATCACGGAACAATGGCTGTGGACGGTTCGGACGGGATGTAAACTCCGGATGGAACTGTGTCGCTACATACCATGGATGTTCTGGAACTTCCACGATTTCAACCAGACGACCGTCAGGAGTTGTACCCGCAAAACGCAAGCCCAGTTGAGCCAATTGATCACGGTATTCGTTGTTTACTTCATAACGATGACGATGACGCTCATATACCAGTGTGCTGCCGTATGCAGCTTCAGTCAGCGTGCCTTCTTCTACTTTCGTAGGTCCAAGACCAAGGCGCATCGTACCGCCCTTGTCCTCGATATCTTTTTGCTCTGGCAACAGGTCAATAACCGGATACGCAGTATTCGGGTTGATTTCGGAGCTGTTTGCTCCGTCCATACCTGCTACGTGGCGAGCGAACTCGATCACGGCGATTTGCATACCCAAGCAAATTCCGAGGAAAGGTACTTTATTCTCACGAGCATAGCGCGTAGCGATGATTTTGCCCTCGATACCACGATCACCGAAGCCACCTGGTACGAGAATACCATTCACATCACCCAGAAGCTCGCCAACGTTTTCTGACGTTACTTCTTCTGCGTGTACCCATTTGATTTCTACTTTGGAGTCATTCGCATAACCACCGTGGTACAGTGCTTCTGCTACAGACAAGTACGCATCATGCAATTCCACATATTTACCAACAATAGCAATGGCGGTCGCTTTGGACAGGTTTTTGATTTTCGATACGAGTGATTTCCACTCTGTCATATCCGCTTCCTGGCAGTTCAGGCTCAAGTGACGGCATACATAATCGTCCAAGCCTTGTGCTTGCAATTGCAGCGGAACATCGTACAGGCTCTCTGCGTCTACGCATTCCACTACTGCATTTTTATCGATATCACAGAACAGAGCCAGCTTGTCTTTCATTTCTTGCGTCATCGGTTGCTCTGTACGTGTCACGATCACATTAGGTTGAATACCCAAGCTGCGCAGTTCTTTCACGCTATGTTGAGTAGGCTTGGTTTTCATTTCTCCTGCTGCCTTGATATATGGTACCAGGGTTACGTGAATGTACATGACGTTTTCACGGCCGATGTCACTTTTGATCTGACGGATGGCTTCAAGGAATGGCAAGCTCTCGATATCCCCAACAGTTCCACCGATCTCGGTAATCACCACATCTGCGCCGGTTTCGCGGCCCGCACGGAAAATACGATCTTTAATTTCGTTCGTGATGTGAGGAATAACTTGAACGGTTCCTCCCAAATAGTCGCCACGGCGTTCTTTAGCGATGACAGTGGAATAAATTCTACCAGTTGTCATATTGGAGTTCGCGCTCAGGTTGATATCAATAAAGCGCTCATAGTGGCCCAAGTCCAGATCTGTTTCCGCACCATCGTCTGTTACGAAAACTTCCCCGTGCTGATACGGACTCATCGTTCCTGGGTCAACGTTGATATATGGGTCACACTTCTGGATAGTTACCTTCAGACCCCTATTTTTCAAGAGTCGGCCCAGAGAAGCCGCTGTAATTCCTTTTCCCAACGAGGATACAACCCCGCCTGTCACAAAAATATACTTCGTCATCGTTACGTCCCCTCTTTCCCTCACCCTTAAGTTGTCATAAAAAACGAATGAAGACGGCTCCAAAAAAAAAGAAAAACAAAAGCGAGTCCTATCCCGTACAGAAATGGGGTAGGGGCACTTTTGTTTTATAGTTTCCCATATTTGTTCCTTCTTCATGTGAAGCCCAAGGAGTATTTTATCTGTCCCTCAAGCGGAAGTCAAGGACTTATCTACTTATCGTCCTCATCGTCGCTCTCGTCGTCAGATTCCTCTTCCGCAAGCTCTTCGTCCTCTTCGAACATTTCATCCTCTTCGTCTTCGAGTTCTTCCTCGTCGATTTCTCCATCGATTTCTTCTTCTTCGATATCAGAATCTTCGTCGACGAATTCTTCTTCGTCCTCAAAGATGACAACATCGTCGTCTTCGTATTCTTCGACACCTTCGTCTTCGGAATCGTAATCGTCGAAGTCGTCTTCCGTGACGATTTTCTTCTTCTTCGTTCCGCCACCCTCTTGGGTTTCTTCCACGGTGTCGGTTGGGTACCAGCGTTTCAATCCCCATACATTGTCACCGAGGCAAACGAAACGGCCATCAATGTTAATTTCTGTGTATACTTGCGCGATGATTGCCATGAGTTGTTCATCTGTCAGCTTGCGCACTGCAACCAGTTCATTCATCAGCTCGCGGAAGTTGTAAGTGCGGTTAGTTTGACGCAAAATTTCATACGCAATGTCAACTAACGCCATTTCACTCAGTTTCTCGGAATCAATATGAGCAAACAATTGACTCACTCAGGGCACGTCCTTTCCATATGAAAACGATTGATTTGAATACTGACCCGGTGCCCTGTTCGGGGGACGCAGGCTTGTATAAGTCATTCATCAGTAATATCGATTTCTTCGATTGTACAACGTACAACATACGAAGGCTATCATACAGTATTCCTTATTTTAGACGAAAATGCAAGGCTTTCAAACAGGGGATGTCTAATTCTTGTCGACACCAAAACCAAAGACATCCCTCGGCAATCGCTACCGAGGGATTAATCTTACATATTTCTGCGGTATTGGCCGCCTACTTCATACAGGGCAGCACTGATTTGTCCAAGCGATGCTACTTTTACCGTCTCCATCAGCTCAGCAAAAATGTTTTCTCCCGCCATGGCCACTTCTTGCAGACGACGCAGCGCACCCGCAGATACATCTCTGTGACGCTCCTGGAATGCTCTCAAGTTGATGATTTGCTGCTCTTTTTCCTCTTCCGTCGCCCGGGCCAATTCAATCTCGTAATCGTCCTCGGACGCATTCGGATTGATGAAGGTATTTACTCCAATAATCGGCAACTCACCTGTATGCTTTTTCATCTCGTAATACATGGACTCATCTTGAATTTTACCGCGCTGATATTGGGTCTCCATTGCTCCCAGTACACCGCCGCGCGTACTGATCCGCTCGAACTCTTGCATGACAGCTTCTTCCACCAAATCGGTCAGCTCATCGATGATGAATGCCCCTTGAAGCGGGTTCTCATTTTTCGCGAGTCCCATTTCCTTGTTGATGATCATCTGAATCGCCATGGCACGTCGTACAGAGTTCTCCGTCGGGGTCGTAATCGCTTCATCGTAAGCATTCGTATGCAGAGAATTACAGTTGTCGTAGATGGCAACGAGTGCCTGCAGAGTCGTTCTGATGTCGTTGAAATCCATCTCCTGTGCGTGCAAGGAACGGCCGGATGTCTGGATGTGGTACTTCAGCTTTTGGCTGCGGTCATTAGCGCCATAGCGGTTTTTCATCACCGTTGCCCAAATACGTCGCGCCACCCGCCCAATCACGGTGTATTCCGGATCGAGACCATTGGAGAAGAAGAAAGACAGATTCGGCGCAAAGTCATCAATGTGCATACCGCGGCTCAAATAGTACTCCACATAGGTGAATCCGTTAGAAAGCGTAAACGCAAGCTGCGTAATCGGATTCGCCCCCGCTTCCGCAATATGATAGCCGGAAATGGACACGGAGTAGTAGTTCCGCACTTTCTGGTCGATAAAATACTGCTGGATATCCCCCATCATCCGCAAAGCAAATTCTGTCGAGAAGATACACGTGTTTTGCCCTTGATCCTCTTTCAAAATATCTGCCTGAACGGTTCCTCGAACAGTCGAAAGCGTATACGCTCTGATTTGCTTTGCTTCGTCCGCAGTAGGCTGACGCCCTTCTTTTTGGACAAAAGCATCCAGCTGCTGCTCAATCGCCGTATTCATGAACATCGCCAAAATCATGGGTGCAGGACCGTTGATCGTCATAGACACAGAAGTGCTCGGTGCACAAAGGTCAAAGCCAGCGTACAGCTTTTTCATGTCATCGAGGGTGCAAATGCTGACCCCACTCGTGCCGATTTTTCCGTAAATATCCGGGCGATAGTCAGGGTCCTCACCATACAGCGTGACCGAGTCAAAAGCCGTACTTAGCCGCTTCGCCTCATCATTTTGGGACAGGAAGTGAAAGCGTCTGTTCGTCCGCTCTGGCGTACCTTCGCCTGCAAATTGTCGCTTCGGATCTTCTCCCTCGCGTTTAAACGGAAATACGCCAGCCGTATACGGGAATTCACCTGGGACATTTTCTTTTAACGACCACTTTAAAATCTCGCCCCAATCCTCATAATCTGGGACGGCTACCTTTGATATGCGTGTACCCGACAATGATTCACTGAAGAGCTTGGTGATCAATTCTTTATCGCGAATTTTCGTGACGAATTGATCCTTCCGATACGCTTCTTTGAGCTTTGGCCAATTGTCGAGAATACGTCGGCTCTCCGGATGGAGCTTTTCTTCAAACAAAACGATTTGTTTATCGAGCACCGTAGCCAGTTCAGCAGCTCCTGCATCCCCTGATGTCAGCACGGTTTCCTTCGCGCCCTGCAGCTGAAACAGCTTGCGTGCAATCGCTGCTTGATCGTCTGCATAAGCTCGGTATTGGCGGACGGTGTTTGCGATATCCTGCAAATAATTGATTCTTTCTGTCGGAATCAACGAAGTTTTATGAATTTTTACCGGAGTCGTATCCAAATTCTCCACAGACCAGTCGACGCCCGTCTTTTCTACAATCCGGTGCATCAAGGCGGCAAATAATACATTCGTCCCTGGATCGTTAAACTGGCTCGCAATCGTTCCGTACACAGGAACCTTCTCGTCCGGCAGCTCAAACAGCTGGTGATTGCGTCGATATTGCTTGCGAACCTCGCGAAGAGCGTCCTCTGAGCCTTTACGCTCAAACTTGTTGATCGCGATCAAGTCAGCAAAATCGAGCATATCTATCTTTTCAAGCTGTGATGGTGCTCCGAATTCACTAGTCATGACGTACATGGAGACGTCGCTCACTTCTGTGACCTGCGCATCCCCCTGACCAATCCCGCTCGTCTCCACAATGATCAGATCAAAATGCGCAGAACGTGCCACCTGAATCGCGTCTTTTAATGCAGCAGACAGCTCCATGCCCGATTTGCGAGTTGCGAGACTGCGCATGTAAACGCGTGGTGTTTGATTGGCATTCATACGGATGCGGTCGCCTAATAACGCTCCGCCTGATTTCTGCTTGGACGGATCGACAGACAAGATCGCGACAGTCTTCTCGGGATAGATGCGGATAAAACGACGAACGAGCTCATCGGTCAATGAGCTTTTCCCTGCTCCACCCGTACCCGTAATTCCCAGTACCGGAATCGTCGAATCGGCTTCCAGCAAGCTTTCTTTGAGTGGCTCGCTCCACTCGGGCTGATCCACTGCATACTCTGCTACGGAAATAAGCCGGGCAATCGCCTGGTGGTTTTGCTCACGCAAGCCAGCTACTTCTGCATCCAGCTGCTTGACGGTCGGGAAATCGCTATGTCTGATCATGTCATTGATCATGCCTTGCAGGCCCAAACGTCTGCCGTCGTCCGGCGAGTAAATTTTACAGACTCCGTATTCTTCCAATTCCCGAATCTCGCGTGGAACGATAACTCCGCCACCGCCTCCAAAAACACGGATATGCTCTGCTCCCCGCTCGCGTAATAAATCAATCACGTATTTGAAATACTCCACATGACCGCCTTGGTAGGAGCTGATGGCAATCCCTTGCACATCCTCCTGGACAGCGGCTGTTACAATATCGTCAACAGAGCGGTTGTGTCCGAGATGGATCACTTCTACTCCCGATGATTGTAAAATACGGCGCATGATATTTATCGAGGCGTCATGACCGTCATACAGACTGGCTGCGGTCACAAAGCGAACCTTGTTTTGAGGACGATACACTTCTGTTTCCATCGTTCCACTCTCCTTTTCATAAGTTTAAAAAGGAGGAAAAACAGGGCCAAGCAGATCAAGGCGCGGTAGACGCGAGGTATGCTTGCACCCTATATTTCCCGGACTTTTTAAACTCTCTTCTTAATCGGAGACACTGATTTCACGAAGCAACAGGGCAATTTGCTTCTCTGTGTACTCCTCAATCGTATAGTGCTTTTTCAATGCCCAGCGGCGGAATACCCACATTTCGCCCAGCACCATGATGTTGTCCGCCATCAGCTTGACGTTCTTTTCATCAATGCGCAGCGAACCATCGGCAATCCCTTTTTCCAGGATCTCTACGAAAATGTGCGAAATGGCTGCTTCACGCCCCAAGACGTAACGGAGTGTCTCTTTTGGCAACGATTTTGCTTCCTGATAAATAAGCAAAACACGGTCGCTCATCTGATCCATAACGCGGATCAAGCTCTTTAATGCCACTTTTAATGTTTTCAGACCAGTTCCGTTGAAGTTAATCGCTTCACGTAAACGCGTCTCCATCTCTGCATGAATGGCATCACAAACAAGATAGAGCACGTCTTCCTTGGACTCGATATACTCGTACAACGTACCGATACTGAATCCAGACGCCCGAGCGATCTCTCTCGTCGTCGTTTTATGAAAGCCTTTATTAATGAAGAGATGAACAGCAGCCTCAATAATCTGCTCTCGTCTTCTCTCGATCAGCTTTGGGTCCTTTACCAGGGACGGTATCGTTTTTCTCTTATCAGACACTTACAGATCCACCTTTCCAACCGACTGAGCGTTTGGTCAGACGCCTCATAGAAAAGCAGGCGCAAACACTCTACTTTTGTATCATTCGCTGATCATTATACGCGAGTAAGAGCACAAAGCCAAACTTTTCTTTTCTATGTTTTCAATCAGGCTGAAAGGCCGGACCGCTTCCTACTCTTTTAATAGGAAGTTGCTGATAACCACACGCTGGATTTCATTTGTTCCTTCATAGATCTGGGTAATCTTTGCATCACGCATGAAGCGCTCCACTGGATACTCACGCGTATAGCCGTAGCCCCCGAAAACTTGGACAGCCTCGGTAGTTACTTCCATCGCTGTATCCCCTGCGAAAACCTTGGACATGGCAGATGCTTTTCCATAAGGAAGTCCTTGATCCTCCAACCATGCCGCTTGATACGTAAGTAGGCGTGATGCCTCGATCTTGGTTGCCATATCAGCCAGCTTGAACTGGATTGCCTGCAAGGAAGAGATCGGCTTGCCGAACTGATTGCGCTCTTTGGCATAGTTCCGTGCATGTTCGAATGCACCTTGTGCGATCCCTAATGCTTGTGCAGCGATCCCGTTACGTCCACCATCCAGCGTCATCATCGCGATCTTGAAGCCTTGGCCTTCTTCGCCCAGCATATTTTCTACCGGAACACGCACATCTTCAAAATTGACCGCAAGCGTTGGCGAGGAACGAATGCCCAGCTTTTTCTCCTTTTTCCCCATCGTAAAGCCGTCCATGCCTTTTTCTACGATAAAAGCCGTGATGCCTTTATGCTTCAGCTCTGGTTGGGTAACCGCAAATACAATGTAGATTTCGGCGTCGCCTGCATTGGTAATGAAAATTTTTGTTCCATTTAAAATGTAATGGTCACCATCGCGTACCGCTGTCGTGCGCATGCCCGCAGAATCAGAGCCAGATCCTGCTTCGGTCAAACAGTACGCGCCCATTTTCTTGCCTTCTGCGAGCGGACGCAAAAACTTTTGCTTTTGCTCTTCTGTCCCGAATTTGTAAATCGGCCAGCTCGCCAAGGAAACATGCGCGGACAGTGTCACACCGATGGAGGCATCCACACGGGAAAGCTCTTCCACAGCGATGACGTAGCTCAAGTAATCTGCACCCGCTCCGCCGTATTGTTCCGGCCAAGGAATGCCTGTGAGCCCCAGCTCAGCCATCTGCTCAAAAATAGCACGGTCAAAGCGCTCCTCTTCATCGCGCTCTGCGGCTGTCGGAGCTACTTGATTCTCGGCAAAGTCACGAATCATTTTGCGCATCATGTCATGTTCTTCCGTCAGTTGGAAATTCATATGGATCACTCCCCCATGTGTGCTTCGTCTATCTATTAATCAGCAAGCAAATGCTTGGCGATGACGATTCGTTGAATTTCATTGGTGCCTTCATAGATTTGCGTTACTTTGGCATCCCGGAACAGGCGCTCTACCGGATATTCTCTGGTATAGCCATAGCCGCCATATATTTGGATGGCTTCTGTCGCCAGCTCCATTGCTGCATCCGTGGCAAAACGCTTCGCCATCGAGGCCTCCATCCCGCAAGAGATTCCTTGGCTGCGGAGCCACGCCGCTCGGTATACCAGCAATCGGGCTACTTCCGCTTTGGTCGCCATGTCAGCCAGCTTGAAGGCAATGGCTTGTTGCTTGCCAATTGGTTGCCCAAATTGCTTGCGTTCCCGCGCGTACTCGGTCGCGTACCCCACAGCTGCCTCCGCAATGCCGAGTGCCTGTGCAGCAATCCCAATTCGTCCACTGTCCAGATTGGCCATTGCGATACAGAAGCCTTCCCCTTCCTGTCCTAGCAGGTTGGCAGCGGGTACACGTGCATTGTCGAAAACGAGCTCGGTCGTATAGGAACCGTGAAGCCCCATCTTCTTTTCTTTTTTCCCGACCGTGAAGCCTGGCGTATCCTTCTCCACGATAAAAGCGGATATTCCTTTAGTTCCTTTCGTGGAGTCGGTGACAGCAAATGCGATATACGTATCTGCCTCCCCGCCGTTCGTGATGAACACCTTGTTTCCGTTCAGGATGTACTCATCGCCTTTTTTCACGGCTGTCGTTCTGATACTGCTTGCATCGGAGCCAGCATGCGGCTCAGTCAAGGCAAAAGCACCGAGGAATTCCCCACTCGCGAGCTTGGGCACGTATTTGCGTTTTTGCTCCTCTGTACCGAAATAGAGAATCGGGTTCGTACCGACTGAGGTATGCACCGACAAAATGACGCCTACTGTCGCACTCACCTTGGAAATCTCGTGAATGGCCAAAATGTAGGAGATAAAGTCTGCTCCGGCTCCTCCCCACTCTTCGGCGATCGGAATGCCCATGAGCCCCATCTCGCCCATCTTTTTGATGATCTGGCGCGGGAACTGGTCCGTCTCTTCCATTACGGGCACGAAAGGTGCGATCTCTTTCCCGGCAAAGTCTCGCACCATGCGCCGCATCATCTCTTGCTCTTCGTTCAATCGAAAATCCATGTCTGTCCTACCTTTCTGCGTTCATTCTCTGTTAGCTATATACGTAGAAACCTCGACCGGATTTTTTACCAAGCCATCCTGCTTTGACGTACTTGCGCAGCAACGGGCAAGGGCGGTATTTCGAATCACCGAACCCTTCGTGCAGCACCTCCATAATGTAGAGGCAGGTGTCTAGCCCGATGAAGTCAGCCAGTTGAAGCGGCCCCATCGGATGGTTCATCCCCAGCTTCATGACTTCATCGATTGCTTCCGGTGTTGCAACTCCTTCGTACACACAATAAATCGCTTCATTAATCATTGGCATCAGCACCCGATTGGAGACGAAGCCCGGGAAATCATTGACGCTCACGGGTACCTTGCTCATTTGTTTGGACAAATCTTCTGTCAGCTGATAGACTTCATCTGCTGTTTGCAGACCACGAATGATCTCGACCAGCTTCATCACCGGAACCGGGTTCATGAAGTGCATCCCGATTACCTTTTCTGGCCGCTTCGTCAATGCCGCTATCTCGGTAATCGGCAAGGAGGATGTATTGCTCGCGAGCACCGTATGCGGCGGACATACCTCGTCCAGCCTGGAAAAGATTTGCGCTTTGACGGACATGTTTTCCGTAACCGCTTCTACCACAAAATCCGCTTCAGACGCATCTGCCAGATCAGTAGACAGCGTCAGACGACCGAGAATTGCTTCCTTTTCCGCCTCGCTGAGCTTGCCTTTTTCCACGTTGCGCGACAAGTTTTTTGTAATCGTGGCTAGACCGCGTTCCACAAATGCTTGCTGGACGTCATTTAAAAAAACACGAAAGCCAGCCTGTGCCGCTACCTGGGCAATCCCGCTGCCCATCTGTCCTGCCCCGACGACCATAATGGTTTGTACGTTCATGCAAAAGGCCTCCTCTACTCTACTTTAATCAAGATGGCGTCACCTTGTGCGGCACCACTGCAAATTGCCGCGATCCCCAAGCCGCCCCCTCGTCTTTTCAATTCATAAGCGAGGTGCATAATGATCCGAGCGCCACTCGCACCAATCGGGTGTCCGAGCGCAATCGCTCCCCCGTTGACATTCACTTTCTCTGCGTCCCATCCAACGATTTTGCCACTGGTCAAAATAACGGCGGCGAACGCTTCGTTCACCTCGAACAAATCGATATCGGATAAGGAGACACCTGTCTTTTCCAAGAGCTTGTTGATCGCAAGTCCAGGAGTTGTCGCGATATAGGGAGCCTCTGCGCCGACCTCGGCGTGTCCCAGTATCGTTGCAAGCGGCTTGATGCCCAGCTGCTGTGCTTTTGCGTCTGACATCAGCACCATGGCTGCCGCTCCGTCGTTGATTCCCGGTGCATTGCCTGCCGTGATCGTCCCGTCCTTTTTGTATACCGGAGGCAGCTTCGCCAATCCTTCCTTGGTGGTATCCGGACGTGGTCCTTCATCGACACTTACTTGCAACGGCTCCCCTTTTCTTTGCGGGATGGACACCGATACTAGCTCCTCGTCAAAATGTCCTTTTTCCATCGCTTGAGCAGCTCTCTGTTGGCTACGCAGTGCCCACGCATCCTGCTCTTCTCGCGTAATCCCGTTTTCTTCCGCCACATTGCTGCCGTGAACAGCCATCGGTACTTGATCAAAAGGACATGTGAGGCCGTCGTACATCATGAGATCGCGAACCGTCGCATCTCCCATTCGCATTCCATAGCGGGCATCTGGCAATGCATACGGTGCGTTACTCATGCTCTCCATGCCGCCAGCCACGATAATCTCTCCGTCCCCAGCGCGAATGATCTGATCCCCCATTGTCACCGCACGCATCCCGGACGCACATACTTTGTTGATCGTCTCACTCGCTACATTCCATGGCAGTCCAGCCTTGCGAGCCGCCTGACGTGAGGGCACCTGACCAGCACCTGCCTGTACGACCATACCCATGATCACTTCGTCCACCTGATCGCCGGAAATACCAGCGCGCTCCACAGCTTCCTTAATAACAATGGAGCCGAGCTCTACTGCCGACAGCGCTTTCAAAGCTCCGCCAAACTTACCAAACGGGGTACGTGCTGCCCCTACAATGACCGTTTTCATCGAATGACCTCCATTCGGATGATGTTTCACATCAATACACACTTAATTGATCGAGCGTTCGTTCATTTTGCTTACTTTTATTTTGCCGTCTTCCGTACGAATAGTCAATCAATAATGAAAAAAAGGACAGCCTGACTTTTGGGAGAGTCAGGCTGTTGTTGCTATTGTCGTGCCATCCAGCTTAGCTTCCAGATGCCTTGTTTGTTTTTCAGCATTTTATATCCAACCTTTTTTCTGTTGTCCTTGAACGTTACCCAGACAACTGCTTCCTTTTCAGACGTTTGCTCAACCGTTAGGTCACTTGCCAATTCCCGCAACGTTTTCAACTGCTTCCAGCTATTTCTTGCTCCAACTGGATCTTTCTTCACATCTTCCACGTATTGATCCAATGTAGGCTTCTCTAATCCATCTTCCTCGATATGCAAAGCGTACTGGATTTCGAGCTGACCGTCTTGCTGTGCTTTCACATACAGCTTCAATACCTCGATTGGAGATAATCCACGCAAGAGTTCATCTTTTGTCTCATACATGTAATTGTAATAACGATCCTCTTCCTCTGGCTTTAAATCGAATATGGACTGAACTGCAGGTGTTTGTATACCATCCTGGTTGACATCTACGACATCCTCATTGACGGTACCGTTACTGTTCATTTTGAAAAGATAGACGTCTTTTCCTTGGACATAGCTTACAGTATACCAATGAAGCTTTTTATCCTTCCATCCAACTAACAGCTCCAAGCCCACGTCTCTTTTTAACAGACCTACAGTTTCGATCATCGCCCAATCTTCTCGTTTATACCCTTCTTTTGCGAGAATAGAATAGCCCCAATACTCATCTGCACCATCATCCCCGCTACCTCCGTAATCTTCCATGACTGTGTAAGGGACCGAAATCTTGTCTTTGATTTGGTCTTGTGTTATCCCAACACGTAAGACATCGACTATCTCATCTACCGTTTCCATAATCACCTGATCATCAGAAGCAGGGTGAGCCTTTGGATCGAGCTTTTGATTGGTACCTGACTCGACAGACGTTCCCGTCGTCGTACTCTCCTTTTGCAACCAATAAGGAGTAAACCCGATGACAAGCACAACCGCGACAAGCGCCGCGCTTACGGGGTAGGTGAATCGAAACCTTCTCTTGGCTTTCTTCTCCACATTCATGCGAATCCGCTCCTCCAAGCCAGTCGTATCTTCCATTCCTTGCAACAACGTTCGGTCAGCCGTTTCCTTGAATTCCGCCAGCAATTTGTCCAGGTTCATTCGATCCCCTCCGTTTCCAGCAGCACTTTGAGCTTTTGGCGTGCACGATGCATTTTCGTATAGACTGCTCCTGTGGTCATGTCCAAAATGACCGCGATCTCCTCTACGGACAACTCCTCGTAGTAGTGAAGGACAATCAACTGACGATAGCTATGCGGCAGCTTCATGACGAGATGGGCAAAACGGGCGCGAAGGTCATTTTGCAAAACGGCACACTCTGCTCCTTCAACTACCTCTATGTCCACTTCCGGTTTGAAAAAAAGATGACGGAACGACCACGATCGCAGGTGTTTTTTCGCTTCATTGACAGCAATTCGGTACACCCATGTTTGCATCGAGCTTTCTTGGCGGAATTTCCCGAAGTTTTTGTAAGCTAACAGGAACACATCCTGTGTGATATCTTCAGCCAGGCTGCGGTCCTTGACCATCAAGTACACGAGTCGCAGTACCTTATTCAAATAGTGCCGGATTAACTCATCAAATAATGCTTCTTTTGTTTTGGTTAAGCTTTTCTCTGCAAGCTCCAGCTTCCTCACTCCCTTCCCACTCCTTTAGATTCAGCTGGCTCCTTTATCTTACAGTTTTTTGCAATAAAATAATGCGCAAGCCTCGCAGCTTTGAATCTGCACGAGGCTTGCGCATGCTATGAAGCTAGATGGCGTCTGCGAGAATTTCCGCGACGTCGCGTGTTTTGACGTGATCTTCCTGTTCCTTGGTCTTGATTCCATCGTTCATCATAGTCAGGCAGTACGGGCACGCACTGGCGATTTCCGTCGGCTTGACCTCCAAAGCCTGCTCTGTCCGCGTAACGTTGACACGAGAGCCTTCATGCTCTTCCATCCACATCAAGCCGCCGCCCGCTCCGCAGCACATACTGTCGCAGCCGCTGCGCTTCATCTCGACGACCTCTACCCCTGGAATGGCTTCGAGGATCACGCGTGGCTTGTCGTAAATTTCGTTGTAGCGGCCCAAATAGCACGAATCGTGATACGTGATGCGCTCCTTTACTTCCTTGGATGGCTTCAGTCGTCCTTCCTGTACCCACTGGGCCAACAGTTCGGAATGGTGGTACACTTCTGCCTGGAGTCCAAACTCTGGATACTCATTTTTAAACGTATTGTACGCATGAGGGTCGCATGTCACGATCTTTTTCACTTCATAACCTTCAAACAGGGCGATATTTTCTTGCGCGAGCTGCTGGAACAAGAACTCGTTACCAATGCGGCGAGCCGTATCGCCAGAGTTCTTTTCCTCATTGCCGAGAATGGCAAATTTCACACCAGCTTCGTGCATCAGCTTCACAAAGGCTTGGGAAATTTTTTGGCTGCGCAAGTCGAATGATCCCATCGAGCCTACCCAGAACAAGTACTCGAATTCCTCTGCCTGCTTCACTGTTGGCACCTCGTACTCACCGTTCAAGCCCTCGATCCACTTCGTCCGGTCTTTGCGGTTGATTCCCCACGGGTTGCCCTGACGCTCGATATTGTTCAAGGCACGCTGCGCTTCTGCTGGCATGCTGCCTTCTGTCATGACCAGGTAGCGGCGCATATCGATGATCTTATCTACGTGCTCGTTCATCACCGGGCATTGGTCTTCACAGTTGCGACAGGTTGTACAAGCCCACAGCTCCTGCTCAGTAATGACATCGCCGATCAAATTTTTCTCATAGACCGCAGTTGCTCCTTCCGCCGTCGCCGCTACTTCAGATGCCTGGATTGCAATCTGATTGGCCGTCGTCTGCGAAAAGGCGAAGTTCGGCATCCATGGTGTACGGGATGTCACCGATGCTCCTTTTTCGGTCAGATGGTCGCGCATTTTCGTAATCAGATCCATCGGGGAGAGCATTTTTCCCGTTCCGGAGGCCGGGCACATATTCGTACAGCGCCCGCACTCGACACAAGCGTACAGGTCAATCAGCTGTGTTTGGGTAAAATCCTCAATCTTGCCAACACCGAAAACTTCCTGCGTCTCGTCTTCGAAGTTGATGCTAGTCAGCTTGCCTGGCGGGTCCAGCTTCTTGAACCAGACATTAACCGGCGCAAACAGCAAATGCGCGTGCTTGGACTGCGGAACATACACTGCGAAGCCGAGCAGGATGATCAGATGCAGCCACCAGAAAACGTAAAAGCCTACCGCTGCACCTGTTGTCCCTACTCCAATCGCAGAGAAGACGATCGCGAAAACAGAAGAGATCGGAGCAAAGCCGGACGGTTCGTGTCCGAGCCAAATTTGTTCAAAAGCAAGCGAGAGCAACACGGTCGCCATCAGGGAGGAGATCAGCAAGAGGACAAGCCCTGATTTGAAGCCGCGCTTCAGACGCTTGAGCTTTTCGATGTAGCGACGATAAAAAGCGTAGCCGACCGCTGCCAAAATGAGAAACGTGGTAATCTCCTGCATGACGGAGAAGTATTTGTGAGCGCTACCAAAAGGAAGCTCGTAGCCTTTCGAAAGCCCTTTGATGACCAGCTCGATGGCTCCAAATTGCAGGGTGATAAAGCCGTAAAACATTACGACGTGCATAACGCCGCTCTTTTTGTCCTTCAGCAGCTTCTTGTGGAGAATGACGTTGTCCAGCATCAGATTGATGCGTGCCCCAAAGTCATTTTTCACATCCGGTTTTTTCCCCAGCTTGATGAACAAGTATCTGCTGTACACGACATGCCCAGCTAAATACAGTCCGTAAGCGAGAACCAGGAAAAAGGCGATCAAATTAATGAGTGCCAGCATGTTTTCTACTCCCCTCTATTGCGAGTTTGTCTTTGGACGTGGAAATCGTTTTTTTCTATCTTATCAGAATTATGGAAATAAATGAATGAGTATTCAGTCAGTTAGTTTATTTTTTTCGAAAAATGAAACGATACTGAGCGACCGCTCATAATGGGTATACCTTGATCTTATCACACAAGTTGCGAATCATCCATCCTCTTCGAAGAGTTGGAAATATTCTTACGAAAAAAAGAAACAGCTACCTTCATACGGGTAGCTGTTGATCATGCTTATTTTCCTGAGGCTTCCTTCGTCTCGGCAGTGGTCTGTTCTTTCTTGGCCTTTTGCTCTGACCGTACATCTGCGAGAGACTTGACCTTGGTCGCCTTGATCCGCTTGTTGCGCGGGAGATCGGTCGGCTCCAAATTGTCTACTTCATCTTGCATAAGTGCTGCGATACCCACTGCTTTGCCTTTTGCTGCTATGCAGTATTCGCAGTTTTCCTCGTCATGCTCATGGTATTGCTTCGGTTCTGGATAAGAGGTGATAACGCCTTCAAAATTACGCAGCACAACTTTATCGGATGCTTGCGAAATAATGTAGTTCGGGCTGACTGGAATTTTACCGCCGCCGTGTGGAGCATCCACAACGAAGGTCGGAACCGCATAGCCGGAAGTATGGCCGCGCAAGTGCTCAATGATTTCGATCCCTTTGCTGACAGGCGCGCGGAAGTGACCGATTCCCTCCGACAGATCGCACTGATAGATATAGTAGGGGCGCACGCGGATTTTGACCAGGTCCTGCACCAGCTTTTTCATCGTGTTCGCGCAATCGTTGATTCCCGCGAGAATAACTGCCTGATTGCCGAGCGGAACACCAGCATTGGCGAGCATTTCGCAAGCTAGCTTTGCTTCCGGTGTAATTTCTTTTGGATGGTTAAAATGTGTATTGAGCCATACTGGATGGTATTTTTTCAAGATGTTGCACAGGTTTTCGGTAATACGCTGCGGGAATACAACTGGTGCACGCGTACCAATCCGAATAATTTCAACGTGCGGAATATCACGCAGGCTGCTGATGATGTATTCCAGTACGCGGTCATTGATCAACAAACCGTCTCCACCAGAGAGCAGTACATCGCGGACTTCTGGTCTGCTACGGATGTAATCGATACAGGCGTCCAGCTGTTTCTTTGGTACACCCATGCCGATTTGACCTGAGAAGCGACGGCGCGTGCAGTAACGGCAATACATGGAGCATTGGTTCGTCACCAGGAAAAGCACACGATCTGGATAGCGATGCGTTAAACCAGGCACAGGAGAATCGGTATCCTCGTGAAGTGGATCTTCCATGTCGTATTTCGTACGAACCATCTCAGAGGACAAAGGCACAGACTGCATACGAACCGGATCGCTTGGATCGTCTGGGTCCATCAGAGAAGCATAGTAAGGCGTAATGTTCAGCGGAATGGTTTGCGTGGAAATGCGCACGCCTTCTTCCTCTTCTGGCGTCAGGTTGATTACCTGCTTCAAATCATCGACCGTCTTAATGGTGTGGGTAAGCTGCCACATCCAGTCATTCCATTGTTCGTCCGTGACATCCTTCCAGAGTTCTATTGAACGCCAATCGCGTTTTGTCGCTACTGTCATTTGCATCCCGTCTCCCCTCGTCAAATGGTGAACCTCATCGTTTCACTCGACCAAGAAGAGATGCAAGTGCTATGCCAACAAATCAAAAGATTTAGAAAATAAGGAATAGAGCGTTTCGCGAGCGCTTCATCCCCATTTGAATCATCTTGAGTCTGCCGAATTTTCGGCACTCAACAGGGAGGGATCGTCCGTTGCGAGAGCTTGTATTGCAGCGTCTGTCTCGGAATGCCCAAAAGCTTGGCTGCGCGAAGGACATTGCCGTCTGTCTGCTGCATCGCGTCTTTGATGACCTTCTCCTCCACCTCTCGCAAAATCTCGGGCAGCGTACAGCCTTCCCTTGAAAGAAGTTCTGCCGATATCGGATTGGCTTCTTTCTCTGACTGCGAGCGTTCCAGCAAATGAGCAGGAAGATGCTCTAACAAAATGAGGTCAGACTCCACCATATTCATCGCTGCTTCAATGACGTGTTCCAGCTCGCGCACGTTCCCCGGCCAATCGTACCCGGCAAACAAGCGCGCCACTTCACTACTGATTCCACGCACATTCATGCCGAATATGCGATTAAACTTTTGCACAAAATGGTCAATCAGCATATCCACATCTTCTCTGCGCTCACGCAGTGGCGGCAGTTCAAAAGAAACGACGTTGATCCGGTAGTACAGATCTGTTCGCATGACTCCTCGCTCCACGAGTGACTGTGGTGCCTCATTGACTGCGGCGATGACCCGTACGTCTACCTTCGTCGATTGGCTCCCGCCGATTCGTCTGATCTGACCATCCTGGAGAACACGCAGCAGCTTGGCCTGCAAATCGAGCGGCATGCTGTTCAGCTCATCCAGAAACAAAGTACCACCATCCGCCAGCTCGAATAATCCTGGGCGATCATCGGCTCCCGTAAAGCTTCCCTTCGTCGTGCCAAAAAGCAGGCTTTCTAGCAACGAGGCCGGAAGCGCGGCACAGTTTTGCGCGATAAATGGCATATGACTACGTACAGAAGCCTGGTGAATGGATTGGACAAACAGCTCTTTTCCCGTCCCGGTTTCGCCGTAAATCAACACGGGGGAGGTAGTCCGTGCAGCTTTTCGAGCGCGCTCCTTTAGGCGTTTCATTTTTTCACTCATCGTCAAAATGTCTTCGAAGTGGAAAGTCGTCTCATCTACTGTGCGTTTTGTCCGTTTCGGCTTGCTAATCTTGGCCTGCAAATCGACCAATCGCTCCGACAGCTCTTTTAGCTTGCCGATATCCTTCGCCACCTCGACTGCGCCAACTAACCTTTTGCCTACTCTTACCGGGAGTGTCGTGTTGATGGTCTCCACACGCATTCCCTTCCAGTTTTTATACGTCTGGGTCTGGTTGTAGATCGATTCGCCACTATCGATGACGCGAAGCAGGGTGCTCGACTGTCGGTCAAGTGAAGGGAAAACCTCCAATAACGGCTTCCCCAATACTTCCTCCGAGGTTAGCCCATCGAGCTTGGCTGCAACGTGATTGTAAAAGATGGTTATGCCATTTGCGTCCACGACATGAATTCCTTCATCGATAGCACCCAAGATCGCCTGCAACATTTCTACCGTATCTGACAACGGCATCCTGGTTTTCACTCCTTCCATCCTTGCTGCCAAAAAACCATCACTATGCCGAATATTCGGCATTTTTGCTATGTTATCGATAACGCCCTACCTGAATGGCAAGCATGGCGGTATACAGTAAATGTCCACATACCCAGATGAGAAACGCTACCCAACTCATCGCCGCTTGGCTCAACAGGCTAAATGGGAAAAACGCGACGGAAAACCCGAGCATCCAATACAGCAAGTATCGTACTGAGCGGGCTTTTTGTTCCCGCGGATAAAAATGCATGAGAAAAAAGGCGATGATCACACTGATCAACAAATGAATCAAAAGTTCTACAACAGAGGGGAGGTTCTCCATTCCCGGCACATAGCTGACGTCAATTAAAACGGGAAAGGTACTGGTATCAAACAATCCATCTCCGAGCGCCAAAAAAGCAGCGAGTCCCAGACCGGCTATCAGTCCATTTACGAGTACAAACATACTGTATCCCCCTTTCACATCCAGCCGCAAGTACTCCTATTGTACGTGCAAAAAACCGCCCTTGCAAAGGGCGGCTATTTTACCAGCGTGATTTTCAACTCGTGCTCACCAGCGTACTGCTCATTCATCCATAGCTGGTACGCGATTTCTACGTGTACAGGAATCTCTTCTTCGTAGCGAATTCGCAGCTTGTTCGTATGCGTCTCCATTGCAAACGGACCATAGGGACTTTGATAGCTAGAATGGGTGCTGGCCCCTTTTTCGAATTGCTGTCTGGTTGAAACACCGCCCTGACGAACGAGCGTGATGGCCGTAGCTGTCAGCTTCAGAGTCGTACTTACTTCACCTGCGCCTTCCATCTGCTCTTTATAAGTCAGATACCAAGCGGATGCTTTTTGCACGAGTTTCCCTGCATAGCTGTGTGTCGTTTCTTCCCAGCTTCCTTCGACGTGATGCCGTGCAGTCAGTTTTACTTGTATGTCTTGCATGCTGCTTCCACACTCCACTTTCTTTCGCTTCCCATTTCTCCCTACATTCTACCTTTCATCGCTCTTGTGTGGCAACCGCCGCCTCAGCCTTGGCGTCTGCCAGCAAATAGCGCATGGTGGTAGAAATACCGATAGCCGCAAGCACCAGCAAGCCTGCCAGTACCAAGTACCCGACGCCTGCACCTGTGTAATCGATCATCGCCGTAAACAAACCGATCAGAACCAAACGCATCATCATGCCGATTGAGTTAAAAAAGCTCATAACCCGCCCCATCTGATGCTTCGGTACAACAGTCATATAAAGCGATTGTCGAATCAAGCGGACAGAAGCGTTACTCCACCCGTAAAACGTGTACGCCGCAATCAGCGCCCAACCATACGGCAAAGCGATCATAACGACAATCGCAATCGCGAACAAAAGAGTATTGCCGATCATAGCTGCTAATTGCCCCATCTTGCGGACAATGAAAGCAACGAGTACACCTGCCGCCACCGCGCCCAATGCATACGTGACCTCGCCTAGCGAATAAACCGAGACACCCTCCTGCAGCGTTTGGCTTATGTAAACAGGCTTCAACAAATTTGTAGCCATCACAGCAATGAAGGGCATGAGTGCCGAAACCCCAAAAAGGAGAAAGCCTTTCTTTTGCCGAATGTACCGCCAGCTCTCCATCAGCTGCCCCGTCCAAGCAACGCCCTGATTTTGCTTCGCTTCTTTTTCCAACGTGAATGTATACGTCATCGTGGACAACAAAGTAAAGGCGAACAAGTACGTAATCGCATTGAAGATAATGACCACATGCAGTCCATAGGAGCTCAGCAAAATCCCTGCAAACGCTCCAGCCAAGACAGATGCCGTCTGTCCTTCGATCTCAAGCAGGCTGTTGATACTGTTGTAATGCTTGGGCTCAAACGTCTCCTGAACCAGCGCGGACTGTGTCGGGTAATGAATCTGATACATAAAGGTCGTAGTCAAATAAATAACAATCAGCATCCACTCCGTATACTCCCCGAAAAAGCCCCAGATCGCGAGCAGGCCAAGTACGCCAAAACCGATCAAATTTTCAACTAACAGCATTTTTTTGCGTGAATAACGATCAATGAGTGTCCCGATATACGGACCGATGAAAAACATCAGCAACGCAGAAGTAAACATGGTCGAGCCTAGCAACTGAGCGGAGCCTGTCGTTTCTACGAGGAACCAGGCAATCCCGATCATCGTCATACCTTGACCAAAGCCGGAGAAAAGATTAGAAAAAATAGCTTTCGAAATGGAGCGTAGGCAAATACTTCTCTCATAAAATGACAACCCCTTCGATAAAAGCCTCCGTCGACTTGCGAATCATTCCACTATTATGATTGTACTGATAATTTGATACTTTGCAAACAAAAATGTTTATTAATTAAATTGATCCTGTCTATCTATACGGAAAAAGCCCCCGGTTCCTTTACAAAACCGGAGGCTTATTCAACAGATGGTTCTTATTTTACAAAGCTCAAGAGCAGCTCGCGAACGATTTTGGATGCCGCGATTTGCGTCATTTCACTGTGGTCATACACAGGAGCAACCTCCACCAGGTCACAACCGATGACATTCGCACCGTTGTTTGCCATGAAGTGAATGGTATCGAGCAGCTCACGAGACGTGATGCCGCCTGCTTCTGTAGTACCTGTGCCCGGAGCGTGTGCAGGGTCCAATACATCGATGTCAATCGACAGGTAGATCGGACGGTTGCCAATGGTAGGCAGCACTTGCTTCACTGGCTCCAGTACATCGTATTTGTACAGATGCATGTTTTCTTTTGCCCACTCAAACTCATCTTTCATACCGCTGCGGATACCGAAAGAGTAAACATTTTTGCCGCCGATCAGGTTGCATACCTTTTTGATCGGGGTAGAGTGGGAGTATTCGTAGCCCTCGTAGTTGTCACGCAGGTCGGTATGCGCGTCAAAGTGGAAGACGACCATATCCTTGTACTTTTCATAAACCGCTTGGAATACTGGCCAGGAAACCAAGTGCTCTCCGCCCAGACCCAATGGGAACTTGCCATCTTCCAATACTTTTGCCACGAATGTACGGATCGCATCCAGGCTTCCTTCCACGTTTCCAAAAGGAAGTGGAATATCGCCGGCATCAAAGTATTTGATGTCTTCTAACAGCCTGTCCAGGTACGGGCTGTACTCTTCCAGACCGATGGAAACCTCACGAATACGGGAAGGACCAAAACGAGAACCCGGACGGAAGCTAACTGTCCAGTCCATCGGCATGCCATAAATAACCGCTTGGCTTTCTTCATAATTCCCGTGACTACGGATAAAGACGTTGCCAGAGTATGCTTCGTCAAAACGCATAGGGGTTGTCCTCCTCCGATTAGTCGCGAGTCAGCTCAGCCACAAAGTTTGGCAGTTTGAAAGCAGCGTGGTGAACTTCCGCATTGTAGTATTTGGTGCCCAAATCTTTGATTTTCGCTGGGTCTACTTCCAACGGATCGTGTTGCTTGGAAGCGATCGTGAAGCTCCACAGTCCGGATGGATAAGTAGGGATGCTGCAAGTGTACAGACGAGTAACCGGGAAGATCGATTTCAGGTCTTTGAACACGCGCTTGATCAGATCGCGGTTGAACCAAGGAGATTCGGTTTGGGCAACCATGATTCCGTCTGGTTTCAACGCATCGTGAATGCCTTGGTAGAAGCCTTTTTCGAACAGACCTACTGCTGGTCCAACTGGCTCAGTAGAGTCTACCATGATCACGTCGTACTCACCTTTGTGGTCATGGATATGTTTAATACCATCGATTACTTGTACATCAACGCGCGGATTGCCTGTCAACGCACTCGCAATCTCAGGGAAATATTTTTTGCAAGATTCAATGACGCCACCGTCGATTTCAGCCAGAACTGCTTTTTCTACAGACGCATGCTTTACGATTTCACGAATAGCACCGCCATCGCCGCCGCCTACAACCAGAACCTTTTTCGGGTTTGGATGTGTATTCAGCGCGATATGAGAAATCATTTCATGGTAGACAAACTCATCGACATCGGTAGTCATAACCATGCCGTCGAGCACTAACATGCGACCAAACTGCTTCGTATTAATAACGTCGATTTGTTGAAACTCGGATTTCTCACTGTATAGGGTTTCTGTAATTTTCGTTGTTATCCCGTGATTTTCCGTCTGTTTTTCGGTGTACCACAATTCCATGTTCATGGCTATGTAACCTCCTTCAATTAACCGCATGAAAATACAATATAACAAGAAAATTATAGTAGCTGTCTTTCAAATTGCAAGATATTTTTCTGACAAGGAAAGTTTAACCAGCTTGCAAGCGACCCATACTACTAGTAACGTAGTATGTCCTATTTTATTTATTCAACCGCAGAGAGGAGGAGATGCACACATGGAAGTCATGCGCGAAGCCCCATTAATGCGTTATTTACGTTGGGCCAAGAAATTCGTAAAATTTGTCATTCTCAGCCTATTATGTTTCTCTTTCGCCATCCTGCTCCTTATTTTGTACTTGCGCTCGCAACCACTCCCGGAAGCCTTCGTGAAGCAAACCACTACGATTTATGCTTCCAATGGAGAGGTTTTGGATACGATGCACCGTGGCGAGAACCGGATTTCTGTGCCACTTGCAGAGATTTCACCAGCATTGCTTGACGCGACGATTGCCATCGAGGATCGTTCGTTCCGCGAACATTTCGGCTTCGATTGGAAGCGCTTGGCGATGGCCGCTTATGTCGACGTCATTAACATGGACATGCGACAGGGAGCCAGCACGATTACCCAACAGCTAGCCAGAAACCTGTACCTTAGTTTGGACAAGACATGGGAACGAAAAATCAAAGAAGCCTTGCTTGCGATTCAGCTTGAACTGAATTACAACAAGGATGAAATATTAGAGATGTACGTGAATCAAATTTATTACGGTCATTCAGCCTATGGTGTACAAGCTGCTGCCCAGACTTATTTCGGCAAGGACGCCAAAGACTTGACCGTCGCTGAGAGCGCTATGCTCGCCGGTATTCCGAAAGGTCCTACTTATTATTCACCATTTGTCGATTTCGAGCGGGCCAAAGCCAGACAAAAGCTCATTCTGAATGCGATGGAACGTGATAACATGCTGACATCAAAAGAAGTAGATCAAGCCTATGCAGAGCCGATCAAGCTGAAAAAGCGCACAACCGAAAATATAGCCGAGCAAGCTCCTTATTTCCGTGATTACATCGCCAATTTAGTGAAAAACAAATACGGTATTGAAGAAGAAAAATTTATTCACGGCGGTCTGAAAATCCACACGACTCTTGATCCAGTCATGCAAAAAAAAGCAGAGGATATCGTAGCCTCCGTCTTGCCGAAAAACAATCCGAACCTACAAGTAGCTCTCGTCGCCATGGACCCTGCTACCGGCTATATCAAAGCGATGGTAGGAGGACGAGACTATAAGGTGAGCCAGTTCAATCGCGTGCTTGGCAAGCGGCAGCCCGGTTCCTCTTTTAAACCGATTATGTATTTATCTTCCTTGCAAAATGGCTATACACCGCTCACTTTAATGAAAAGCGAACCGACTGTTTTTACATACGACAATAATAAACAGTACATCCCCGGCAATTTTGGTGGACGATATGCAAACGCCATGATCAATATGCGTGAAGCGATCAAAACCTCAGACAACATTTATGCGGTCAAAACCATTGATTTTCTGGGGCCCCAAAAAGTCGTCGATCAAGCAAAACAACTAGGCATCACAAGTTCGATGCAAGCAGTCCCCTCCCTGGCGTTAGGGACCTCTCCTGTCTCTCCTTTTGAACTAAACGCTGCTTATGCGGCGATCGTCAACAAGGGAGAAGCGGTGAAGCCCATTGCCATCACCTCCATCGAGGACAGCGAGGGCAACATTTTGGTCGAAGAAAAAACAGAAAAAACACAGGTAGCAGATCCAGTTGCTTCTGCTCTCTTAGTCAATATGATGCAAAGCGTATTTGAACAAGGGGGTACGGGATATCGCGTCGCTGGCGAAATGAACCGACCTGTCGCGGGTAAAACCGGATCAACGGATTATGACGCTTGGCTAAGTGGTTTCACTCCACAGCTCGTATCGACCGTATGGGTAGGGTACGACAAAAATCAAAAGGTCGATGATGTAAAGGAAGGCTATCTGTCCAAAAAAATCTGGGCGCAGTTCATGGAAAGTGCGCTCAAAGGGCAGCCTCCTGCACTCTTTGACATGCCAGCCGGTGTTGTTTCTGTCTATATTGATCCTGCTTCTGGAAAATTGGCGACTGAGCATTGTCCTACGCCCCAGTTATTTTATTTCGCCAGTGGAACAGAGCCACAGGATTACTGCACGGATCACATCCCGACAAATGAGACACCGACACCTTTGAAACCGCCAGACCCCTCTACGTTCTGGCAGCGTATGGGCAGCTGGTGGAAGCCAAATGAATAAATGAAAAAAAGGACGTACTCAGTGAAGAGTAACGTCCTTTTTGACATACGTATTAACCTTGCGTGTTCTGATTTTCTCCGCCACCCACGACGCCATCCCCATCTGTAAAAACGTGGTCGTTTACGATACTAATCAGACCAGCATGATCGAGCTGCTCCAATACTTCAAACAAGCTGTCCCTTTTTCCAGCTGGAAGCTTGCGAATAAAATTGTTTATCTCGGTAGGAGTCACGTGTGTGCGGAAATGGACGCCACCGTGCTTCACAAAATGATCATGCGATTGTTCATTACCACGGAGATCTTCTCCCATGGGTACCGCCCCTTCCGTCAAACAGTTTGGTTCGATCCTCATTAGTGTTCCGCGACATCCCAAAAACTATGATCAATGGAAAGAAATACATGACAAACAGGGAAAGAGTGACGGCTCTCTCCCTGTTTGTTGACCTAGTGTACATGTACACAGATATGGAAATAAGTTTACCTGACTTCAATTCTGTGAACAATTGATTTCACGATTTGTTCACAGACCGTTCACGATTTCCAACTTTAGGACAAATTTTGCTTTAATTCGTCGGTGGAATTCTCGTACATCTCTGCGCTATTATCAATCAAAAGCTTTTTCAGAGCAGCTTTTTCCTTCTCGGCCAAATCGGACAGCATAATCCGTCTCTTCATGGAGTAATCCATCCGATTCACGTGATCAGCCAAAATCTTGTAGCCTCTACGCGCTTCCCGATCGATTTCCATGTAGCATGCGGTTGCCCCTGCATAGTAAGGACCTGCTTCATTGCGATCGACCGTTACCCAAACGAGCCAGTAAGGCTTTCCATTTGGTACTTCTTCTTTATTCATCGTCCATTTGATGCCCTTTTCTACTGAACTTTTGGCATGCAAGGCACCCATGTCAATGTACGCTTCGTCCCCATCGATAATGACCGAGGACACAGCATTCAGGTCGAGTACACCTTGACCAAAGCCCCCGTGTACATCGGTTTTTCCACTCATGATGGTAAAGCCGCCTTTTTTATTATCAAAAATATCCATTTGTATAACCTCCAGACAATCATTCTCCTTCCCTTTATTCTACTCGAAAAACGTGCAGTGACGCAATTTGCCTATGTGCCCAGTTATTTATCCATCGGCTTTTTATGTGTTTCGTTTTTTGTTAACGAGCTGGATGACTTTTTCGACGCCCCACATGATCAGTATGGTTATGACAGCTGTATTGATCGCCATTGCTGCTTTCATGACAAGCAGCTCCCCTAGCATCGTGTCAGAAGGAACAATCAACAAATAATACACAAAGCTGATCAATAGGACACTTACAAAGATAATCCAGCCGCGAAAACCTATTGTAAAGCGAATGAAAGCTGCGATGAGCAGGCCGATGAGAGGTCCTGCAAACATCAGTGAGAATACGAAAGGACCGAGTACTAGCCAGACAAACCAATTATCATCCATTGTCCTACTCCCTTTGCTAATAATGACTACACTTCATTGGAATCCGTAGATTGTTCTATCTCTGTCAGTCCATGCTCATCCAGCAAGTAACGTTTGCCCGTTTCTTTGTAACGCTCCGAATCCTCTGACGAAAAACGCTTGATCAGGAAGCGTGCTGGCTCCTCTCCCACATTTACTACAGGAGGCTGGAATTCCAGGTCTTCACCGTCTCGTACATGGATGACAACGATGCGATCATGGTATTCGATAGACAAGTCTTCCCGTACTTCCTTTTGATTTTCGTCGAGAGTAAAGGTATGGCCTGATTTGTTTATCGTCACTTCAGGGAAAGTCTTGTCAGCTTGTGCAATGATGTAGTACAGGTAGTCGGCATTTTGGTCCGGGGCATTGCGCAATCCTGTTTGTAATTCCTCATCTCCCTGTAACAGCCGCGTTACCTGGTCGATGACTTCTGGTATGGTCGGTAGCTTGGCATGCTCACCTTTTATGTAGTAGCGTTTTATCATATCCTTCTGGGCGTAATTGGCACTCATATACGGAACGGTACCGTCTCCAACGCCTGGATCAAGAATCGGGGACCATTCATTATAAAAGGAATCATAAAAGTAACCGAGTAGCGTTACTTGACCTGTTCCCACGATGGAATACTGTGGAACATTCATCGTTTTGTTGTCCCATTTCTCATGCATTTTGCCGCCATGCTTGACCAGCGGCGTATAGTCGAGGCGAATATTTTTGTCCTTCAAAAATTCATCATAGGTGTAGTACTGAATATTACTCTTTTTGAGGAAGCCAACACTTTCAAAATATTTTTGGGAGGGTAGCAGCTCGTACACAGCAGGTGCATACTCGGAGATCACTTTCCCTGTTTCCTCATCCAGCCAAGGGATCGAAAAATTGTATCCGTGCTTAAGAGCCTGATATGCCCTCGGAGAACCAAGGAACGGTGTTCCCATATACACGACGCGATTTACTTTGCGCTGGTAAGAGACATTAGATAAAAGTGTTTCCTTTACCAAGAGCCCACCCATGCTGTGCGCAACTAAATGCACCTGATTGGCTCCACTTGCCTTTAATGCAGCGTCGATTTTTTCCTTTAGAAATTTGGCATTCTTGGTGCTGCTGTATCGCCAATCATATGGTAGGGCGAATAAGGTGCGGTGCTTTTTGTACCCAGCCTTCTCCAGTTCCTTTACCATGCTGTAATACTGTTCGGTAGCGCCTTTTAAAAACGGCGCATAGGAAAGATGTTCGATCGCATAAAAATCATTTTCTTCCGGGTGTATGGTCGCATCACGGACCACTGGCTGTACATCTACACTATTTGGCTTAATCGGCTCCAGGGCGAGCAGCCTGCGATGCTTGGGATCATTAATGCCAATGAGACTATCACCAAGACCCAACCATATTTCCGATCTCTTTCCATTCTGCTCTACTTCCAGTCGTGAACCTCCCACGCCCGGGATTAATATGACTGGAATCGTTCTGTCTCCTATAAACAGACTGTACGAGTTGGTGGTGAATCCTGAGCGTTTGCTGGCCATTACCTTGACCTTATATGTCCCAGGATAAGCATTAAATACAATGCGTTCGTCTGAGTTCTTCGCTTTCTCGGATTGAGCTACTACTTTACCTGACTCATCTAAGAGATAGACGTCCATATCCATTCCAGTAGGTATTTCCTTGAGAGAGACCTCTATAGTAGAGGAGAGCTTGAAGGAAAGGCTATAAAAATCCACATCCGTTTTTGAATGAAGACTTCCAACGAGGTTTCGGTTGTATGTATCTAGCTCGTACGCCTCTGCCATTGTGTTATTCGGCTCATATCCATCTGCCTTACCACCTCCTTGATCCGCGAAAAAATCCGTTCGCAAGCGGTAGTAGTAAGCCTTCGAAAACGAGCCCTGCTTTCCAATGACCTTGATGTAATACCATTTGTCTTTTTCGAGAGCTAGCCCCTCGATTAACTCCGGCTCATCTCCATGCTGCTCTGAACGAGCAAGCTCCCGCTCCTCCTCATCATACACATATAAATCATAATCTTCGTTTGCCCGAATATCTCTGAGGGATATATTCATCTGCCCATTCGTTGTTCCTTTTATTTTCCAAAAATCAACATCATCTTTGCTGCTTATTTTTCCGTGGCTATCCTTCCCATCAAAAAGCCAGTCCGATCTGCTTCCCATGGTGTCGTTCGGCTCTACCTCAAAGCGGGCTTCTCTACTGCGCAGTTCCACTTCGTCTGGCTTATTCTCACCTGAATAATACTCATAAAATTCTTCTGCCAGCCGGGAAAGCTCTTCATCAGTTCCATCCTTCAGGTCCTGTTCTGTATCTTCTTGCGGAGCTGGAGTTTCTTCCTCGTTCTCGTTCTCGTTCTCGTTCTCAGTCGCGATTTCGATCAGCTCTAGCTGTTCTTCTTGTTCTACAGCGTTTTCGTCCCAAGGCGCCTTTTTGATTTTTATTTTTTCTTCTGTCAGCTCTACGTGTTCAGGCAACGGTAGCTCCCAGATACTCAATGGTTCCTCTGAATCTTCTATGAAAATATGGATCCGGATTGGGCTATCATCAACAGGCTTTACTGCGACGGAAATCTGAGACTCCTCGCGAAAAGAGCGAGTTTTGCTGCCGCTGTCCTGATTGACGGACATCTCGATTCGGTTAGGCGTATCCGATAATTGTGCTTGAAAGCGCACCTCTCCCTCTTCGATCCAAGCCCACGCTTCCTCAACGAATAGCTCCTGTTCCTCTGCCCGTTCTTTTGCCCAGCCCTGCCCGACTGTATTTCCCAAGCATAATGCGAATAGGAGAAGTGCGCTAAACAAGCGCCTTGCAATTATTCCCACAAAAATCCCCCTCACCCTTTTTCTACCTTTACAGTAGGAAAAGACAGAGAGGGGGTGCAAATGTTTTTACTGAGTCGTATGGTTGCGGATTCCTTGTCGCTCCCAAGCGTTTGCAATGATACGCAAAGGAGAATGATAATCTTGCAGCTCGTGCCCTTGTCCTGAAGCTTTATTTAGATAGGAGAAGCCTTTATTCACGTCAAAACGAAAGGAAACGGAGTAATAGACAGCGTAGCTCGCATCCTTTTGAAAACCATACTGCTTATCCCCCATCAAAGGTGTATCGACACCCTCTTCACGAGTCCCGAGCTTGGAAGCAGAATAAGAAGGACCTTTCCAGATCTGGGGAGTACTGACTTGCAAAGACAACGACGACTGTAACGGTGTTTGTCGCAAGCCTGTTTCTGATATCCACGCTCGCGCAGATGTAATCACGGGGAACTGGTTGCTCACTGGATGGCGGTGTCGATCCTGCAGCTCCACTTGCGTCAAAATGCGCTCCCCCGCGTAGTAATCGTTAGGTTGACTGTCTGGATAACGATCTCTGGCATGGTACGCTGCCCACTCTGCTGTATGGCGAATGGAGCCTGTCGCATTTGGCTCAAATACTTCAAAAGAGCGCTCTCCCCCTTTTACCGTAATGGTATAGCGCCCTTCCATCGTTTTGGATAAGCTTTGCGGTTCACACACCTCTTCGTCTTTGTCGTTCGTCGAGCAGCTTTCATAAGACAGGTCAAAATCCACACGATAATCCATCACGATGACAAAGCCGTTGATTTCCGCTTTGTACTTTTGAGATTGCAGTACTTGGCGCCAAGTCGTCTGCGTGGGGACAGTAGTTCCCGTGTACACAACCTCTGTGCCTGTAGATGCACTGCTTACCTGCCATTGCATCGGCGCTCCAGGACCTGTCAGCTTCAGATCCAGCTGTGGTGGCGTATAGACAGCCATGCTCTTGGCATCCGAAATCCACCCCGGATTCGCAGTGACAGTTACGTTTTTAATATTGTCGCCGCTGACTGAGCCCTCCAATTGTGATTTAAATTCCGCGATTTTCTGATTGAGCTCCTGCTCTGTTTTTTGGAAGCCTTCGTTTATTTTCGTCTGATCAATAACCACACGAATCGTAGCAGGCTCACGTTCCCACACACCGTCTACATGTAGCGGCAGCTTTTGTAGCTGTCGACGGTCACTGTCGTAAATTTCCAGACCAATCTCGCCTCCATCATAATCGCCTCCACCATCTGGCGGCTCGGGAACTTCTCCACCGACAATTTTTACGGGCCATGTCGCACGATTGTCTGTCCAGATTGTTTCATTTTCCGGCATGGATTTGGCAGGGTTGATATGGGCAATGAAATCCTCGGATTTCTGCGGATACTTCGTCGGCACCTTAATCTTACGTACCTCACCTGGCTTGAAGCCTTTCACGTCCAAGCTGGTTTCCTTATCCGAGCTAGCCCAGCGAATCGCCAACTTCGTATCATGCGTTAATTTTCCGGCATTCTTCACGTCGAAAGTAATCGTCGCCTCGGTTCCCGCTGCTTGTGGGCTCTTCGGATTCATTTGAAAGCTCGATTTCACAATCAGCAGATTCTCTCCATCCGGTTTTGGTGTGCCTTTGCCGATTTGCACAAAGTAGTGACCTTCGCATCCTTCACTTTTGGGTGAATAAAATTGCACCTTGTACAGTCCTTCCAAAAGAAGATCGTTCTCGTCCTCAGGAAAATACACCCAATGTCCGTTTCCAGAGGTATTTGACCCATCCAGTTCTTTTCCATTTCGCTTTCTTTCCCAGTTTCCTGTGGCTGGATCGAACCATCTCATCGAAAAGCGACTATCCTCGGACAAGAACATGCGAAAACGATATCCGTCTGGAATTTCATCTGCTGCTATTTCAATGGTTTCTCCACGTTTTATTTCTTTGCTCCACTTTTGGTTTTTCAGATCCATTTCTACAGACACCAAAATATCCCGGCATTTTTGGTCAGATTCAATAGAAAATCGCACCTCACCTGTGCAGCCCGTCTCCGACTCGAACAGCAATACGATTTCATCGCCAACATCTACACTTGCTGGCAGCATGAGCCTGAATTGCTCGTCCACCGCCAGTTTGTCGGTTAGCACTGTTTTTCCTCCGGGAGTCTTTAAGTACCAGGTGCCGGATACCTTCGATGAAAAAGATAGATTGGTATCGTATTGGTCTCCCACCTGAGTAAAGTACTTGATATATATCGGGTCTGTCAGTGTATACCCCGAGCTGGCTGATCCATTCATCAGTTCGCCTTCTGGAGAAAATGGGAGAGGCGGCTCGCTGTGTACCAGGAATTTAACCTTTTTCTGGTCCGCTATTGTGCAGGAGGCATCTTTTACTACGATCGTAATTTCCCAATCGCATTCGGGCCGATCCTTCCACTGTGTCCCATCGAAGTTAAGCTTCAGTTTGTACGTTTTTCCTGGCTCAAACTGAACATCATACGGGTCATGAACATTCCCGTACGGAAGCTTTAAGGTGGGGGAATGATAGGATCGCCATCTGCCATTGTCATTTTCCTCAACTGGCAAGGTATAGATTTTTCCGTTCGGAAGTGTTACGTCCCACTTGAGTGAAGCGTCTGAGCTGTCACCGTATTTGGTTGTGTATTTGGCACGAAACGAAAGCGTATCAAACGGCATAATCTCAATGGTTTCACCGTTTCTCACTGAAGATGCCGCCAGCGTAACGATTGGGCATGAGTCTTCGCCATCTCGCGACTCTACTCTAAAATATTTCTCCCAGCATTCTGTTCCATCATCACTGATGTAAACGACTTTTACCCTTCCGCTACTCCCAATGCTTCCTATTCCGACTTTTCTATTGCCATCCACACCATTCTTCATGGGATTTCCATTCATGGTGAACTTCCCTGGTTTATTGGCAAACACGGTGATATCGGCATTTTTTTCTACAACGATATCTGAACCGCCGCTTGCAACGGAATTGTAATCTTTAATATCCTTGTCTCCTACAACTTGAATGTTCAATTTCGTTCTCGTAGACGCAATCGAACACGTTGGCCCCGGATCGGGTTTTTCAGGTTCTTTGGGCTCTTCCGGTTTTACATTACCTACCGTGAATTGTGCTGTATATGGTTGGGAAGCATTTATGCTGGGCGAGCCCTGCCGACTCCTTTGATGCAAATCTGTGATGGTCAGCGAGACCTCATACACACCTGGCTCGGTCGGTTTATATTCCGTATTTGTATAGGTCCATTTGTAGCCACGCGGACTGCTATTCTCGTCTACCTCGGGAACAGTCTTAATTGGATCGCCAAATTTTTCATTAGACAAGATACTTTTGTATCCGCGCCCTGTTGTCTTGTTGATTACACTTAAAGACCATACAAAAATGCCGCGGTCATAGTAAGAAAAGTCCGTGGCATTTGCATTGATCTCAACTGTTTCGTTGAGTTCGTATTTGGTTTTATCAGTTGTTACGCCGCCACTGGGTTGTGGGGTTGTGCGGAAGTGGCCTACTGAGATGTATCCGCCTTTACCGTCTGGGACGAGGTTGTCTCCTTTTGTGTAGCCGGCTCCTCCTGAGGCGGAGGCTAGTTCTGCGAGGTTGTAGGCTTGGTAGGGTTCGAAGTTTGGTACTTCGTTACTGGAAACCTTCTTGCTATACACATTTGCAGAGCCTCCTAGGATATAGTTGGAATTACCACCGAACTTATTTATCCAGTAAATCGCTTCACTTTCGTCTACAAAGTACCATCCTCTGTCTGCTTTTTTGTGTATATCCGCGAAGCCCAGTACTCTATTACTGTCTATTTCTCGATCTACTTCAATTTGAGAAACGGTTGCACCTAGCTGTCCGTCAATACCTGCAATCTGAAGTACATAAAAATTTCCTTTTGGTGCAAGTTCTTTATTTGAATCAACAGTTGCAACTTTAATCTTATGATAATTAGGTGAAGCATCTACAAAATTTGGAGGAGTAATTAACAAACTAAATAGTAGGAAAAAGACAAACACAGAAATAATGTATTTTCTGTGCCTATTAAAAAGTATCTGCATTAATATTCCACCCTTTGCTTTATTGATAAAATTTTCGGGTGTTATTGGTTTGTTCTAAATTAGGTAGTTTAGTATACCAGTATATACCTGCATCAGTTGAGTCATTGGAATTTATAACGCTAAAAGTCATAGAACTTATATTATTTAACGGAATGTTAAAAGATTCGCTATTTAAGAAACCTTCTATCCCTTCTTGTTTAGTAATGAACATTGCTTTTATCATAAAATTACTATCACCCTTAGGCACTTTCCCACTAATCTTCCCATTCACGACCTTCAAACTCTTATGAAACTCAGCGGCATACTTCGCCCCTTGCTCAAGCTGCCATTTATCCTTCCACAAATAACGCAAAATCTCCGCAGCTTCCCCTCGCGTCACAGGCAAATCCTCGCGAAATTTGGGCTGACCACTAGGAGCAGGTTTCATCCATCCCCAAGTAATTAAGGCGCCAGTATTCGTTAAATTCGGATTCTTTTCACCTCGTATCGGCTTCCAAGCAGCATACACCAGCGCCGCGGTTTCTTCTTTCGTTAACAGCCTGTTCGGATCAACCTTCACTCCCGCCAAAATCCCCGCTTTTTCCGCCTTCTCATAGCTATGCTTCGCCCAGTGTCCGACAGGGAGCTGTGGTACCGGTGCTACATCTTTCAATCCACGTATCGCTACTAAGCTCGCAATAAACTGCCCTTGCGTCATTTGATTGTTCGGATAAAAGTTCCCCTTGCTATCCAACCATAAATATTTCTTCTGTACACCAAAATCAATTGCTGCCTTTGCTGTATGAGAAGCGTAATCCTTTGTCGACGCAGCAGCTTGTACGATATGATCGTCAGCAACTCCAGTAAATCCTGCAAATACTAGTAAAGCTGCTAGTAGGTACGCTATCATTGCTCGTTTGTTCATGGAATTACCCCCTCTTTACCGGATATTTTACCTATATTATCCATTTTTAGAAAGGGTCCGATTTAGATTTCGTTGCAAAAAGCTTCGCAACCTATTTTCGGGTACGGCTCCTTCCAGCTTGTCCACCACCTCACCCTTTTCAACAACAAAGACGGTGGGAGTCACTGCTGCACCAAGTCGCAGAGCTTCATCCAGCTCTGTTTGCTTATGGATATCCAGTCGTTGGATTATTTCCGGTGGATACTCCTTCACGACTCTCTCGAATGTCGGACCAAACTCCGTACAATATCCGCAGCTATCACTATAGACGTATACCACTCTTACTTCATGCGCACTGGCTGTACCCCACGTACTTAATCCGACTGCCAGCATAACTACACCGAGCGCAATCCACATCCACCATTGCTTGATTTTACGCAAGTCCATCTTCCTTCCACTTATTGATATGTTTTCACGCCTATGTACTTGTCAAAGAACGATGCCTGTATTATGCGGCTCCGAACTGAGACAAAAAAAGCCAGCCCTGTTGGACTGACTGATGGATAAAAAAAATAGACGTACCACAACTCTTGTAAGTTTGTACGCCATGCTTGTCCTTGTATGATGTTACCTACTGCATAAGTGCCGTTCCGCCGTTTTCCTTCATCAACGTACGCAGTTCTTCAATAAATGCCTGCCCTTTTTGAATCTCTTCTTCGGTGTAGCGCTGCTTGCTCTTAAACGTAAAGATTTTGCCCTTCATTTCCTCATACGGCAAATGGTTAAAATACAGAATCGTAGAAACCAGCTCGAGAAAACGGGAATTCTCCTCGTTCATACGCAAAATCGCACGTTCTCCGCTACCGAAGTCTACCTCATGAAACTTTAGAAAATCACGGCCGGTTTCGTTCAAGGAGTAACGATACATATGAATGGCACCTTTACTCTCCATCTGCTCATCCAGAAGCCCCATGTTGCACAGCTCATCCACTCTGAGCGTCAGTTCCTCCGAATAAGGGCCGTACATGTGAAACTCGTAGCGTTCATCGAAATCCATCTCCAGATGTTTTCCTATGTACACCATCTTTTGCAATTTTTTTCGCCCGCTCACTTCGCCGACTATCTCAATCAGGCGTATGATCTTGGCGTGACGATTAAGCATCCTCCATCACTCCCAGACGTTCTCGAATCTTACGGGAGAGATCCCCCGGCAAAGCCATGACTTTATCCAATGGAAAGTACAGCTTGTAATCAAAGCGCCGCTTTCCGCTAATGGCCTGTACAATCTCTGACTTCTGTGACAGCTCGACCAGTTCGCCTGAAGGCATTTGGAGCATGATTGGAATGCGCTCCTCTTCTTCTCCGGCACGGTAAAAATCATACGGAAGATCGGAGGTCGTGTCTACCTCCAAATAATACATCGGATCAATTCCGGCAGATTGAAATAGTTCTTTGAGCTCAGACAGCAAGCGGAAATCCCTCGGATTATATTCGACGTATTTAAAGAGATTCCTGTCCAAAAAACGAGCGCACAAATCTTTCAGCACAGGGTCTTGCTCTCTGCGCCATAGCTGCATGTAGAAAAGAATAATCGACTCGTCGAGCGCCAAATAGTCAGCGAGCTCCACCTTTTCCTGCAAGAAAGGCAACAGCATGACAGGCTCCTGCATGAACGGATAGCCTTGGGAAAACAGCAGCTTCGCCCGTTGAAAAATTTTGCACAGAACGACTTCCGCACTTCGTGTTACTGGATGGAAATAAACCTGCCAGTACATTTGATAGCGAGACATGATGTAGTCTTCGACAGCATGCATCCCGCTGAACTTAAAGACAATGCCATCCTCCTGCGGTCGCATGACGCGTAAGATTCGCTCAATCTCAAAATTACCGTAATTGACACCCGTATAGTAGGCATCGCGCAGCAAGTAATCCATTCGATCAGCATCGAGCTGGCTGGAAATTAAACTGACAATGAGTTTATTGTCATACGTTTTGTTGATCACTTCTGCCAATTTCTTCGGGAAGCTCTCATCAAAACGGCGAAGAATCCGGTTGATTTGGGTATCTCCGAGCAAAATGGCACGCGTCCAATCCTCGTGGTGATACTTGAACACCTTTTCAAACGAATGGGAAAACGGACCATGTCCCACATCGTGGAGCAAAGCCGCACACAGGCATAATAACTTTTCTTCATAGGTTAACTGGATTCGCCCTTCGAACGTCTCCAAAATTCTGCGCATCAGTTCATATACACCAAGCGAGTGGTTAAAACGGCTATGCTCTCCACCATGAAAGGTAAAAAAACTGGTGCCCAGTTGCCTGACTCGGCGCAAACGCTGGAATTCTGCCGAGTTGATCAAATCCCAAATGAATTTGTCACGCACGTGGACGTAGCGGTGAACAGGGTCTTTGAATACCTTTTCTTCATGAAGAAGCTGTGGCTGTTGCATCCTGGACACTCCCTTCCTATACTGCGTTCTCTCTATTACTGACAGTGAATGTTGATTCTATCATATCATACGACAGGATAGAGAGAAAAAAGTAACAGCGACGAACCTCCCAAAAAGGTCGTCGCTGCTCTCTCAACTATAACATTTCCGCATCAGGCCCATACAAATCGGGGCGCTTCGCGGCTTTTTTCGCCAGCTTTTTGATCTTGCGCTGCGTCAGAACTGTATAGAAGGACGGCACAACGATCAAGGTCAAAAGTGTCGAGAATGCCAAGCCGGAAATAATGGTAACCGCAAGCGGTTTGAACAAGACATCACCCGAAATAGCCAGCGGCATCATACCTGCAATGGCTGTGAGGGAGGTCAATAGAATCGGCCGCAGTCGCGCCTCACACGCAGAAATAACCGCCTGCTTCAGCTCCATGCCTGTATGGCGAGCCTCCTCGATGAACTCGATCAACACGATCCCGTTACGCACCACGATCCCCGCCAAAGCAATAATCCCCATCATGGTCATAAAGCCAAGCGGCGTCTGCGTCACGAACAAGCCTATCAAGCTACCCGCTACGGCGAGGTAAATCGTACTCGTGACCAGTACAGGAATAGTCAAGGAGTAGAATTGCATCGCAATCAAAATCAGGATTAAGAATACGACCAGAATCGAGAGTTTACCCATGTCGATAAAAATATCGGTCTGTTCGGAAGTTTCGCCACCGATCTCATAGCGGTATCCTTCTGGCAAAGACATGCTATCGAGCATCGGCTTGATCTCCGCCATCACTTCTGTCGCAGTTCGGCCTTTCAAATCACTGGTAACCGTCACGCTCCGCGACAAATCGCGATGGGGAATCGTCTGTGTACTAAAGGTCGGTTTTACTTCTGCGAGCTGTGACAACGGAATCAGCTCACCACGTGCATTCGCGATACTGAGTCGCTGGAACAGCAACGCAGGGTCTTCCTCGCCTTTTTGCAAGAAGAGCTTCATGTCTACCAGATCAGATCCCGTATCAAACTCGCTGACGGTAATGCCTTCGCTCACCAGACGCAAGGTCGTGGACAAGTCCGTGTAGTTAACGAGCTTTTGCTCCATCAGCTCTTTGTTGACGACAAATTCCAAGGTGTACCGTTCTACCCCGAAATCGTCCTGCACATTGTACGTTCCCTCTAAACCGGCGACCTTGTCTTTCACTTGTGCAGAAAATGAGCGCAGCGTCTCAATATCCTCTCCGTACAAACGAATCACGACTGGTTTGCCCACTGGAGGACCTGCCTCCAGCTGCTTCGGCAGGATACTCGCTTCCGGATACAGCTTTTTGAATTCCTCCGTCCACGGCTCCAGCATGTTTGCAAGCTTCGTCTCTTTTTCATTGAAACGAACCACTAATTGTCCGACGGTAATGCCACTTCCGGCACCCGTATCGCCCCCAAACATTTTCGGGGCGCTGCCACCTGCATACGCAGTTACCGTCTCGATGCCAGGCTGCTTCAACACCCAATCCGCAGTCCCACGCACCACTCGATCTGTCTCCTCCAAGCTGTTGCCCACAGGGAGACGTATATCGATGAGAAACTGCGGACGATCATCATTCGGGAACAATTCCACAGGGGTGAACGGTATCAATCCATATGCCGCCGTCCCAATCAGTACGCCGATCATTCCAGCCAACAGCGGGCGCTTCAGGATTCTCGGCATGAGCTTGCTCGCATACCACTTTGTGAGCTGCAGCAATTGTTTTCCTAACAATCCAGCGGGCTTGCGATATTCTTCTACGCCAGCCTTTCTTCGTTGCTCATACCATTGGCGAAAGATCGGGATGATCGTCAACGACATGACCATCGACGCCAGCATCGTCATCGAAATAATGGCTGGAACCGGGCGAATGAACTGTCCGACATTGCCGCTCAAAAACATCAATGGCGCAAACGACGCAATCGTAGCCAGTGTAGCGGTCGTAATCGAAATCGATACTTCCTTGGCACCATTGACTGCCGCGGCCATCGGCTTTTCGCCCAGTACGGACAATCGCCGCTCGATATTGTCGTTCACCACCACAGCGTCATCGACCAAAATTCCAAGAACAATAATCAAGGAAACAATTGAGATCATGTTGAGTGAAATACCCAGAGAAGGCAGGAACATGAGTCCTACTGCCAAGGAAATCGGAATCGCCATCGCCACCACTAACGATGTGATCAGGTTCAATCCGAGTGCACAAACCAACAAGACTGCAACAATAGCAATCATCATTTCCCGAGTAAGGTCGCTAAAAAGCTCATCCACACGTTCATTTTGACTATAAATGGAGTGTCTCTCGGCCCCTGCCGGAAGTGTCTTATCCAAGGTAACCATCATCTCGTCTACGCGCTTCTGCAAGGACGGCACATCACTTCCCGTCTCCGCGTTGACGCTGATCGTGATCGAAGGCTTGCCATTGTAATAGGAGGTCGTTTTGACTGTCTCCGTCGCCATTTTGACCGATCCGATGTCTTTCAAATAAATCGGGAAGCCCTCTTGTGAACGGGAGATAATGACGTTGTTCAGTTCTTCCACATCTGTACTTTCTGCCAGCTTGAGCTGATAGGTCCGTTTTTCTGTGGTCAGGTCGCCAAGCGGGATTTTTTCATTTTCCTTTTTGACGGCCATCATCACCTGACTCCACGTGATCCCGTATTGGCTCAGCTTTTGCGTATCGACCTCAATGTGGACTTCCTGCTCTGGTAGACCTTCCACCAGTACATCCGCAACATTCGGAATCGTCCGTAGCTGTTCTTTCCACGATTTCAGCATGGTCCGCATGCTGTACAATTCCTCGCGCGTGTCAGCGGTGACCGCAAACGATTGGACAAACGTACGGTTCAAATCATCGTTGATGATCGGTTGTTTCGCATCGGCTGGCAGATCAGCTTCTGCGTCCTTTACCTTCTTGCGCAGTTCATCCCATTTTTGCTTCGGGTCTACATCACTCTTTGTTTCCACCATGATAAAAGAGACTCCGAGGGAAGACGAGGAAGAAATATAGTTGAGTCCCTGTAATTCATTGATTTTTTCTTCCAGCTTTTTCGTAACGGCCTGCTCGACCTTTTCCGGCGAAGCGCCCGGGTAAATCGTCGTGATCGTCGCCATGTTAATGATGATATCCGGCTGCTCTTGCTTAGGCAGCTGAAAAAAGCTGAGAGAGCCTACAAGTACAATCATGGTGAAAAACAGGAGCGTGATTTTGCGCTTTTGTACGATGTACTTAATCACGGTTGTGTACCTCCTGCCGCCTCGATTGGATCACCGTCAAACAAACGGTCCACCCCTTTGACGATCAGTTGGTCCCCTTCTTTTAGTCCACTCTTGATTTCGAGCTTGTCACTGGCAATCTGACCGATGACTACGTTTGTTTTGACAGCCTTGCCGCCTGCGTTGACGAAGACATGCGCGTCATCTTTTCCTCTGCTGATGACCGCTTCAACTGGTACGTAGACACCTTCCTGCCCTGTTACCGTCTTGGTCGCTTTCACCACCTGCCCGGCAAACCAGTCACGCGTTGGGTTCGCGATTTGGACCTCTACACCAATCGTTCCGGTATTTTGGTTCGTGGCAGGAAATATTTTTGCCACTTTTCCATCCCTTTTTTGTCCATACAGGTCAAGGGAGATCGTCTCGCCTGCTTTCCATGAAGAAATCTCACGGTCAGGGACTGGCAATACGACTTTTAACGTGTCGATGTTGCCGACTTGATAAACGGGGGTACCTGAGCCGACCAAATTCCCTGCAGAAGAGAGCTTGGCGATGATCGTCCCGTTAATCGGCGAACGGAGCTGAGTTTTTGCAAGCGTATTGGCTGCCACTTCTTTGGCAATGACCGCCTGATTGAAAACAGCCTGACTCAACTGTTTGTCTTCCACACGAGCCCCTTGGGTGACCAGCGAATAGGACTGCTGTGCGTTTTGCAAATCTTTTTGCGCAATCGTCAGTCCATTTTGTGCACTTTCATACTCGCTTTTAGAGATGGCGTTTTGCTGGTAGAGCTGTTCAATTCGGTTGAAATCATCCTGCATTTTTTGGAGAGCCACTGTTGCCTTCTCCACCAGCAATCGCGCTTGCGTCACTTCTTGCTCCCTCGCCCCATTGGTTACCTTGCTAAGGTTTGCCGCACTCTGTTGCATTGCAGCGTTTGAAGAGGCGACTTGGAGCGAGTAATCTTGGGCGTTCACGCGGGCAAGTACATCACCCGCTTTGACCGTGTCTCCTTCTTTACGGTTCATCTCCACGATACGACCGCCTACTTCAAAAGAGACGAGTGCTTCCTCCAATGGAGCAAGCGTACCAGACAGCTCCGTGACGGTTACGGCCTGCTCCTTCTTCACTGGTGCAACGACGACATGCTTCACTTCCTTCTGGGGTGCCGAAGCAGGCTGTTGCTCGCTGCAAGCCGTCGTTGCCAATAATCCGATCATCATTACAGATACAAGCCATTTTCTCTTCATGACTTCCTCCGCCCCTATGTAACTATGCTGTTTATTTAGAATCGCTTAATGCCTTGTAGCAAGATTTCAGAAGCATTTTCGAAAAGCTCTTCTTCTACCATTTCGAGATCGAGATTGACCCGATACTTCGCCATGAAGGCATAGAAGAAGGTGGAGACGAACATAAGAGCAGCCGTGCACGGATCTACTTTTGGCAAATGCCCTTGCTCCTGGAACGCGATGAGCTTGTTGGACAATACCTCGACTGCGGTCATTGGCAGGCTGCTGAACAACTGAATGACTTCCGGATGGTTATCCGCTTCAATCATGCAAATCATGAGAATTTCTTTGCGTTCAACCAACAGGCCGTAATACGTTCGTGCGTAGCTGACCAGCATTTCCTTAAGATCAGCGAATTCGCCTTGCAACCCTTGCTCCAGCTGCTCTCGAACATCCATGATTTCAGTCAGAAGCTCTTTCAAGATACCTACCTTGTTCTTGAAATGACGAAAAACGGTCACTTCATTAACCCCTGCGAGCTCAGAAATCTTGCGTGTCGTTGCTCCCTTGTATCCCTTTTGTGCCATTAGCTGACGTGCGGCCGATAAAATTCGCTCACGGGTTTCCTGTTCCTCTTCGCCTCTCCCCCCCAGCTTCTGTTCTATATCTGGGTGATCCATAACGCACCTCCGTGCCAAGCAAGCAATTACTTGCATTTTCATTTTTTTCCAAACCCATTATATAAAGAGCACGCATGCATGTAAATACTTGCATGCAGTTTCCGATTCGATTTTTTCTCATTCCAATATTAACGCTTTGTCAGTGTCTTAATCTGGGAGCTTGGGTCTTGCTTACAATCTGTGCTGTATTCTACCAGGTCAATTTCGCAGTCTGGGCCGATCTCGATCTTGTTGCCACGAACGACCTTGGCCTTTGTGTTTTCCAGATAGATTTCGTCTCCCTCAATCGTTTCTACAGACAAGGTATTATTGAGAAAATGCTTTAACAGTTTGTTCAAGGTGCTGAGCCCTGTTCGACGCACCTCGATGTGCTCTCCGCCCATTTCTTTTGCCTCACAGCTGCCATGCAGAAGTACCTCGATACGCCCCGCATTCAGCAGTCCCCCGATACTAAACGCACCGTTTGCCCGGAACACTTCCGCTTCGCAATCCCCTCCTGTTTTCAATGAACCGAGAACTTTTACATCTTCGCCTGCCATATTGCCCTGTACCTTGACGTTGCCACCGACTTTTAGCTTCGTAAAATTCAAGTCGTCCGCAACATCAAGCTGACCGTATACGGACAACATATCCATCTTCACTTTGCCTTTAATCGACGCATTGCCCTCGACTCTTGCCGAAGAGCCAGTGAGATCGCCTGCGATACTGACATGACCCGCACAATGCAGCGTCTCGCACTCTACGCTCCCATTGATCTTGCCGTAGCCCTGCACATCTACTTTGTTGTATACGCCACCCGTAGCGTTTACTGCCCCATGAAAGATCAAATCCGGCTTGTTATTGTTCTCGTTCTGCATGGTATCTCCCCCTACATAAATTTTCCTTTTAATTCTTCAATGCAATTGGCTAGAATCAGCCGCGACACTACCTTTACACCGCTGTCAAAATACATTTCAGTAGAGCCAGACACCAACACGAACGTGGAAATCCCCATCTTGCGCATAAAGACCAGCTCACAAGGCTTCCCTTCGAATTTGGGATAGTGACTAGCCAGTACCTGCAGCAAACCGCCTCCTTCTTCTACACTCAAGTCTCCTGCTGCCAAAAGCTTTTCTAACACATAGGCGTACAGTGCCTGCTGAAAGGTAAAGGTCCGTAAGCTTCCGAGAAAAACGTTAAACACTTCTAAAGAGGTAGCCGTGCCAATAGTTCCTCTGCGGACAACGACGTTTCACTCATATTCGGTGAAAACATATCCGCCAATTCATCCAGCGACAAGTCGTCTTTCATATTGAGGATCTTGTCGATTCGAGCCAAAATCTGTTCGCGCGGGAAGAAGGTTTCTTGCCCTGTAAAAGTCGCTCGGCGAATGAACCACTCCTCTGGAATCAAGTTCTTTCGTTTCCAACGGTATAACTGTCCGTACGAAATACCTGTCAGCTCCAGCAGGTCCTTCTTCGAGATTACATTTGTGTCCAAGTGAAGCACCTCCAAAAACAATGTAACATAACACTGTTACGTTATTCAACTGCGGACTGTTCGACACACGGGGGACTTTTGCACAGAAAAAAGGACTTCTGTCGTAGAAGTCCCTATGGCCGTGCTTATTTAAACTCCGCTTGTATCAAGCGTTTCAGATCAGAAGGTATCGGTGCCTCAACCACAATCTCCTTTTCGAGAAGCGGATGCAAAAAAGACAGCTTCGAAGCATGCAGAGCCTGTCGGCGTAACAATCCTCTCGCTCCCCCGTACATCGTATCGCCAGAAAGCGGATGTCCGATGTGGGCAAAGTGAACGCGAATCTGATGGGTACGCCCCGTCTCCAGCCAGACGCGAGCAAGAGTCATACCCTCAGAGATCTGTTGTATCTCGTAATGCGTGATGGCAGGATCACCGCTCTCCACGACTCGGCGCTTCGTAGGATGGCGCGCATCCCTGCCGATTGGCGCATCAATCGTTCCAGACCCCTCTGTTAACACACCACTTGCAACCGCAAGATACTCGCGATGAATGCCCCCTTCGCGCAGCAGCTTGTCAGCCAGTTGGTGACCATAGCTGCTTTTGGCCACGAGAATAGCACCTGATGTATCCTTATCCAGCCGATGCACAGGGTGTACGCTCGCCTGCTCCCCACGCGCAGCAAGTACGGCAGCAAGTGCGTGTACCAGCGTATCCGTCTGCTCCTGATTGACCGGGTGCACCATCATGCCAGCCGGTTTGTTTGCAATCAAAAGATGGTCATCCTCGTACAAAATGTCGATGGACGGTAATGGTGTTGTCGCCCCTTCAGGCTTCGTATCATGCCGTGGCTGCCCGGACGGTTGCTCCTGTCGCTCGATGACCCGAACAGCAACGTTATCCCCTGCTTTTACTTGCCGTTGCAGGAAGGGCTGCTTGCGATTGAGCAGAATCCCCTTGCTTCTCGTCAGCCGCTGCATCATACGGCCCGACACGTTGAGCTTTTGCCGGACGATTTGCTCCACGTTCATGCCCGCGTCTTCTTCACTGACGATGTATTCGATCCAATCTTTGCGGCTCACGTCTAATCCCTCTGTTCCATGCTTTTTTCTTATTGTAGCAAAAGGAAGCCAGAGATGCTCGTCTGTCCTGCCCGACTACCGGTACAGCCATATATCGACTAGCATCTGATCAAACCCGGGTACCTCTTCCTTTTGTCCCGTTTCAAGCAACTGTGTGATGCAGCCTTCACAACCGCGGTATTCCAAATCGATTCGACCTGATGTAAAAAAGGCGTGTAAGCAGCTTTTTTTATTAAGCAGTTTCACAAAAATTCCCCCTTGAGTTACTTTTTATACTTTTTGTTATATTAAGTATACAACCAAAATTTGAACTTTACAAACATTTTTATATAAAAAGTAAATAATAATCTTACGCTTGTGGTCGGGGGAAGACATGTGACAGTGCTTACGTACAGCTTGTGTTTACTTCATGCTTTTACATCGTTTTGGAAGTTATTCAAGGGAGTCTTAGAACTTTCATCAACATGAATCAACTTACAAGAAGTTAACCAAAAGCCGCGTAGGAAGAAGCGCATTTCCAGTCCAAGCGCCTCTGGAGCCCAACCCAGCTTCGGAATAAATGGCGGGGAATTTCAGCTTCACTTATGAAACCCTTCCCCGAAACGTCTACGTTTGAAGCGCTCCCGCCATTTATTCCGGAGCGTGCAGTCAATCCCCCTGGCGGGGCGGAGGCCGAAGCGTAGACTGGAAATGCGCTTCTTCCCTCACCACAGCTACGTTTAACCAACAAAAAAGCCACCATGCTACGCATGATGACCCTGTTATACCAACTTACCCTTTTAAGTTTTCCGGATTGAGTCCTTGCAGCTCTGGCAAAACGAACAGACCGTCTTTGCGAATCAGCACATCATCAAACCAGATTTCGCCGCCGCCGTACTCGGGACGCTGGATGTTTACCATATCCCAGTGAATTTGGCTGCGGTTGCCGTTATCGGCGGTGTCGTAAGCACGGCCTGGCGTGAAGTGGAAGCTGCCGGCAATTTTTTCATCGAACAAGATATCGTTCATCGGATGCAGGATGTACGGATGCACGCCGATTGCGAATTCCCCGATGTAGCGCGCTCCTTCGTCCGTATCGAAAATTTGGTTGAGTCTCTCCGTGTTGTTAGAAGTCGCCTCGACGATTTTTCCGTCTACAAACTTCAGACACACATTTTCGAATTTCGTGCCCATATAGCTGGTTGCTGCGTTGTATGTAATGGTTCCATTCACGGAGTCACGCACAGGTGCTGTAAAAATCTCGCCGTCCGGAATGTTGCGAAGCCCGGAGCAGATGACACTCGGGATGTCCTTGATCGAGAATTGAAGATCCGTTCCCGGTCCCACGAGACGCACCTTGTCCGTGCGATCCATCAATTGCTGCAAAGGCAAGAAGGCTTCGTGCATCTTTTTATAGTCAAGTGAACATACGTCAAAGTAGAAGTCTTCAAAAGCTTGTGTGGACATGTTAGCATTTTGAGCCAAAGCTGTTGTCGGGTAGTTAAGCAGCGTCCAGCGTACATTGTTGGTCATGTAGTCATACAATTCCTGCATCACAGTCTGCTGCGCACGACGGCGTTCCACGGGAACATCTGCCATCTCACTGTCGTTTGATGGACCGTTGATGACGATGTACGTATCCATATTTTTGTACATTGTCTCTTCCCATTTAGCGAGATGGGTAGCACGCTCTTCGCTTGCACCAAGCATCAGCTCGCGTTGGATTGCCGGATCAAAAATCCGTACGAAGGGAAAAGCTCCCAATGCGTACGCCTGCTTGACCAATTCTTTGGCCAAAGCGTTGCCTTCGCCACGAATATCAATCAACAAGGTTTCTTTTTCCTTCAGACGTACCGAATGGCTCAACAAATTTTCCGCCAACTTGACGATGCGTGCATCCAGCATGCGATATCCCCCACATTCTTAAATGATTTTGGTTATTGTTAAAAAATATTTTACCGAATGGAAGCACCTTTTTCAATTATCGATGTTCTTGGTACTATTCGAAAAAAACCAAAAAATTATCTTGCATAGTTTCGACTCTTTCGAGTATTCTAATCAACAAGAGTTTACCTATGTAAAAAATTTGAAAGACGGGAGTGCTGAGTTCATGGTGTTTTCTGTAGTTATCTTCGCTTAGGTGGGGCCTCTGATAAGGGGCACTGCCTCTTACAACCCTATCCAAAAGCTAGAAGCTGCGGGATGCCTGAACCGCTTCCGTCTTTTTCTCGATATGAATTGCGGGCCTTGTTCTACGGGTGAGCAGTCGGTTTCATATACCTAAAATCAGATGGTATATAACCGCCTCTCTTTTGTCCTCCGTTGAACGGGTTATTTCCCGCCACCCTTGTATCGTCTGATAAAGCGCAAGCGGAAGAGCACCGTCTCTATCCCGTTTGCGCTTTTTTACATGCCATTTTCCCAAGAAGGCAATCGAGGTCAAGGCACCTGCAGAAATGAATGGAGGAATTTGTGTCATGATTTGGCGTTCGTGGGATCTTAATTTGAAGGTACGTCTGTTTGGCGAATTGATCACGCACACCTTCTTTTGGATGTACTTTCCGTTTATGGCGATTTATTTTAGCGATACGTTTGGGAAGGACGTAGCCGGGCTGCTCTTGATGGTGCCGCCGCTGCTCGGGATGCTGTCCAATCTGTTTGGAGGATATTTGGCTGACCGGGTAGGACGCAAATTCACCATGCTGCTCTCGCTCTGTACATCGACGGTGATGTTCGCGCTGTTTGCTTTCTCACCGTCCCCTTGGGTCGACTATATTGCCTTCATCGGTATCGGGATTGCTGGCGCTCTCTACTGGCCTGCCAGCTCCGCTATGGTAGCTGATTTGACCACGGAAGAGGATCGTCGAATCGTTTTTGCAACCTTTTACACAGCGATGAACGTCGGAGTGGTCGCTGGTCCCGTTCTGGGCTCTGTCTTCTTTGTCCATTATCGCCCGCAGCTACTGCTGTTCTGTACCATCGTGGAGTTGCTCTTTGTGATCACAGTCTTTTTCCTGATCAAAGAAACACTGCCTGAGCAGGTCCGACAAGAAAAGGCAAAAGAGCGTTTTTCTCTAACTCAGCAATTCAAAAGTTACGCCATTATTTTCCGAGATAAAGCATTTGCCCTATACATTGGCGCAGGGGTTTTGATTGCCATCGGATTCATGCAGCTGGATATTTACATGGCGTTGTATGTCAAAGAGCATGTCATGCAGCAGCCATTATTATCGTGGGGTAACTGGTCTTATTCTGTTGGCGGAACCAGTGCATTCGGCTGGCTCATGGCCCTAAACGGCTTTTTGGTAGTTCTGTTTACACTGCCGGTCACACGCTGGTTCGAAAACTGGAGCGATCGCAATAGCCTCGTCATCTCCTCGATCTTATTCGGTCTCGGCCTGTTCTTGATGGCATTTACGACGAATATTTGGCTCCTGTTCGGCTGTATGGCGATTTTGACTTTCGGTGAGCTGATGCGCACGCCAGTCGCCCAAAGCTTCATCAGTAAATACTCACCGGAGGATGCCCGCGGTCAATATATGGGAGCTTCGTCCTTGCAGTTCTCGATCGGGCGCTTCATCGCTCCTCTGACGATTGGTCTATCCCAATGGCTCGCTCCTGTTGGCGTATTCGGAGTCATCCTCGGATTAACCTTAGTCAGTGCTTATCTGTATATCATTCTGTTCCGGATGATTGGTGTGAAAGAATCGAGCTAGAGCATGTCCGTACTAGCAAATCCCCTCCTTGCATATAACTGGGTAGTAGATATGTATGCAGGGAGGGGAAACGATTGAATCAGCCGAAAGCCTTCGCGACATTTCGAAAACAACGGGGAGTCGTATACCGTACTTCCACTTATATTCAATGGGGATCTGATTGTTCTGCCCAGCCTTCTTTAGGGAGCTGTCTTTTGCTCAATCCTGGTGCGGCCAAGCTCTCCCGGGAAAGACCTGCACCCAACCATACTGTCATGGGGCAAACCACGCTTGATCCGACCATGCAGCAATTGATTCGGCTGACAGAGTCGATCTATGAAGGACGAGCCTTGACTGGCAGATTGCACATTTACAACCTGTTTTCCGTGCAAAACACCTCTTCCGTGGATGCCATACCTCGTTTGGAGCAATTGATCGAGGAAGGAGAAACAACACTCGCATCCCAACTCGTATCGATTCAAGAGCTGCAAAAGCACCCTTGGCTACTGCTCGGATGGGGATGTCTACAAAGGCGCTCATGGCAGCATTTTTCTTCACTCAAGGAAATGTGGAACAGACAAATCCTCGCTGCTGGAATTCCGACCTTTGGCAAGCGATGCTCCAATGGAATGGACTACTATCACCCTTGCCCGCGCCTCCACTCCATGAGAGAGGCCGTATTGCGTGATTTGCTTGTCATGTACAGACAAACGATCGAGAAAAATTCCTCCGCTCATGCTTAGTGCTACTGACCAAAAAAGAGTCTGTCTCCCCACAAAAGCGGGAAACAGACTCTTTTCCTTTTACTACGGCATCTCGCTGCCCTCGTAGAACTCATCTCGGTCAAAACGACCACGCATCCATTTGTACGTATCGTCATAGATGGCGCGCTTGACCGGGTCCGTACTCTTGATAGACTCAAGCAGTGTCTTGGAACCGAAGTAGTAAGCGTGTACGTTGTTTTTATCCATCCCCAGCTTGTGGGTGGCAACTAGCTGATTGTAGTAGGTTTGATAGAACTTCGGATCATTGTACATCTTCCAGTCGCCTTCGATCTCGATGTCCATGTCGTACTTCTTGACAACATCCAGTACCCCTTGGATACGGTCAATTCCCACCGGCTTGTCGCTGTAATAGCTCGGCTGCAGGAACGCCTTATCGAAATAAAGAGATTTCCACTCGGACACGCCTGGTGCACCGAAATACGGAATCCAATAGTAGCGCAACGCTTCGTCATGCACCATGCTTCCCATGTCGCGAATCAGTTGGCGTTCTTTCGGCGCACTATCCTCAACCAGCTCATGGAACCAATAGATGCCTTCCAGCTTCAGATAAGCGTATTCTTCCTTGTTCCAACGCTTCATCAGCTCCTGGAAGTACCATTCAAGTGCTGCTTTGCGGTTCTGATATGCTTGCTCTTCCCCGATTCCTGCCGGATTGAACGAAAGGGAAGGCTTCTTTTCATCCAGTTGACCAAAGTTGGTCTGATTGGCATTCGGATACGGCAACGCCAACACGACATTCTCCTGAGTTGGTGTCGTATACAGCGTACCACGCAAACGGTTATACTCTCTCATCGCCTGGTTGAGCGCATCTAGCTGCTTGTTCGAGCCAAACAAATCATTCATATACTTTGTCCAGCTTTCCTTGGTGGCAGGAATAGTCTGATACGGCAGGAAAAGAATCGTATCAAACATTTGATCGCGCATATAACCATCTACGGTGCGGTAGCCAACCATCGGGAGGAAATCCTCTTTGGTCCATGTCCCGAGTTCGCCATGCTCCCCGGTATATACGAGCAGCATATTTTCTACACGGCGCCCTGCTTGTTTGTCTTCTTCCAGCTTCGCCGGGTTTGGCGGCGGCAGCAAGACAGCGCCATCGTTCCACTCACTGTCAGCTTTTGCCCATACCTCCAGCTGACGAGCAAACGTGAATACTTTCACCGGGAATGATACCCGGACATAGCGAGTGTTGACGTCAGGCAATGTCACGCTCAATGTGCGTGTAACCAGCTTGTCCTCTTTGGCGGAAACATCGTGAACGGCTCTCCCCGCATACGACCACACTTTTCCGTCACGCGATACCTCAACTTCCATATATTCTGGCATCGTGATGCCCGAGGTCTTCTGCTGCTTAAACGTCAGCGCAACTCTCTCCAATGGCTTCGCCTCGTCGAGCTCAACGGTCACCTTGCGCCCAAACTGGCGGTGGTACCCCGTCCAATCTTCTGTAGGCGTAACAAGCCCGCCTACTGGACCCGGATACTGCTTCTCCAGCTCTTGGAAATACGAGTCTGGCGTTCCAAAAGTAGTAACCGATGTATAACTGCCTGGTGCGATATTGACCAATTCGTCCTTCTTGGCTGGCTCCTCAGCCTCTTCTTCCGAATCATTTGGCTTCGTTTCATCTGTCTCAGACGTTGCCGGGTCTGTCTGAGCTTTTTCTCCATCCACTACCGTCTTTGTTTCCTCTGTTTTTGTAGCTGTTTCTGTGGATGAAGCCGCTGCTGTCTTGCCTGCATCCTTGATCTCTACAGGAATCGTAGTCGTTTTGTAGCCTACTGTAACCGTAAGATTCCCTTTTCCCGGAGTTGAACCTGCTACGAAGGTTCCGTCCGCACGAACCGATCCCAGCTCGGGACGATCAAACGCGAAAATAGGCGTAAATGGCAGCTCAGCTCCGCCCACACTGCTTACCTTTAAGCGTTGGCTCGTGCCAGCAGTCAAGCTCAACTGCTCTACATCTACTTTGTAGTTCACCTGTTCTGCTTGTTGGTAGCGTGCATCCAAAACGCGCTCAGCGATCACAGCAGCCTCTGCACGCGTGACGGTTCCTGTCGGATTAAACTTGCCGCCTGCGCCTTGCATCCAGCGCTGATTCGTCACTTCTTCCACCGCTGTTTTGGCGTAGTCTGCGATCTCTGCTTCATCGCTGTATGTGACAGAAGTCTGGGCCGCTGCTTTCGTCACGGAACCCTCTTTCATCAAACGAGACAGCATGACAGCCAGCTCTTGCCGGGTAAGCGGGTCTATTGCACCCATCGTATGCTCACTTTTGCCGTTCATCACGCCAAGCTCAGAGAGTCCGTATACGTACGGTGCATAAGCACTCTCCAATGGCACGTCATCAAAAACTGCTTCCTCGATCTCTGTTGGTTGAAGACCGATAACCTTGGTCAGCAACACCGCAACATCCTGACGAGAAATCGTGTTCTGCGGGTTGAAGCGGTTATCTCCCTGACCACTGATCATATGAAGAGCGGCCAGTCTGTTTATTGCATCACGGGCGTAGCTGTTGCCCAAATCCGTAAACTCCGTGCGCTCTTCTTCTTGTTTTTTGAACTGATCCTCCAGCTTCTTGGTCTCTTCTGCTGGTTTCTTCGTCTCTTCTGCTGGTTTCTCGCTCTCCACGGCCGGCTTCTCTGGCTCTGTCGCAGCATGAGTCAGCGGCGCACTTTGGACCAGCAATGTGGACGCAGCCAATAATACGGCCAGCATTCTGCTCCCGAATCGTTTCTTACTCATTGCATTTTCTCCTCCAATTATGCCCCTTCTTTACGAGGTAGTTCAAAAAGTCATCTTTTGATCACGAAGTAGTCCTGATAGCGATTTCAGCATCGAAAGTAACGTTCACCTTCAAAGTCCGGTGCTCATGTAGATTCTCTACACTCCGCTCCTCCTTCTTCAGGTTCTCGCCACTTTCTCGGTGCTGAAAAGACGACTTTTTGAACATCACCTTTATGTCTATTCGGTCGTGGTAACCAGTGGCCCGCGCGGCGGTCTCGGTCCGAAAAACTGATAGTAATCTACCTTGATATTCCCGTTGTAGAGCTTGCGTTTTTTGCTCGCTGTTCGACCAAAATGCTCCTCAAACTGTTCGTCCGACGTAATAACGTAGAAAGACCACGTATCCATGGCAGCAAAGGTTTTCCCCATTTCGCCATACATTTTGGCAACCTGCTTCCATTCTCCCAAGCGCTCCCCGTAAGGTGGGTTGCAAATCAAATAGCCGTACTTGCGCTTGGTGCGAACATCGCGCACATCCATGCGCTGAAAATGAATCAGGTCGTCCACACCGGCCTCTGTCGCATTGCGGCGCGCAATTTTCAGGATCTCATCATCCATATCTGTCCCGATAATCTCCAGCTTTTGATCATAACGTGCCAAATCATGCGTTTCAGCGCGAGCCTCACGCCAAGCTGTCTTCGGAATAATAGGCCACGTCTCGGAAACAAATTCCCGGTTCATTCCCGGAGCGATGTTTTGTCCGATCAGTGCCGCCTCAATCGGAATGGTTCCCGATCCACAGAATGGGTCCATGAATACCCGATCCGGCTTCCAGCGAGACAGCATAATCATCGCCGCAGCCATGGTTTCCTTCAAAGGCGCTTGCCCGATGAGTTCCCGGTAGCCACGCTTGTGCAAGCCCGGTCCTGACGTATCAATCGTCAGCGTCGCCACATCCTTAAGGAGTGCTACCTCGATCTTGTAAAGCGGTCCTTGCTCATCGAACCATTCCTTCTTGTAGGTCTTTTTCAGACTTTCTACCACTGCTTTTTTCACGATGGCCTGGCAATCCGGCACACTGAACAAGGTAGATTTCACTGATTTCCCTTCCACAGGAAACGTCGCGTCTTCTGTGATCCAATCGGCCCAAGGTAGTGCTTTTGTCTTTTCAAACAGCTCGTCAAACGTAGTCGCTTTGAACTCCCCTATCTTAAGACGCACGCGGTCGGCAGTTCGTAACCACAAATTTGTGCGAGGAATGGCAGAAATATCTGCCGTAAACGTTACTTTCCCGTTTTCCACCTGTACAGGCCCATATCCGAGAGCCTTCACTTCTTCTGCTACTACTGATTCCAAACCAAAAGTCGCCGTAGCGATCAATTCTACTTTTTGCATATATAATCTCCTGTCCGTCCAATAATCCTTGGGCAATGCCCTCATCCTACTACCTTACATATTATATTACCCCAATTGGTAATAGCGTTGGTAAACTTGTCTAAATTGAAACGACCCATCACCGAAAAACAGTGACGGGTACGGCATGTGAATCATTCTTATGGGAAATCCTACGAAAAGCCTTGCGTACGGGAGGAGAAGTAGCGTGCCGGAATTGCCTGAGATGGAGACCTATCGCCGATTGCTGCAAGAGAGAATCGGTGGCAAAACGATTACAGCCACCCACGTTCAGCGGGAAAAAACGATCAACTTGCCACCAGCGGAATTTGCTCGTCTTTTACAAGGCAATCGCCTGACTCTTGTGGACCGACGCGCCAAGCATCTCCTTTTCCATCTGGAAAGCGGGCATGTTCTGCTGCTTCACCTGATGCTAGGTGGCTTTCTATACCTGGGCTCCGCAGAAGACAAGCTGAAGAGAACCGCCCAGGTGACTCTTTCCTTTGGAGAACTGATCTTATATTTTCACGGTCTCCGCTTAGGCTACCTGCATTTGCTCACCAATGACCAGATCGACGAAAAACTGGCTCCACTCGGCCCCGAGCCATTAGACCCGACCTTTACCTTCACCCGCTTTACAGAGCTGCTCGCTGACAAGCGGAGCGTCCTCAAAACTGCGCTAGTCAATCAGCATTGGCTGGCGGGTATCGGCAACTGCTATGCGGACGAAATCTGCTTTCATGCAGCCATCCTGCCTACCCGGATGATCCCGACGCTTTCTCTTGAGGAACAAAAACGCTTGTACCATTCCATGCAAACCGTTCTACAAGAAGCCATTCGATTCGGCGGTTACATGCAGCCGCTTTACTCCGGCGATTCCTTGACAGGCGGCTTCGATGAGCGCTGCAAGGTGTACGATCGCGGTGGAGAGCCTTGCCCACGCTGTGGACAGCCGATCGAAAAAAGCGAGCTCTCCTCCCGCAAAGTTTTTGCCTGCACGAACTGCCAACACTGACGGGAACGTTTTCTATTTCCCTACACAACAGGGATTTTTGCCGCTTCCATCTGCTTGACCATATACACCTGCTCCGTCTCGGAAGGAACGAATCCCGCGGCTTCCAATATGTCGACAAGCGAGGTATCTGATGCTCGCAAATTAAAAGTAGACCTGCGGCAATCGTGCTCAAGAGGGCCATACACATGCGCAAGCGCGGTTTTCAAAATGTCTTGTGCATCAGGACGCTCTGGCTGTGCTACACACTGTCGCAGCACAATCCCGCTCACCTTGTCTTCTTCGTTTACCGAACACTTGTACATCGCATAGCCGACCGCCTGACCCTCTCTGTCTTCTACGAGTACGGCCTGTGCATCCCGTAAGTTCAGCCAATAATTTTGCCAAGGGACATCGGTCACGTAAAACGGGAGCATGGCGGCTTCCGGTGCCAAAATGCGCCGAACCTGATAATCAGCCTGTAAATTTGTCTGAAATGCATTCTCTGCCAGCGGCCCATTCTGCTGCAAAAACAACAACCGATCCACGACTTCATAGCCTTTTTGCTCATACAAGGCAATCGCTTTGGTATTTTGGCTCAACGCCTCCAAGGTAGCTACTTCTACACCAGCCTCCCGGTATACATCCAATGTCGCATCCATCAGTTGCTTCCCTACTCCTTGACGGCGGTATTCCGTGGCGACACCCGTTCCACCATTCCACGCGACTTTTCGCCCCGCGATTGTCCTCATTCCGCTAGCCACTACGCCAATCGGCTCTGTGCCGTCAAAAGCAACCACAGACAGGGACAGCACATACCCCTCGCCCCCCAGCCGCTGAACAAGCATTTCTTCTGTCATCGTAAACTCAATAAAATAGCCTTCAAATCCTCTGTTCCACGCTTTGGTTACTTCTGCAAAGGTACAGTCACTCATCCGTTTGATGGTAATCATGGTATCACCTTCCTGATTCTTGATAAAATAATTTTAATTGATAAAATCTAAAAATTCAATCAGTTTTGAATGCTTACTCCCGGCTTTGTCACCCGCATGTCTGACATGATAAGATAAAAAAAATCACTTACTCGGGAGGTTCCTATGCGCAAACAGCTTACAGTCGGCTCGCTCATTTCTGGACGAACTGACGTACAGATGTCGAGTCCAGCTCCCGTTCTCGTGAACACGGCGTTGAAAAAATCAAATGCAAGCTCGGCTCGCCCCAAAACAGAGCAAAAGCTCGTACAGCTGAAACAACGCTCACAAACGATGCAGGTCCAGTACGCTCCCTGTCAAACACTATTACAAGCTGCACTCACACAAGATCAGCCCATCGCTTACAAATGTCAGCAAGGCCACTGCGGCAAGTGCAGTGTACAAATCATAGCGGGTGAATCACTACTCGACACCCCTACCGGACAGGAAAAAGCAAAGCTGGGAGAAAAACTCGCTACAGGCTATCGCCTCGCTTGTCAGAGCACATTTCGCTCATAGATTCCTACATAGAGGTTTTATTCAAATAGAAAAAAGGTGGCCGTAGCATGAAACCTACTCGCATCCTACTATTCGCTGGAGGCAATCTGGGCAACTGGGCGAACCGTGAGATTCACGAGAACGATTGGCTCGTCGGTGTTGACAGAGGTGCCTTGTACCTCGTCCGCAACGGTTTCGTGCCAAAACTGTCTATCGGTGACTTCGATTCTGTCAGCACCCAGGAAATGGATGAAATTGAACGCCACAGTGTGCAAGTCTCCTCCTGCGATCCCGTTATGAAAGATTTAACTGATACAGAGATGGCCCTTTCTTGGGCAATCGAGCAAAAGCCCCAAGAAATTGTGCTGCTCGGTGTGCTAGGCTCTCGCTTTGACCATATGCTGGCGAACGTACACTTGCTGCACAAATGTTTGCAGACTGGAATCGACTGCCGTATCCTCGATGAAACCAACGAAATCCGCCTGATTGACCGCCGCTGTAAGGTAGAACAAGATCATTTTGATCACGTCTCCCTTCTGCCTTTTACACCGGAAGTGACAGGGATTACCTTGGAAGGTTTTCTATATCCGTTGGAAGACGCCACACTACGCGTCGGTGATACACTTGGCATCAGCAATTTACTAACGGAACAGACGGGAACGATCACGATTCGAACTGGTCAGCTGCTCGTTATAAAAAGTAAAGACTGATTAAGAAAGCCCGATGAAGGGCCTTCTGGTTTGAGTCAACATAGTGGAGGAGAAGAAAAAGCACAGTTCTCTTCGACTCTGACACGCCAGCAGGGGTGATTCACTGGCCGTCTCCACTTCCAAAAGGCGACCGTCGAGCCAAAGCCACCCTACGGGCGGAAGTTTCTCAAGGAAGAAGTGTTCGACAACCGTGGTCCCCTTTTGGAAGTTCCGACTGGGTGGGCGCTGTCAAGGTCTACGAGCCCTGTGCTTTTTCTTCTTACCAGCTATGCCTTTTACAACTTGGAATGATCAGCCTTCTCCGTATAAACTGAATGTCCAATCCTATAAAGTCTGCGTTTACATATTCCAGGCTATTCTTCCTCTGCCTGCAGAGGCAATTGCCAATCAATCTCCTGAATCCCGCGGGAGCGCAAAAATTCATTCGTACGCGAAAAAGGACGGCTGCCAAAAAAGCCGCGATTCGCCGAAAATGGACTCGGATGCGGGGAGGCGATGACGAAATGCTTGTTTCGATCAATGAATGACGCTTTCTCCTGCGCATGCTTCCCCCACAGGATGAAAACGAGCGGTGTCTCCCGGTCGTTCAACAGATGAATAATCCGATCCGTAAACGTCTCCCAGCCAATATCCTTATGTGAATTGGGCGTGCCACGACGAACAGTCAGAACGGTGTTCAACAGCATGACACCTTGCTTGGCCCAATGGTTCAGGTAACCGTGTTGGGGAATTTCAAACCCCACATCACTTCGCAGCTCTTTGTAGATGTTGACCAGTGACGGCGGCGGCTTGATTCCCGGCTTGACCGAAAAACTCAATCCATGTGCTTGTCCCGGACCGTGATACGGGTCCTGCCCCAAAATCACAACCTTTGCATTCTGATATTCAGTCAGGTGCAGTGCTGTGAATATATGATACATATCTGGATAGATCGTCTGCGTCTGATACTCTTCCTTCAACGTCTGACGAAGCTGTACATAATACGGCTTGTCGAACTCATCGGCCAATACGGGGGCCCAGTCATTTTGCAATATCGTAGTCATGATCCTCACCTTGTCCGCTGTTTTTTTCTACCTTACCACAAACCTTGCGATCCCTGAACCACGGATTCGAGAACTAGGACTCTTTTCAATTGGTCCTAACTTTCCCATGATTCCTAGTCTTTGTTTCCTAGTACCCTCGTTTGATAGCTTTTCTCCTATGATCTTTGACATAATGATTGCTGGGAAGATTTAGAGAAAAGAGAAAGGGAGAGGGTTTCACATCATGAAATGGGACATCAAGTCATTTTTGGGGGGCATTGTTGTAGGTTCGGTTCTCTTTTCCGGAATTGCAATTGCAGCACCCGCTTTTCCAGACGCGGAAGAAGGAATGAAAACACCGTTCACCTACTACTTTGACGGGTTGCCGAAATCACCAAACAGTGACGTACAAGGCATCATGTACAAAAACTCCGTCTATGTGCCCATCCGCTTCGTAGCAGAGAACCTGAACAAACCGGTCATTTACGATGCGAGAACCAAATCGATTTTCATCGGTAAAATTCCAACAGCAAAAATGTACTCCAAAATGGAAGCGATCGAGCTGGTGAAAAAGAAATTCGCTGGCAAGCTCACACCGACACATGTAGTCGAGTACGCTCATGACGACGAAAAAGGGCACTATGTCATCCAAGTGTACCAAACGGTCGTGAATAACTTCCAATCTGGCGACAGCTACACCAGTACGTATGGCTGGTTCGTAGTGAACCCGAATACCGGGGAAATTAAGTCGTTGTTATAATTCTTTTGCACTTATCTATTCGTACGAAAAAGACAGCGGACTAGGGACCCGCTAGCACCGGAGGATATCCTTCCGGTGCCTTTTTTGTTTCTTGGGAAAATTTAGATTGATTACCACTTGTCCCTTGTGATACGATCTCTCTACCGACACTTAATATACATTTTAATTTACTATTTATTTTATATAAGGAGTGAACTTGTTTATGTCTACCTTACCGAACTGGGCGAGTTTATACCTTCAACGTCTACAGCTAGACCGCAAGTCCCCTAGTCTCTCTTATCTCAGTGAGCTCTGTCGCGCGCATTTGCAGACCTTCCCTTATGAAAATGTAAGCAAGCTGCTCTTCTTCCGTGACGGAAAACATGTGGTACCGACCCCTGAGGAATATGTGCACAATGCGATTCACCGTCATTTCGGTGGCACATGCTACGCCAACAATCACAGCTTTCTCTCTCTGCTTCGAGCTCTCGGATTCTACGGTCAGCTGATCTTGCCAGGCGGTGGGCATGCAGCCATCCTGATCGATGGTCCGAACACAGGAGAAACACCTGTCTATGTAGATACGGGTGCTACCGCTCCGATCTTTGAACCGATTCATTTTCTGGAAGACGGGAATCATACCAGAAGTTTTGGCACTGTTTCCATGAGTTTGACCAAAAGTCCCGATCACCCTGATCACTATCGCTTCACTCGATATGAGAACGGAAAAGTCGCACTTCCTCCTTGGGATTTTGATCCGAATGAGCGAAAAGAGCTATCTGACTTGTCCGAAGTCATCCGCTCCTCTTTTTTACCAGACGCCTTCTTCTTAAATCGACTTCATATTCATCGTTTTCAGCTGGACCAAGATCGCTTCGTGGTCCTCAAAAACAACACGCTCCACATCGGCTATTCAGATAGAACCGATCAAATAATGCCCCTCCACACACTCTCTGATTTAGAAGCGGCCGTAGCCGATGAAATGCAACTACCTCTTCTGCCTGTTCGCGAAGCGGTGGAAACCCTACTGGAACGTGGAATTGATATTTTTGCTACCCCTAAAAAAGAGGTCACCGTTGAAAGCTAAGCACTCTTCGCACCCTACCATTTTCTAATATTTGGTTGACAATGATAATTCCTCTCAATAATATGAAAAGGTAGGGAAACGTGAGATAAGGAGTGTTGCACTCATGATGATGGAGATAAAAACATACGTCGTCCAGGAAGGTCATTCTGACAAAATCGTACAAGGCTTTACCGAGCCTGGCGCTGTTGAGAAGGCTCCTGGTTTTGTAGACTTGAGCGTGCTGGTACAGAAGCCACGCAAAGGTGAAGAAGAAGTGGTCGTCATGATCCGCTGGGAATCAAAAGAAGCGTGGAAACAGTGGGAGCTGAGTGATGTTCATCTGGAAGGTCACCGCCAAGCACGTGAAGAAACAACCCCTGAGTGGTACATTAGCGGCAAAACCGGCCATTACGAGCTGAAAGCGAAAAAAGAACCGCAGCCTTCGTAAATACAAACAAAACAGCCCGGACCTCGGAAAACTCCGATCCATCCAGGCTGTTTTTTTATTTTACCAAACCGTACTTCTCCATCTTCCGGTACAAGGTCGACAAGCTGATTTGCAGCTCATTGGCAATCGCGGCCTTGTCCTGTCCATACTTGCCTGCGTTCAAATAGCGCTGGAGAATGGAGCGTTCATAATCTGCCACCAGCTTTTCCAATCCCCAATCGTTGCCTACTGTCGTCGCTTCATCCTCGGACAGCAAATACTCCGGGAGCTCTTCACTGCCGATGACTTGCCCCTCCGCCATGTTGACCATATACTCGACGGCATTTTCCAGCTGACGAATATTCCCCGGCCATTCGTATGCTTGCAGTCGTTGGACGAGCTGGGCTTCAAGCTCCAGCCTGCCTTTTTGCAGCAGCGTCCCGTATCGATACAAGAAGTGCTGGAGGTAAAGTGCAATATCCTCCGGGCGTTCGCGCAACGGCTTCAACCGCAGCGGTATGACATTTAGTCGGTAATACAGATCCTCGCGAAACGTCCCTTCCCTCACCATGCTCTCCAAATCTCGATGTGTAGCAGCAATGACACGTATATCCACGCCCAGCGTCTTCACGCCGCCTACCCGATCGACTGTTTTTTCCTGAAGAACGCGCAACAGCTTGGGCTGGAGAGACAACGGAATATCGCCTACTTCATCCAGAAAAATCGTTCCTTTATGAGCAAGCTCAAATTTTCCCGGCTTCCCTTCGCGTCTGGAGCCTGTGAATGCACCGCCCTCGTACCCGAACAATTCGCTTTCTAACAAGGTCTCGGGTATCGCCGCACAGTTGACGGCGACAAACGGCTGTCTGCTCCGCCCACTCTCGCAGTGAATGGCTTTTGCCAACAGCTCCTTGCCCGTCCCGCTCTCTCCACGGATCAAAACGGTGGAAATGCTGTTCGACACTTTTTTTGCCTTGGCAATCACATCGCGCAAGCCTGTCTCTGCACCAATGAGCTGGGCGAAATACACCGGATGGAGCGAAGCCTGCGGCATTTCCTCCTGGATGTTACAGCTCTTCTCCCGTTCCGCATCCAGCTCCAGCAGCTTGTGCGCAATCAGGGAGCTCGTATGCTGCAAAAACGGCATCCATTTTTCCGAATGGTGCAGCATCTTTTCTTTTTGCTCAGGAGAAAAGCCGATAATGCCGATGACCCCTACCGTCTTCTCCCGTTTGTGCACGGGAAATCCAATCGTCGCTAGCTCCCGGCATTGCTGCAAAAACTTGCAATTTCCACACTCCGACTCGTTCTTCTTCATGTCAAAAATCATTCCCGGCTGTCCGGTCTGCAGGATCATTCGAAAAAACGATCCCTCCGGCGCAGGCAATCCAATCAGCTCCTGATAGTAGCCGGTCCCGCTCACACGTATCCCTTGTTCATCCAGGATGGTGACATCGAGTCCCAGAACCTTGGAAATATTGTCGGCGTACGATTGAATGAATTCCTCAATCCGGGAAAATTCTGTCATGCCAAATCCTCCTGTTTCACGTGCCTTTATCCCATAGCAGCTGCTGCCATTGGCAGGCTAGCTAGCGCCTGCTCCAAATCGGCGATGATATCCTCCACATCCTCCAAACCAGTTGATAAGCGAATCAGGCCGTCCGTGATGTTGAACTTGACCCGCTCGCAGGCAGGGATCGAGGAATGCGTCATCGAGGCAGGATGCTGTACCAGCGTCTCGGGATCTCCTAAACTAAACGATATCATAGCCAAGCGTAGTGCGTTAATGAAAGATTTGGCTGCCTCGTAGCCACCCTTTACTTCAAAGGAAACGATCCCGCCCATTCCAGCCATTTGGCGTTTGGCCAGCTCATGCTGAGGATGCGATGGAAGACCTGGATAGTAGACATGCGAGATCGCCGGATGCTGGGCCAAAAACTCCGCCACAGCCTGAGCGTTTTGCCCATGCTGTTTGACGCGCAAGCCAAGTGTCTTCAACCCGCGCAGGATCAAGAAAGCATCCCATGCGTTCAAATTTTGCCCCAAGTCTCCCATGACGTTTTTGCGCATGAACTGGATGTGCTCCTGCTTCCCAATGATGAAGCCCGCGATGACATCGCCATGTCCGTTCAAATATTTGGTGGCGCTATGCACAACGATATCCGCACCTAGTTCAAGCGGTCGTTGCAAATATGGTGTGAGGAAGGTGTTGTCGACGATTACCACCACGCCGTGTGCGTGCGCCAAACGAGACAACGCTTCAATATCCAACACGGTCAGGCACGGGTTCGATGGTGTCTCGATGTACAGCACCTTTGTGTTCGGCAAAAAAGCTCGCTCGACTGCCTGCAAATCCGTACAATCGACGAAGTCCGTCGCAATGCCATAGCGCGGGGCCATTGTGGTCAGAAACTTGTAGCTGCCTCCGTACACATCTCGCGTACACACGACATGATCGCCCTGCTTCAAAAAGGCGAGCAACGAGCCCGAGATGGCTGCCATCCCGCTGCTTACTCCAAGCGCAGCTTCACCATTTTCCAGCACGGCGATTTTTTGCTCCAAGGTTGTAATTGTAGGATTGCCGTATCTTCCGTAGTACGTTCCTTCCCGCTCGCCAGCCACACACGCCGCAGCGGAGTCTGCATCAGGAAATGCGTAGGCCACGGCAGGTACGACCGCGGACACGACGGCTCCCGTCTTTTGGCAAGGCTCTTGTGCTGTATGAATAATGGTGGTGTCCATCTTCCATTTGTTTGTCGTCATTCTCGTCTCTCCCTTTTGCTTTAAGCTGTTACCAAAGGATATAGCAAGGAGCATGCCAACACGAGAAACCGCATGATTTCAGCACTTTCCCTTTTCATTGCCCCCAGCCATTCGCAAGCATGCAAATGAACTTTTTCAAATCCACGAAAAAAAGCCGTTAGTTGCCCCAACGACTTTTCGCATAGTTGCAATGAAGTTTTGCATAACTAGAAAAACTGCTTATACGAGCATGCCACCCGCGCTTTTTCTGTATTTCAAAATGCCTTCTGCCGCTCGATAGGAGAGCGCACCCATCGTCCCAGTCGGATTGTAGCCGCTATTGTGCGCAAAGGCAGAAGCTCCAACGACAAATACGTTTTCCGCATCCCACATCTGCAAGTAGTTGTTGACTGCCGAGGTTTCTGGAGAGGCGCCCATGATGACGCCACCGGTATTATGAGTCGATTGATATGGAGTGATATCGTACGGTCCGAGCTTGCGGTTGATTTCGAGTTTCTCGTTCGCCCCCATCTCTTTGACAATTTCCGCGCACTTATCGGCGCAGAAAGCAGCCAACTCCCTGTCCTGATCGACGAAATCATACGTAATGCGCATCAACGGATCGCCAAATGCATCCTTATACGTCGGGTCCAGATCAAGGAAGTGCTGTCGAAATGGCATGGAAGCTCCTTGTGCACCTACGGATATGAACCGATTCGTGTATTTGATCGATGCAGCCTTGTATTCTTTTCCCCAGCTGGGCGTTCCCGGTGGTACCTTATTCGTGCCGATTGGTCGGAATCCGGTTTGTGTGACCGCGATATTCGCGCCATGGATAAACTTCAAATCAGAGTGGTCAAAGTTATCACCGTTGTAGTCATCCAGACACATTCCCAACGATCCTGCTCCCGCGAAATTGTTAAATTCCTTGTCGTCGAAGAAGCCGACTGCTCCTCCTCTCATGACCTGGTAGGCGTAGTTTTTACCGATTACGCCTTTTCCCGTTGCAGGATCATACGGCTTCCCCAGCTTGGACATGAGCAGGATTCGCGTATTGTTGAATACATAGCTGGTCATCACCACGATATCGGCGGGCTGTTCGAATTCCTCTCCAGTCGTGACATCCGTATACAAGACACCTGTCGCCTTTTTACCCGTATGTAAAATTCTGCGGACATGGGAATGCGTACGAATTTCAAACTTTCCTGTCTTCTTGGCTACAGGAATGACGGTCACCACCGGGTCAGCTTTTGCTCCGTACTCACAGCCAAACCGTTCACAGAAGCCGCAGTACTGACAAGCTGCTCGTGCCACTCCGTCCGGGTTCGTATACGCTTGCGAGAGGTTTGCCGATGGCACGACGAATGGATGCAGGTTTTTCTTCTTCGCCGCTTCCGCAAACAATTTCATGCTCGGTGTGCTAATCATCGGAGGTACCGGATAAGGACTGGAGCGTTTTCCACCCAAAGGATTCTCCTCACCTGCGATACCTGCCATCTTTTCGAATTTATCAAAGTACGGCTCCAGTTGATCGTAGGTAATCCCCCAATCCTGGATGGTCATTCCCTCCGGTATTTTCTGTGCGCCATAACGTTCAATCGTCTTGCTGCGGATTTCGAAATCATACGGCAAGAAGCGAAAGGTTTGTCCGTTCCAGTGGACGCCAGCTCCCCCGAGTCCTGTCCCGAGCAGAAAAGAACCGTATGACCGCATGGGAAGCGCGCGAACGTTCATTTTACCGCGAAACGTGATCGTTTCCTTGGACAAATCTTGCATCATTTCATAACGGAGGGCGTAGCGCAATTCATCGTGTACCATGAAGTAGTCTTCGGTTTTGCGTTCCTTCCCACGCTCTAATCCTACGACGCTCAGGCCTTGCTTGGTAAGCTCGGAAGCGATAATGCCTCCTCCCCAGCCCACCCCCACAATGACGACGTCAACCTTGGGCAACTTTTTGGCCATAGCTATCATCCTCCCTTAATGTTGTTGATGATCCCGCAGACTTAAGGGAGCCATCTTTACGAACTCCGGCTTATCGATCACCTGCGTATAGGTCATCTGATTGCCTGGGAAATTCTTCATTTTCCAGCCACCCATATTTTTATTGCCGCCGTACAACGGGTCTGCATAGACGCCTTCAATCGTGCTGGCACGAAGCATAGTGAAAAAAGTGCTGGCGGAAATGGTCGTCAATTTTACTTCATCGGTTTCAAAAGCCTTTAAAACGGCATCCTGCTGTTCCGCCGGGAGCTCGTAAAACCGTTTTCCGTGGGTACTGTTACTGTAGTTGTTCATCTCTTGAATACCGATATCGAATATTTCCCTTCGTTTTAACCGTCCTTGGTAGCCCTGCGTGATCTCCCCCGGATAAAAGGGGGCTTGCATGTATTCACGGGCATTGAAGCCCCAATCACCCGCTAGCTGGTGGTCGATGAAATAAGCTGCACCAAGTGCCTTAGCTCCTGGGCCTAGCTCATCCTCAGGAAAAATCCGCTCACAGGCGGCATCCACCACCTTAAATTGTTCGGGAGTAAAAAACATAAGCGCCTGATTGTAATCGGCAGCAGGAGCTGGTGTTGCTTCTGGCTGCGGTGGAGGCTCTGGTCTGCGGAGCAAGCTCCCTGCTACTCCCCCCACGACCAAACTACCGAGCACGAGACCGGAGTTTTTCAAAAAGTTTCTTCGGGATACGGGCTGCTCATTCATGTTGTTTGATTCTGCCAAATCTACCACCTCCAGTGATTTCTTTCCATTGGTTTGCGCATTTTTTCCATAAGATAATCACCGTTATCAGAAATTTTTCCAACATGCTCCACTCATAACTTCATGCGGCGAACAAAGGATATGTTTATCTAGGTAGGAAGACTTGGAGGGATCGTGATGAAGCACTTCAACACATGGGTGGGAACCGCAGGATTAGGTGCTGTACTTCTTTTGACAGCCTGTATGAATCAAGCGGCTCCGGCTCCAACGCCAAATCCGCCAGCACGTACTCAGTCATTGGCGCAATCCCCAAATGACGCAACGGTTATCCCAAGCGTGGATCGCGATAAGAAATTCACGACAAATTCGCAGGGCCAGACGTATAGCGGAATGGGCAATGCTCTCTACAGCTCCATGGGCAGCTCACACCTGCACACTGGCGGTCCTTCTACGAAGCTCGAAGCCCAATTAAAGGCATCAGGCGTTCACGGCGTGCAAGCACTGATCGTAAACGATGCGATCTACTTGGCCCCTTCTACCGCCAATACACAGTCGATCAATCAAATGGACCCAATGCAATCCCATCTCATCAGCAGCTACTCGGGAAGCTCCAGTCGAGGACATGATGCTGCCCATACAAAAACAGGAGGCCAAACCGCAGGTACATTAGGGACGAGCGATCGTCAAAGCACATTCGCACAAGCACGCGCTCAAGTCGAACGCATCTACGGAACCGATACACCCGTAAGGATCGTGTCCTCGCAAAAAGGCATCAAGGCGCTAGAACATGTGAAAAAGCAGATGAAGGATCAAAAGCAGGGTAAAGCAATGGCAGACCAACTGAACGTGCTTATGCGGGAAGCAAAGCGGTAAACATAGAAAAAGGGACAAGCATCTGGCTTGTCCCTTTCTTCCTTACGATAAAAAATCATGGATTTCGTTCACTGTCTCATCCGGATGCGTCACCATCAGCAAATGCTGGGCTTCCGGTATCATTTTCACCTTTGCTTGCTGCACAATCTCCTGATACTTGGTAACTGCCTCTCGATGAAACTGCTGCTCCTCTTTTGACATTGACCTGTCATCAGCCAGCAGTAAAAGCACGGGGCATGCCAGCTGTTGGAACAATCCGGGTTGGCTATGGATGCTGTACTCTTGAAAATAAGCCGAGAACGCCTCCTTCGGCAATCGGTATCCGTAGCTGCCGTCAGCCATTTTCAAAAGCTCCTCGCGCATCCAGCCTTCTGGCATTACTCTCGTACCATATCGCTCTGCGAACTGCCGCTCCGCTTCCTCCACGGAAGAAAACCTCGTGGTAGCCAACCTCATGACGACCTTTTCTCGATTGAATCCAGGCATTTCTCCCAAGGAATAATAGCCACCATCCAGCAGGATAAGCGAGGTAACACGCTCGGGCTCGCGAATCGCAAGCATCTGGGCAGGCACGGCAGAGAAGGAAGCAGCGAGAATCGTCACGCGTTCGAGCTGTTCTGCATCCAGGAGTTGAATCAAGTCCTTTACGATCTGCTCAAACGAATAGGACCCCTCGCTCACAGAATTCCCATGACCGCGGACATCCACAGCAATTACCCGAAAGCGCTCTGCCAACGCTGGCAGGATGGGCGCAAACAACAGCTTGGTGTTCCGAATGCCGTGCAGGAGTAGCAGTACAAATGCAGTAGGCCTTCCTGTTACGCCGTACTCCAGCACGCCCCCTTCTACCTGTAAACGATTGACATGTGAAAACAGCGCTTTGTCCATTTTGTTGTCTCCTTACTAAATACGCCCCGGAATCAGCACGCCAATATGATCTGGATGTAGTCTCGCAATGTAAAACAGGACCGCGACGATACAAACCCCTGCCACCAGCGTAATGACTTCTGTCATTTTCCAGCGTTTGCTGCGATAAAACCGGTGCTGACTATTACGCATGCGAAAGCCTTTGGCATCCAATGCATTCGCTATCAATTGCACACGCTTGAGTGAGCTGAAAATGAGCGGTGCGAGCAAGTAGCTGTACTTCCTGATGCGCTCTGGCACATTCCCTTCACTCGTGGACATCCCCCGTACCATCTGTGCTTCCCGAATAACAGCCAAATCATTTTTGACGAGTGGGATAAAGCGAAAAATGAGGGAAAGCAAATAGCTAATCGAAAACGGAACACCAATCCCGCGAAGTCCCATTGCCATTTCTCTGGGCGTTGTCGTAAACATATAATACATCGATAATAACGCTACATTTGCCAGGCGAAGTCCCATGCCCAAGGCCCATAACACACCCACATCAGTAATTTGGACGGGATAGTGAATCAGGGGGATCGTGCTGCTCCAGTATGGATTGCCCACGCTGGTAAACGGCAGCCACGTAATCACTGCAAAGCAAGAACCGATTCCACCAACCAATACATACGCTTTTATCATAGAACGCTCCCAGCCCAGCTTGGCAATCAGCACGATGTTTATCACCAACAGGATGATAAGCGCGCGCGGGTCCTGGAATAAAAAAGGAAGCAAGCCCAGCAACAAAAATACAAGCAGAGCATAGCTCGGATGGGCATTCTTCATCTTAGTTCCCCTCTCCCAGCAGCTGTTTTTTCATCCCTGTCAACGTGAGTGGAACTGGCTCATGAATCCCCACAGCTTTTCCGAAACGATAAATGGCGGGTGCTTCTACTTGGGCTGCCACTAATACTTGCGGCATCGAAAATACGTGCTGTGGATCACCTTCACATAACAGACTCCCTTTATGCATGACAATCACTCGCTGGGCGTACTCCGCTACCAGGCGCATATCATGTGTAATGACGATGATGGTATGGCCTTCTGCGTGCAACCGCCGCACCAGCTCCATCATTTCTTGCATGCCTCGGTAATCGAGACCCGTCGTAGGCTCATCTAGCACGATCACTTGCGGCTTCATCGCCAAGATCGACGCCACCGCAATCTTTTGACGTGTGCCTTTACTCGAAAAATGAGTCTCCTCGTCGCCCTTGTCGGATAACCCTACTGCTGCCAATGCCTCCGAGACTGCTTGCTCGATTTTCTCAGGCGGCCAGCCCATGTTTTTGGGGCCGAATGCTACTTCTGCTTTTATGGTCGAATGAAAGATTTGATGATCGGGATTTTGATAGCAATACGCAACCGTTCTCGATAGCTGCGCGACGTTCATTGCTTTGGTATCGTGACCATTCACTTTAACTGCGCCCTGTGTCGGCTTGTACAAACCGTTGCAGTGCTTGGCCAACGTCGTTTTGCCAGAGCCGTTTCCTCCGATGATGGCGACGAACTCTCCCTGTCGGATTTGGAGAGAAACGCCCTTCAGCACCGGTTTTTCCTTTTCATAGCCATACCAGACTTCATCGAACGCAATGACACTACTCACTGGCTCCCCTCCCGAACGAGCTGTGCCCTCTTGTAGTGAAGGGCCAGCTCCTCAACAGTCAGAGGCACACCAGCAAAAGACTCCGACATAACTCCCTCCTGACACAGCGTATGATAGAGTCGGATGACATCGGGAACCAAAATGCCATGCTCGTCCAGCACGTCCACTTGGGCAAAAAATGGGCGAGTCGGCTGGTCCAAAACGATTTTCCCACCTGCAATCAGGATCATCCGATCACAAAAAGCTGCGAGTTCTTCTGTCGCATGGGACGATACCACAATTGTCATTTCCTTTTCCTGCTTGAGCCGTGAAAGAAGCGAGAAGACCTCCCGCGCCCCCACCGGGTCCAGCTCAGAAGTAGGCTCATCCAAAATGAGAACCTGCGGACTATGGGAGAGAGCGGATGCAATCGCTACCCGCTGCTTTTCTCCCCCTGACAGCTCAAGAGGCGAACGATCAGCAAAGCCGTTCAATCCGATGAGGTCCAGTACCTCTGCCATTCGTTTTTCAATTCGCTCGTCCGACCACCCAGCATTCTCAAGCGAGAAGGCAAGCTCCTCTTCAACGGTCAGGCCGATGAACTGGGTTTCCGGGTCCTGAAAAACGATTCCTTGCTCGCTCTTGGACTCGACACTCCCCACGAAATGTCCGCCGTAGTTAGACGGAATCAGACCAGACAGCGTCAGTAGCAGCGTCGTTTTCCCTGCAGCAGCAGGTCCGACAACTCCCACCACTTCCCCTGGATAGAGCGACAGCTGAATGTCCGTCAACGCGGGAGCTGCCCCCTCTTCATAGTGCCAATTGACTCCGTTTACTTGCAGCAATGGTTCTGTATTCACCTTGCCATCCTGCTTTCATTCCCGAGGTAGTTGAAATCCTGCAAGGAACGGCCTCGATAGAGTCCAGAGCGCTTCACAAATGGATATAGCAGCTTCAAGAGGATCGGCCCCAGAATTGCCGTCGAAATCGCTTGGTTCAAGAATACGGTCGGGATGTACCAGACCGCCACTTCTTTTGGTGTCAGGCCCAGCGCCACGTTAATCAAAATCGCGCATGCTACTACTGCAGAGCTGATAATGACGACAAACACGATGTATTGAAGCACGCTCCGCTTTGTTTTCAGTGCAGGGTGACTCACAGCAAGCAACCCGATAAAGCCCCCCATAAAATTGGAAAAGAAACCGACCGCGATCGCGTGAGGCGGTGCGCTTCCGGTTAACAAATCGCTGACCATATTTCCAAAGGCAAGACCAATGCATCCGGGCAAGCCGAATAACATGCCAAAAACAGGCTGAAGGGCATTGGCAGGACGGATCGGTACGGAAGGTATGAGCTTGATATTGGCAAGCATAATAATGGCAACAGCGTAGAGCGCGGCGGTGACAACGATCAGGACGTAATCGACTGTCGTCCACTTCCGCCGAAACAGAGTCGAAAGCATCAGAATAACCCTCCTTGTGTCAAGCGTTAATGTTTGGAATAATTCCTGTAGCCAGTTTACTCTCTCTTTTCTGGATCGTCAAAACACTTTGTACTCGCTGTAGTGGTGGGGAGGAAACAGGAGAAAACGCTCAGCTTCTAGGGCCACCCCCTGGGGGACCCTCTGCACGACTCCATGCAAAAAGCGAAACCGCGTCCAAAGTGGTTCGTTCAGGATGTGTTTCAGAGGTGGACGCTTAAAGGCGTGTTTCGCTTTTTGCATTCCGTCTCGGTCGGTGTCCCTAAGATCTTCGCTGTTTCGTATTATGAGGTCAGCCAGAATAAAACTGGCTGGCCATTTTTCATGGAAATGGCTTTACTCTATTAGTAGCCG
>NZ_JBFEFW010000027.1:0-80987 GCF_047229145.1 Brevibacillus jepli
TCGCTCGACTTGCATGTATTAGGCACGCCGCCAGCGTTCGTCCTGAGCCAGGATCAAACTCTCCAATAAAGTTTGTTGCTGGTTCAAAGCTGGCAAATCATTTAATGATAGACTCATTAACGCTTTCGCTGTTCAGTTTTCAAAGAGCATTTTTGTCGAACGCTTCATATCTTATCACGTTCGTTATTTGCGAGTCAAGAAGTTTTTTATCGAATCTTGTTTTCTTTTCTCGTGTTTTGTCGTCGTTCTTGGCGACAAGGAATAATCTATCACATCTAAAAATAGAATACAAGACCTTTTTTAATAGTTTTTCAAAAAAGATAGTCAAACAAAAAAAGCCCCTCTCTAAATAGGGGCAATAAAAGGCTTTACTGCGCTGTATAACCGCCATCAATGACGACAGCCTGACCCGTGACGCCTGACGCTTTTTTGCTAGCTAAAAAGGCAGCGTAGTTCGCTACTTCCTTTACTTGCAGCAATCGTTTTTGCGGCACAAGTGGATAGATGACTTCTTCCATCACCTTTTCCAACGGCACATTTCTTGTCTTAGCCAAATCAGCTAATTGATTTTGTACCAACGGTGTATCAACATATCCCGGACAAATGGCATTTACCGTAATACCTGCTGCTGCTCCTTCAAGAGCTGCTACCTTGGTGAGTCCGATGACTCCATGCTTGGCACTGTTGTAGGCTGCCTTTCCCGCAAAGCCAATCAAGCCATTGATCGAAGCCATATTGATGATACGACCATGACCTTGTTGTTTCATGATGGGAAAGGCGTGTTTAATCGCAACAAAAGGCGCTGTCAGCATAATACTGAGCATTTGTTCAAATTTTGCAGTCGGGAAATCCTCTATTGGAGAGACGAATTGCAATCCGGCATTATTCACCAAAATATCGAGTCTGCCAAAAATCTTTACAGCTTGCTGGATGCTCTCCTGGATTTGTTCTTCGTTAGTGACATTGCAGCCAAAGCTGATTGCTTCGTGACCTACCTTCTGCAATTGGGCGGCAGCCGCTTCCGCTGCTTCCCGGTTCAAGTCCAGTATGACGACTTTTGCGCCTTCCTCAGCAAATGTCCGCGCAATCTCCAATCCAATCCCGCTCGCTGCCCCTGTTACTAATGCGACCTGCTGCTCCAATAACTTCTCCATATCCTACTTTCTCCTCTCCTGCTACTGAGTTTCTCTTTCTATAAAAACGCTGACCCCTGATTAGAAAATGGACACGGCAAATGCCAGAATGAACACCACTGCTGTTTTCAAGACGGTAATGGCGAAAATATCCTTGTACGACTGGCGGTGAGTCAAGCCAGTAATCGCGAGCAGTGTAATAACCGCTCCGTTGTGCGGCAATGTGTCCATACCTCCGGAAGACATCGAGGCAATACGGTGCAGCAGCTCAGGACTAATTCCCGCAGCATTCGCCATCTCCAGGTATTGCTTGCCCATAACCTCCAACGCGATCGACATACCGCCCGACGCCGAACCCGTCACACCAGCGAGTACATTTACAGCGAGTGCCTCAGAAACTAACGGATGATCACTTGCACCCATTATCCAGCCTTGGATAAGCTTGAAGCCCGGTAATGTCTTCACAACGTTTCCGAATCCAACTTCAGAAGCGGTATTGAAAATAGCGAGCAAAGAACCCATTGCAGCCGCTGTCAGACCACTTGCCAGCTTGTTTTTGACTTGCTTCACATTGATGAGGAGTGCAGCAATAATTCCTAGACATAGTGAAATAATGAGCGACCAAGAAGAGACGACGTTTTTCACTTTCTCGATCTTAAATGACTCTTTGAGCATGGCCGGATCGTACCACGTCTCTACCGTCCAAATCCCTCTGCTGAACAAATAGTTACCGACGAGCACCAATGCCAACGGGAGAATCGCGACCCAGATGTTCATGTATGATTCGGTTTTGATCAACTCTGGTTCGTTGGTGTGTCCCTCGCCATAGCCTTCCCCAGCAGCAGCCGCTTGCTTGCGTCTGCGCTCCAGCCATAACATACCGCCAACGAAAACCATAATGGCGCCAATCGTTCCAACAACAGGTGCCGCATAAGCATCCGTACCAAAATAAGTAGTAGGAATGATGTTTTGAATCTGCGGCGTACCTGGCAATGCATCCATCGTATACGTAAAAGCACCGAGCGCGATCGTTCCTGGTATCAGACGCTTTGGAATGTTGGCTTCACGGAAAATCGCAGCGGCAAACGGATACACTGCAAATGCCACAACGAACAGGGAAACCCCGCCATACGTCAAAATCGAACATGCCAGTACGACAGCCAAAATCGCACGATTGGAGCCAAGTGCCTTCACTATGGAATGGGCAATGGAAGAAGCTGCCCCGCTCAGTTCCATGACTTTACCGAAAATGGCACCCAGTAAGAAAATAGGGAAGAATGATTTCACATAGTTAGCTGCATTGGTCATAAACGTTTCGGTATAGCTCGGCAGTAAGGCAATCCCGGAAAGGACAACGGCCAGCAGCGTAAAGATAGGGGCAAATACGATAACTGGATAGCCCCGATACGCAAAAAACATCAGGAGACCAAGCGAAATCAAGATGGATAACACTTCGATGATCATATAATTCTCCTTTCAATTTACCCCTCCACTTGCGGAGGATTTCTGTGTATTCACTTGGAGAAAACGCTTTCATCCCCAACTCAATTGCATGGACCATGCCAACCTCAACCGATTCTTGAAAAATCGTTCAGCCATGCCCGTTCACCGTACCTGGACTACTGGTACACAGATGATAACGCTTGCAAATTTTCCGGATTTCTGGAACATTGTGTCCATTTTTGCGGAATCTAGCAAAAATCAGGGGTCATTCGAAGGAAAAGCGACCGGGTTTAGAGGGTAATTCAACCAACACGATTCCAGAAAACCGGAATCTACCAAAACGTTGTTCCTTCAAAAGAAAAAAGCCGCGAACCTGGCTTTTCGCCACATCCCCGACTTGATACACGCCTCGTGCTACTGATACTTCTCCCACTTTTCGTAGAAGCTGGACTTGCTGATTTGCAACAGCTTGGCGGCGGTGAGCTTGTTCCCACCTGTTTGCTTCATCGCCTGACGAAGCGCTTCCTGTTCGACCTCCTCCATGACTTGTTTCAATGGTCGAATGGCACGAGCTGGGACCACCGGAGGCTCTGCCTCCCCTTCCTCAGATGCGGGCAGCCAAATATGCTCCTTTTTCAGGACATCGTCTTCTACTAGATGAAGCGCTCGTTCCAGCACGTTTTTCAACTCGCGTACATTGCCTGGCCAGGAGTAGCAACGGAGTACATTCCACACCTCTTCATCAATCGCTTTGACCGCAACACCAGTAGACTCGCCAAGCTGCTTGAGCAGATTCGAAACCAACTCCGGCAAATCCTCCAACCGCTCGCGCAACGGAGGGATCGAAAGTGAGACGACATTCAACCGATAGTAAAGGTCAGCTCGAAACTTTCCTTCCTTGATGCTTTGAAGCATGTCCAAATTCGTGGAAGCGATCACCCTCACATCGATTGGCGTAGTCCGTACAGCACCTACCCGCTCGACTTCCTTTTCCTGAAGCACACGCAACAGCTTGGCTTGAAGTGGCAAAGGCATGTCCCCGATCTCATCCAACAGTATGGTTCCATGGTTAGCCAGCTCGAACTTTCCTTTTTTCCCTCGACGAACGGCTCCGGTAAACGCACCTTCTTCATACCCAAACAGCTCTGATTCCAGCAAAGAATCCGGAATAGCGGCACAATTCACCCGAATGAAAGGCCCCATTTTCCTCTTGCTCTCGGCATGAATGGCGTGGGCAAACAGCTCCTTGCCCGTCCCGCTTTCGCCCGTAATCAGCACAGTCGAATCGCTTTTCGCAACTTTCTGAGAAAACTTTTTAAGCTCCTGCAGCTTCTGGCTGTACCCAACGATTTGGTCAAAATGATAGGTAGCCCCCATCCGCCGCCGCAGTTCTTTCTTATAATACGTCAGCTCATCCTTCAGCTGATCAACCATAGCAGCCAAGGCGGTCAGCTCCTGCACATCCTGGAAAAGCACTGTTCCCAGAACGGCAATCACCTTTCCTTCGTCCATGATCGGTATGCGATGGGCAATCATGTTCTGTCCTTTTATTGACTGAATGTCTGCGATTTCAGGAACACCTTCCTGACCGACAATATGCATCCGCGTATTTTCAATGACATCCGTCACTGGTTGCCCAATCACGTCCTGCACGTTAAGAAATTCCCGATAGCTCCGATTCAATAGAAGTATTTTCCCGTCCTTGTCTGTTACAATCATCGGTTCATGGGCATTTTCGAAAACGACCTCAAGCAATTTGCTCATCTGCTGGAGATTCCAATCCAAAACGGCTCCCCCTTTGTCTGAATGTTGCTGTGTCGAACGATCGCGCCTTACTCGTTATGCCAAAATTATAGGGGAGGACTGCTTTTTTAAGCAAACGGTATTAGCGAGGCTGCTCTTGTAATTGCTTGACCAATCGTTTCGGAGCCGCACACATGTATCCTTCCCGTATGTAATCCTCGACTTCGTTATAGTTGGTAACGTTTTTGGCAAGAATCGAAACCCAGCCGTGATGCCCAATGTACGGCGTCTTGTAAAAATGCTCCTGCGTAAGCAGCATCTCTTGGGTCGTCTTCAGCACCTTCACCGAAAGGGAGGGGCCATCTGTGCCCCCCTCTCCCAGTATGACAAACGGCTTGTCGTTCACCCGAAACGATGTATGCCCAAAAGCGTCTACCTGCTCCGTTACTTCTGGCAACCGCGTCGCCAGCTCGCGAACAGCAGCTACCATCTTCAAACCTTCTATAGAAGAAATTTGTTCGTGCACCAATTCGCCCTAGCCCCCTTTTTATAAAAACGCGCATCTAGATTAATTATGCTCTGCTCTGTTCCACACGCTGTTCGTCCTTCATACGGTACAGCGGCAAAATAAAGCTCAGTCCAACGATAAACAAAGCGGCAGCGATTTCATAGATGGTCACCAGTGAAAGATAACGCTTCAGTACACCTGCGATGCTCATCATGATCACCATAGAGCCCGTAAATAACGGGGTCAATATCCCGCTTACCCGACCAATGAAAGCACTCTCCGAATTCTTAAGCAACATAGTGTTGATGCCAATTTGAATACATGGCAAAAGCAATCCGGCGATCAGTTGCGCAATAAGCGTCAGCCACAGCACTGTAGATAAACCGACTATCGCCAGCGCCACAGCATTCCCCAACAGCCCGGCAACCAGGAGCCTTTGCGGGGGAACGTTTTTGGCTGCTGCCATCGTCAATGCTCCTCCTACAATCATACCCACTCCTTGGACCGTTATAAGCCATTTCAGACTTTCTTTGGGCAACTGCAATTGTTCTGTGACCAAGAAAATACCCAACGGCTGAATCATTCCGATCGACAGTCCGGTAGCCATAAAGCATAGGCAAAGCATCAACAATACCCGACTTCTCAGCACGTAACGGATTCCACTCGCCATTTCTTCCAGAAGCGCCGTCTCTTTCTTTTCGGTATTCTCCACGCGGTCTGGCGGCAGCAGATACAAGACCCCCGCGGCAGAAAGGAAAGCGGCTGCTGTAATCACCATCGAAATCTCCATTCCCCATTGCTGGAAGACAAACGTACCGAGAATCGGACCAAGCACCATGAAGATAGCGAAGATCGTCTGGTAGGCGGACATCCCTGCCTGTAGCTGTTCAGCCGGAACATGCAGCTTGAACAGCTTCATCCCGGACGGCTGGGAAAACTGAGAGAGCACTGCAGAGATCAGCGTGGCAAAAAAGATTGCCTTCCACGTCCCATACACAAAGGTAAGCAGCACCGCGACGACGGACAAAGCACTGAGCAGCTCACACCAGACCATTGTTCGTCTCGGTCGCCAGCGATCGGCAAATGTACCAGCCAGAAACGAAAAGAGAAAAATCGGCGCATACTCCGCCACTGAAATCATGGAGACGGCATACGGATCGCCTCCCGTATGATCCATTACATATAACAAGATCGCAAAATTGCGGACCCATATCCCGACCTGCAAAAGCAAGGCAGACAGCAGAATGATTCTGACATAGCGGTTTCCAAGAACATTTGACATAAAAAAGCCTCCTTATCCATTGCGATCTGGACAGGAGGCTACGCATATTATCGCCAAAAAGACATAGAAACCTTTTGTGAGTCGAAAAAGGATCTACCATCTATTCGCCAATATACACATACTACCCCTATCCAAAAAACGCATCGTTTTATCCGATTGGTTTTGTGGAAACAGGAGTTAGCAGATCATTGGCTTAATGGTCACCCTTTCTTGTAGAATGACCCAAGAGTACCACATAAAGTAATCCAGTGACAAGAAAAAATCGCTCCCACTTGTCCTAGGCTTTGTCGACGAGCGTGATGCGTTCTGCAGCTGGAATACGCGGTTGCGCGCCAGGAATAGCAGCTGGATAACCGATATGCAGGTTCCCCAATACTTTTTCCCCGGGACGAATGCCCATTGCTTCGCGGAATTCCGGCTCGTGTATCCACGGGTACGTCTCCCACGTCAGACCGATGCCTTTTTCCCACGCCAGCAAGCTAAAGTTATGAATGACAATACTGGTTGAAGCGAAATCGTCCTGACGCGTAATGAGGTTCGGGCTTTCTTCCATAATGACCGTCATCAGCATAGGGATCGCCATGATTTTATTGTAGAACTTCTCGCCGACTTCTTTCTTTTTCGCAGGATCAATCTCCCGCTTTTCCTTCATGATCCGCACAGCCTCTGCGATTCTTCTCTTGCCTTCCCCGTACGTCACAATAAAGCGCCACGGCTGTGTCATGTGGTAATTCGGCGCCCACACAGCTGTATCCATCAGCTCTGTAACCAGCACAGGGTCTACCTCACGATCTGCAAAGCGATGAATCGAACGACGTTCTCTAATCAATTTGGCCAGTTCCATTTCTTCCTCCTTCTCGCCCCAGAGCCATTGCAACGCCTCTGGAAATCTGGCGTTCGCACATGCACTCAAATGATCTGCCCCTTCGTCTATGAACAGGACAATCTGATTCTCTGTAAAGCCGCTATCAGCCAATATCTGATGCGCTTCTTTTGTCAGTGGGACCATCTGTTTTTGAACGTTTTGTTTTTTCGCACCTTCCTTACTGCCCACATCCATGTAGATGCGCAGCCCAGGGTGGTACAATTTCTTTTCACGCATAAACGGAACCATGCCTTCATACCAATACGATCCCGAGATGCTGCCGATTTTCGTGAAGACGTCCGGATATTGGTGCGCAGCGTACATCGAAATCAAGCCACCAAGCGAAAACCCGATGATCCCTGTTTTCTCGGAGCTAGAGTCTGTCCTGTACTTGCTGTCGATATACGTCTTGCATTCAGTGGCGACGTAAGAAAGATACGCATCTCCTTGTCCGCCAAAATCAATGTTGCGCTCAGGCGAGATCGCTTTGGAAAACCAAGGCGTATAATCATCCCTGCGATTTCCTGGCTGGATGCCGACGAGAATCAGCTCGGGAATTTTCCCTTCTGTAAACCTGTCTTCGATTACATCGAGTGCAGTACTAAACGCAGGATCAAACAAGTCACCGCCATCGTGGACATACATGACCGGATAACGGGACGTACTCTTGTCATAGGATGGCGGCAAATAAACGAGCAGTGCCCGGTGATGGCATACGTCTGCAAACAATTGTCCCTTCACAATTTGCACGTCCCCTCTTTATTTTTTAGCTCTACTCAATAAATAGAAGAAATACGGCACACCGATGATCGAAATGACGATACCGACTGGCAGTTCAATGGGTGTGAACACGGTTTTGGCAATAAAGTCAGCCGCCACGACCATGAGCATCCCGATTGTTCCTGCCAAGGGAAGAACATACCGGTGCTGGATTCCCGTCAAACGCTTCGCAATATGCGGCGCCATCAACCCGACAAATCCGATGCCTCCCGAAACCGCAACACACGCGCTCACGATTCCAATACTAGATAGCAGCAGAATATTGCGTTCCTTCTCCACGGACACACCCAGATTCTTGACGGACTCCTCGCCCAGCTGAAGTAAATCGAGAATATGCCCCTTTCGCATCAAAACGGGAATAAGCAATACAAGCCATGGCAGCATCCCGGTAATATGCGTCCAGTTCGCATTCCAAATGCTTCCTGTCAGCCATACAGTCGCCATCTCAAAATCGTTCGGATTCATTTTTAACGAAAGGTAGAGTGACACTGCACCCAATCCGGAGCCAATCGCGATCCCCACCAGAATCAACCGTTGGGGGTCAAGCGCACCGTTGCGCCAGGCAAATAAATAAATCAGCCCAGCTGCGAGCAAGCCACCTGTCAAACCGAACAAAGGCATGGCAATGATGGAAAACCAGCTCGCATCCGTAAACTGCCCACCAAAGAAAAACATAAAAGCCACAATGGCCGCGCCTGCCCCAGCATTAATACCCAAAATCCCTGGATCTGCAAGCCCATTGCGAGTGATCCCTTGGATGACCGTACCAGCGACCCCCAAACCAAAGCCCACCAACGCCGCAATAACAATTCGCGGCAGGCGAAAATCGAAAATAACCAAATCGTATTCCGCCACAGGATCAATACGCAATAACGTACGGACGACATCCAGCACCGTCATGTCAAATACACCGTTGGTCAGGCTGATATAAATCGCCATCAAAATCAAGGCGATGTTGACGAGCAGCAGCAAGCGAAATCTGCCTTTTCGATTAGGCATGCTTTCCCCCTCCTCTCTTGTAAATCAAATAGAGGAAGAACGGAACGCCAATAAAGGCAGTCACCACACCGATTGGAGTCTCAAACGGACTGTTCAGGAAGCGGCTGAGAACGTCAGACAACGCCAGGAAAATGCCGCCCAGTAATCCTGCACAAGGAATGATCCATCGATAATCGAGCCCCACCAAAAAGCGGGTAATATGCGGAATAATCAGCCCGACAAAGGCGATTTTTCCAGCCAACGCAACGGAAATGCCCGTAAGAATGACAACAGCTGTCGTTGCCAGCACTTTGACCATCACCGTTCTCTGCCCCAAGCCCCGTGACACTTCGTCGCCTAAGGACAAGATCGTAATCGATTTGGACAAAAGAAGTGCGAGGACAATACCGACGATGGCAAAAGGAACCGCCAGCTTCACCAACCCAGGCTCCAGAAGATGCAGCCTTGCATTGTACCAGAAGCTTACATTTTGCGAGACTTGAAAATAAGTAGAAATTGCGGCTGAAATACTGCTCAAAAAGGTACCCGTAATCGTGCCGATGACCGCCATTCCTACTGGTGTCAATCCGTTCGGCAATAGTCGGGAAAAAGCGAGAACCATCGCGACCGCAAGTGCTGAACCGATCAAGGACATGGTAATCATCGTGACACTTGTTGCGGATGGAATGAAAACCATGCACAGCGTAACGGCAAAGACTGAACCGTCAGACACGCCCATAATAGAGGGGGACGCGAGGTAATTCCTCGTCATCCCCTGCATCAACGCTCCTGATATCGCCAGAAATGCTCCGATCATGAGTGCGCCCAAGACTCTCGGCAAACGAGAATGCATGACAATTTGATGATCGACATTCCCTTCATCAAAGGCAAAGAAAGCTTGATAAATCGTCCCGGCATCAATCGGCTTGGCCCCGTAATGAATGGAGAGCAAGATTGTAAGCAGGATCACCACTGGCGAAACAGCTAGTATGATCATAGAAGTTGCTTTTTTGGATTGCATAGCCTACCCTCGCCCACTTTTACTTGGCAGACAATTTTTCTACAGCCGCCTTCATGAATTGTGTTTTGCTCCAAGCAGTACCACCTTGTGCGAGTGGATCGACCACGTTTACGTAAACCTTGCCATTTTTCACTGCATTCACGCTCTTCCAAATCGGGTTGTTCTGCAAATCTTCCAGCGCGTTTGGCTTGTCTTTATTCTCGTCTGGAGAGAATTGAACGAACAAGTAGTCTGGATTGATCTGGCTGAATTTTTCCATGGAGATAATCTCTTGTGCCTTTGCCGCTTTTACCTCTTCAGGTACAGTTAAACCAAGGTCCGCGTACAGAGCTGGGTTGAAGAACACCTTCTCTGGATAGATGTTGATGTTTCCTTGGCGCAGACGAATCACGAGTACTTTTTTATCCTTCAAGCTCTCTCCCAATTTCGCTTTTGCTGCTTCTGCCTCTGCTTTGTACGCTTGGAGCGCTTTCTCTGCATCGGCTTGTTTGCCAGTCAGCTCACCCAGCAATAGCAGGTTCGCTTCCCAGTTGGTTGAAATATGAGAAACAGGGAAGGTAGGAGCAATCTTGTTCATTTTCTCCACCGTTTCTGGCGGGAACTTGCTGCTGCCGAGGATGACATCCGGCTTCAAGGACAAAATCGTTTCCAGGTTCGGTTGCGTTTTCTCCCCGATGGATTTGGATTCGCCCGTAATCGGTGCAAACATCTCCGGGAATTTGCCGCCGACAGAAATAGCTCCTACCGGGTTTACGTTCAAGACAAGCGAATCTTCCATGGACTCCATGCTGCCTGCAATGACGATTCGCTCTGTTTTACTAGGAACGGTGTATTCTTTATCCAAATATTTAATCGTGCGTGTCTCGGCTTTGTTGGCTTCATCCGCCGGCTTTTCTGCTGTAGCAGTTGTCGCAGGTGCTGCAGTAGGTGCAGTCGTGTTATTCGCTGCTTCTTTTCCTCCGCCGCACGCTGTCAGCGCCAATGTCAGCGCCGCAATGCTCAAGCCCAGGTATATCTTTTTCATTCTGGAAAGACCCCTCTCACAAATGTAAAGTTTCACTCCGTTTAAGTGATAACGATTATCATTCGTGATTATAAAACATCCACTCTTGCCCGACCATGGACGAAATCCAGAATCAACATGGACGATCTCCTGATAGCAATCTCACACTCTCTTCCACGATCCGTTCATGAGCCGTTGCCGAGTATTCCCGCCAAGGATCAGACGTAATGACATGCGCCCGATTGTTGCGAACGGCTACAATATCTTGCCATGGTCCCGACGCCTTCAATGCTTGGAAGCATTCCAGCGTTTCTGCTTCTTGGCAAACCAACAGCAGCAAACGATCTGGTTTTATTGCAGCCAGTTCCTCTACAGTCACCTGCTGATCGTATACCTCCTGTGGCGAGACAAAGGCGGGCTTGACTTGCAGGTCCTGATAAAAAACTTCCCTCATACTGCGGTTGCAATGAACATAGAGCTGGTTTTTCAAAATCCGTACGATGAGTACCCTGTCTTCTCCCAAGCCTAGTTGAAGCTTTGCCCGTGCCCTCTTGACCTTTTTCTCATACTCACTGAGCCAATGCTGGGCTTCCACAGACTCACCCAAAAAATCTGCCATGAGCTGGAGCTGCGTCATCCAGCCCTGCTCTTCAAAAGGAACATACAAGGTTGGCGCGATCTCGTTCAGCTGCCTCTGTTCCTGCAGACTCGTTTCGTCCAAGCCAATGATGACGTCTGGCTTGCTGTCTCGAAGCATTTCGATGTTGGCTTTCCAGTTTTGGTTAATTCGAAACGCACTCAGATGGACCGGGATGTCGTTTCGGTAGGCTTGATGATAATAAGCGGTCCATTTGGGATGCAGCGGCGCCGCGTACGGAATCATTTTTAGTGCCAGCAAATGCCCGATGATGGTCGAGCCGTACGCTGCAATTTTTCGTTGGCGGCTTTTCATATAAAGCGTAGGTGAAACACCGACAGTTTTCTTGAATTTTCGACTAAAGTAAAATTCGTCGTTGTAGCCCACTTGATGAGCGATATCGCGCAGCTTGGCATGCGACTGAACCATCATCTGCTTCGCACGGCTGATCCGGAGCTCTGCCAAATAGTCCATTGCTGAGATGCCGTACGTTTTTTTGTACAGATCGACAAAATACTTAGGACTCACTTCCGCGATGCGAGCGAGCTGTTCAATGGTCACATTTTCCGAATAATGCTCCTCCATATGCGCGCGTGCCCGCTCCAGCGATATACCAGAATCTGCGGCTGAAAAGTGGACATGTTTGACGATGTGGTACCATAGCTCTTGAAAAGTATGTTGGCTTCGGAAGCGATCAAGCGCCGTATCCTGCTTCCATAAGTTCTGGATCAAATCACAATAGACAGGAAGCTGCCCTGCCGATTGGACAGATATCTCTCCCCGAAAAGGAAACAGGTGCTTTTCCCGAAGTGCTTGGAATCGCCGATTTTTATCACGCGTTTCCATAAAGACATCAAAGCGCAGCATGTACATCTCTAAATGATCAACAGAATCTGGAACGATGCCAAACGTAAGCATAGGAGGACAAACGTAAATCGCGTCCTGCCGCAATTGATACTCCTCATTCTCCAATCGCAGACGTCCGCGTCCTCCCGTTACCACCAGTAAAATGTGCGAATGGGTAAATTGCTGGCGGAGTCGGTCATGTCCTTGTGCTTTGAGCCATGTAATGTCACGCAGCTTAAAGATGGCTTCTGCCAGGGTCTTCTCCGTAAATTGTTGAACCAAGGCTTGTGTTTCGTTCATCCTCTCACCTCTGCTCGATCAGCTATGCATCTATATTGATAATTATTCTCATTCTCAACCGATAAAAAAAGTATATCAAAAGAAAAGCTCGCTTCCTATCAAGAATATTTCATCGATTTGAACCGATAACTTGAACATGGTATGGTACGTACCAATAGAAAGGGAACAACGGGAGGGAATGTCATTGGAATGCAAGGTTCTAGTCGCAGACGACGAGCAAGCGATCGTGAGTGCGATTGCCTATGCTCTTTCGCGTGAAGGATTCCAAGTAGAAACAGCAGCAGATGGCGAGGAAGCTCTGCGAAAAGTCGAATCGTTTCATCCCCATGTGCTGGTACTCGACGTCATGATGCCGAAATTGTCGGGCTATGACGTTTGTCGAAAGCTCCAAGACCGAAAAGACATCACCATTCTGCTCCTCACGGTAAAAAACGACATTGTCGATAAGCTCGTGGGTTTGGAATTGGGAGCGGATGACTATATGACCAAACCGTTTGACCTGCGTGAGGTAGTCGCTCGGGTCAAAGCGCTGTGCAGACGTCTGGAAAAAAACACGACCAACCTGCAAAAGGATACGGTCGTCATTGGCGCGCTCCAGCTTCATCTTGAGCAGCGGACCGTTCTCTCCCATCACAAAGAAATCGTACTGACTCCCAAAGAATTCGATTTGCTTGCTCTGTTGCTGACCAATTTGAAGCGAGTTTTTACAAGGGAAGATCTGCTCGACTTGGTTTGGGGGATGGACTACGAGGGCGGAACGCGTACGGTGGACATTCATATCCAGCGTCTGCGCGCGAAGTTAGGTAGTGACCACCAGCATTTGCTCCAAACTGTGTACGGTGTCGGCTATAAAGCGGTGGGAGATTCTACATGAGACTCGGATTGAAGTGGAAGTTTACTTGGTTTCTCGCTGGTCTTTTGCTGTTTACGGTTGCCGTATTGAGCAGCTTGGTCCTGCAAGGTGTCCGGAGCTACCAGCGTGAGCAAATGGAAGGTACGATGGACGGGCTGGCACGTACCGCCCAGGTCAAGATTACACAGCAATACGTAACCGGTACGCGAATCCCTCCTCAATCCTTTATGAAAATAGAAGGACAAAAGCTTGCCATTGAGCTGTCAGCCACAAACGATCATCGTGTGCTTTTGTACGATATGGGCGGTACTGCTGTCGGAGATTCTTTGCCGATGGCTGCAAAACCAGACGTACAGGACGCTCTCTCCTATGCCTTGCAAAACAAAATCGCCTATATAATCGTGGAAGACACGCTTCAATACCTCTCCCCTCTCACGGGTCCTGATGGACAAATCGGCGTGATTCATTTTGAGTCATCGCTCAAAGATCAGCATAGCTTTGACCGCGAATTACTCCTGTTGTTTTTGTATGCTGGATTGGCCGTGCTTGGCTTTGGGCTTTTGTTTGGCTTACTTTACATGAATCGGCAAGCTGCCGCGATCAGTCAATTGAAGCACGCCGCTGATCAGATTCGGGTGGGACGATATTTAGAAGCACCACCATTGACTCGCCCTGATGAACTGGGGGATTTAAGCCTTGGCATTTACGATATGAGTCACGCGATACAGGCCAACATTCATACCCAAAAGCAGTTTTTCGATAATGTCAGTCACGAATTCAAAACGCCGCTTACCGCGATCAAAGCAAACGCCGATCTGCTGCAGATGTACGGAGACGATCCCGCTATGACGAACCAGGCTGGCAAAGCTATTGCAGGTGAGGCATCCCGATTGCATGAGCTCGTGAAAAAAGCGCTGCAGCTATCCGCCATGGGGACCTATGCATTTGAACATCACCCTGAGCAAGTACAGCTACATGAATTGTTGACGGAGCTCTGTCTACGCTTGATCGGCAAAGCCGAAAAATCAGGGGTTACAATCCACCACGAGCTCGCCCCAACCATGATTTGGGCAGATCGTAACAGCCTCAGTCATATTTTCCTCAATTTGATAGACAATGCGATCAAATACAATACCCAAGGCGGCTCTGTCACCGTGCGCACCCGTGCCTGTCACCAGCAGGTTGAAGTCTTGATTCAGGATACGGGCGTCGGAATCCCGGAACAGGAACGAAAACGCATATTCGATCCTTTCTACACGATTCATCCTGATCGGGCTCGTCAAACAGGTGGAACCGGACTCGGCTTGTCCCTTGTCAAACAATTTGTCGAGCGTGAGAATGGCACGATTCGCGTTGAGGATGGACCCAACGGACACGGCACGACATTTATTGTTACTTTCAAGACATTTCGTTTACAAGTTTGAAACATGTCGAAATTTTGGTGAGATCATCTCCAAGTAAGATAAACCCAAGCGTAAATGAACAAGGAGAAAGGAGGCACAAGCTCTAATGCAAGAAAGACGGCTTCCGAAGCACATCGTGATCGTTTGGTTAATAGCGCTGCTTCTCCTATCGGCAGGCTGTCGCAATGAGGCTGACAACATCACGATCATTGATCCCCCCACTGCTGAGCAATCCGATTCTCTTGCATTGGAGCGGATTGACCGACTCGATGACGTTTATGCGTTTGGCTGGCTCTCGGAAAATGAGCTTCTGTACAGCAGTGACTTAGTGACGGATGGTGACTTGCACATTCGCAATCTACAAAATGATTCCAGTCATCCGGTCGGCATAAAGTCGAAGGACATAGCGCAGCTCTCCCCCGATCGCACACATGTGCTGCTGGCAGATCGCATCCATGCTGAGTTAGGTGATCTCATAACAGGCGACAGCCTTTCCTTGCAAATCGGTGAGGCAGGCTTATCCTGGATGATGGAGGATTCCAAAGGCTCTTGGTCAGGCAACGGTACGTATGTCATGCCTATTGTGAAAGGAAACGAATACGGGTTGGTGTTCATCGATCAAAGCGGCAAGGTCACACCGTATGCTCTGCCCTCTGCCGATCAGCCTGTGCAAAAAGTCGTCCAGCATCATGAGCGCCTGTACTATATGGACGCCAACAAACAACTGAAAACGACTGTCTGGGGCAGCAACGAGGAGAAGCTCATCCGCAGCAAGGTGATCGACTTCTCCCTTTCACCTGACGGTAAGAGGCTCGCTGTTGCTTGGGAGTCTGCTGCAGATGAAGTCAGCTTGTCCATTATTGATTCTTCCGGAAGTAAGCCTGACCAACCGATTGTCAAAGGACGCCTTTTGCAGCAGCTATCCTGGTCGCCAGATGGTCAGAGACTCGCCTTTGCGATTTTTAGTCTGTCGCAGGGCATGACCGGCCTCTATGTCATGGATGCCAAAACAGGCTTCATGCTCCCGTTGTCCACTCAGGCGAATCTCAACAACGAAATTATCTGGAGTCCGTCTGGTCACCAGCTCTTCGTAAGCAATGGAAAGCGCTGGACCCAAGACGCTCAAATATCTACGACGATTTATCAACTCAAACCAATTAACATAACGGAGTGAAAATAGGAAATGAAACGATATGCTCTACCTTTTGTCGCTGGCCTCGTCGCCATTACTTTAGTGACAGGGTGCACCACTGCTTCTGATCAACTGACGGTAAAAGACCCTGCCCCACCTGCAACAGAAAACACCGGGAAGCCTCAGTCTCCTGCTGATGCAGCGAACAACGAAAAACCAGCGGACGATTTGCTCAAACAGTTCACCGTGCTCGCGGCGCAAGCCAAGGAAGCGAATGAGCTGACTGCCTTTTTGGATCAGCATCTGGCGAAAACAGACACTCAAACAGCCGATCAACTGTTCTGGGCGCTCGAGCAGTATTATGAGAAGCATTTGCCTACGATCAACGATAATTTCCAGGCACTTCTCGCCCAACCTGGAAATACGGATAAACTGTATGCACTGCAATACCCTTACGATTTCAACAAACTAAAAGGCGATGACAGCTTCAAGCAATGGTTACTCAAACAAACAGAGGGCGGACTCGTCTTGATGGCGACGAACGACATGTCTTTTTACTGGCAAGTGAATTACAAAGCGCTGCAAAAATATGCTCCTTCGCTCAGTAAGGAAGGGAAGGACTACTTGTCCATCCAAGAAACAGAAACGGGGGAACCGTATGCAGGTGATGGAGGATTGAAAATCACGCGGGCCGAGCTCGGACCACGAATGATTGAAGTCGAGGAGTATTTGAACAACTACCGCAGCAGCCCACGTGCAGTGAAGCTCCGTGCGCTCTATATCGACTATGTCAAAGCATATTTGTCTGATTACCGTTATGATGCGATTGACGAGGCGACGATGAAGCTGCTCCCGGCCGTCAAGGAAGAGTATCAGAACTTCGCCAAGAAATATGAGGCGACGAAAACAGGACAGATCGTCGAGGATTACTTGAGCGAGGTCGCTAAAAACAAGGACGTGATCTACGAGTTTGGCAAACCTGGCGAGAGCATCATCGGGGATGCCAAGCCGAACATTAGTCAGTTTTGGAACGGACTCGAAGAAAGGGTTGCTCGGATGATGAATCCTTAAAAACAAGCAGTTTTCGTTGCTGTAGTGGTGGGGAGGGAACAGGAGAAAACGACTCAGCTTCTAGGGCCACCCGCTGGGGGATTGACTGGCCGACTCCATGCGAAAAGCGAAACCGCGTCCAAAGTGGTCCAATCAGGATGTATCTCAGAGGTGGACGCTTAAGGGCGTGTTTCGCTTTTTGCATTACGTCTCGGTCGGTGTCCCTAAGATCTTCGCTGTTTTCTCCTGTTCCCTCTACAAGCTGCTTGTTTTTTTCGGTAGTTGATGGAAGATGAAAGACTTTTATTGTTCAGCCGAAGAAGTCTCGAACATATAAAAAATGTAATCGGAGGAAGCTCCCGCGTGACCCATTTGTCTGAGCATGGCGGAGATATTGCCGCGATGATAGGTTCCGTGGTTGGCGACGTGTTGGACGATGTCGGCATAGCGAGCATGAACCGTACCCAATGCTGGATGTGTATACGCTTTTGTATCCTCCATCGAGATTTGTCCGAAGAAATCTCTGAACTGCTGGGCTGAATCGGCAAACAGTTTTCGTAGCTCTTGCACGTTCTTCCCTTTTACTTCCTGTGAGAGGGCCCCTACTTTTGGTCCTACTTCTTCGTAGGTCTCCCCCTTCATGGCCAACAACCAGACGAAATCAGTCAGGAGAATGTGAGCTAACGTCTGGGTGATGGTTGGAAACACGCTCTGAACCTCTTGCTCACTCACACCTTCTGGCACCTCTTGCAAACGCTCAAATACCTTTTCGTTTGCCCATACATGATATTCGTACAACCGCAATGCCTCCTGCTTCATAATCACTCTGCCTCCATTCACATTTTCCATCTCTTATTTGCTTCAATATAAATCAACTCTCCTGACAATAACGGTCAGTGAATCAAGTCGACTGATAAAATTGAAATAAATCGGCAGCGATTGCAGTCAAACGCTCTTTTACAAAGGCCGGCTCTTCTATTTGTATGGATTTTCCGAATGGCAACAGATAATGAGGAAGGATTGACTGGGCCATTTGCTCATCTACGTGAAAGATCACCTGTTCCTCGCTACGCTCGATCACGGTATGTCCGAGATACCAATGCCTGCACAAATCAGCGAGTGCCTGTGGCCTTCCTTTGACCTTGAGTAAAACGGTGTTTCCCTGCTTGTCTGCTTCCGGTAATAAATTCGAGAGAAAAAAATCGCGCGCAGAAAATTCAGAAGGACGTTGAAAGCTGGCTTCTGTACGTTGGATCTCATGAATACGATCTACACGAAAACTGCGAATAGTACTGCGGAGATGGCAATAGGCAACGATATACCAGTTCCCCTTCCAATAAACGAGCCCGTATGGATCGATATGACGCATCTGCCTCGTTGTCTGGTAGGCTTTCTGATACGCCATCGAGAGGGTGTGCCCATTGGCAACAGACAGCTCCAGTTCTTGTAGGGTAGATTCCAGCGAGGGATCAACAGGAGGCTGGATCACCTCGAAGCCTATACTATGTCGGTCAATCGCGTCACGCTGCTCTTCATTTGTGTACCGTTTTAGTTTGGAAATGGCCCGGTCTAAATCTGCTCCGAAAGGATACCCGGCCTCTTGGGCAAAGACTGCTGCATGAATCAGGGCTTTTTGTTCGTTGATGTCAAAAAATAAGGGAGCCTCATTGAAATGCTGTAGCAAACTGTAGCCACCATTGTGTCCAGCATCGGAAATGATGGGTACACCGCTCGCACACAGTGAATCAATATAGCGGTAAACGGTGCGAATATTGATTTCTAGAATCTCCGCCAGCTGCTTCGCTGTCATTCGCTTGCCAGTCTTCAGCAGCCACAAAATGGAGAGCATATTATCGGCTTTGGACATGCATGATTCGCTCCCCTTGAAAAGATATCTTCTGATTTTAATAATTACCACAGATTTTAATCCAATTCCTCTATCTGCCCCTTCTCCTTTTCTCGACAATACTGGTTCTTTCTCGATAAGCTGCCAGTTGAAACATAGCGGAAACGGTAGAGAAAGTATATTTCTTCTCACTTAACACCTCAATGACATAGGGCATGGCATCCATACTCCCCTTCAGCGTGTCTTTTGTACCGCCAGCGGAATGTTGAAGCACGACTGCACCTGGGGTTACATGTCCCAAGATGTTTCTCGCGACCTGTGGACCGGTGAGACCTTTCCAGTCCCAACTATCTACATCCCACAAAATCATTTCGTAGTCACTTGCCGCAAGCAACCGGATCACATCCTCATTCACGGCTCCATATGGCGGCCGAACCATCCGAGGTCTTACACCTACTACCCTTTCGAACTGATCTGAGGTACGTTCTACCTGCTCCTGAACAGCCAAAAGAGGTATTTTCGTAAAGTCAGGGTGATCCCAGCTATGGTTTCCTACCATGTGTCCTTCCTTTACAATCCGCTCCAGTATTTTGGGGTGGTATAGCACCATTTGTCCAACACAGAAGAAGGTCGCCTTAACCTGATAGTAGGCCAATATGTCTAACACACGAGGGGTCCACAACTGATCCGGTCCATCATCAAAGGTGAGTGCGATTTCCTTCGTTTTATTGAGCTTGTTCACAAGCGTTACCCTCCTTTTCAGCCAGTGTTGTGCTGCTTTGATGCATAGTATGACTGGGCTATCATTTGGTAACGCTAAAAAAACCCCTCGTGTGGGCTTTTGCAAAATTTTTTTTAACAACGCTTAATGATTATAGTATAATGATGATAATGATTTTCATTTTCGTAAAAATTCCTACTAGAGAGATTGTTGGATATACATGGAGGGTTAATCACGACAAAGCACGATCGAAAGGGAGGATTGTATGGAAAAAGTGTTAGAAGTAAAAGATTTGCACGTGTCATTCGATACGTATGCAGGCGAAGTGAAAGCAGTACGAGGCGTTTCCTTCGACTTGGGAAAAGGAGAAACGCTGGCGATTGTTGGTGAATCTGGTTCCGGTAAATCCGTAACCTCACAGGCACTCATGCGCCTCATTCCTTCTCCTCCTGGACGCATTCCAAAAGGACAAGTTCTGTTTGAAGGAAGAGATTTGGTTACGCTTTCCGAAAAAGAAATGCAGGATGTTCGCGGTCGTGATATCTCGATGATCTTCCAAGACCCAATGACTTCCCTGAATCCGACGATGACCATCGGTAACCAAATCATGGAGAGCTTCATCAAGCACCAAAAGCTAAACCGTGCAGAAGCCCGCAGCCGTGCTATTGAGCTATTGGAAATGGTAGGGATTCCGTTTGCCAAAGAACGGGTCGATCAATATCCGCACCAGTTTTCCGGTGGGATGCGCCAACGGATCGTAATTGCTATCGCACTCGCCTGCAATCCAAAAGTCATCATCGCCGATGAGCCGACGACCGCTCTGGATGTATCGATTCAGGCGCAGATTTTGGAGCTGTTGAAGGAACTGCAAAAGAAGATGGGTACCTCGATCATCTTTATTACGCACGACCTTGGTGTAGTAGCCAACATGGCAGACCGTGTAGCGGTTATGTATGCAGGTAAAATTGTGGAAATTGGTAAAGTCGATGAAATTTTCTACGATCCTAAGCACCCGTATACATGGGGTCTATTAGGTTCCATGCCTAGCCTCGATGCCAGCGACGACGAGCTCATGTCCATTCCTGGCTCGCCACCTGACATGTTCAAGCCACCTGTAGGGGATGCCTTCGCGGCTCGTAACCCATTTGCGTTGAAGGTCGATCTGGAATATGAACCACCGATGTTCAAAATCTCCGATACGCATTATGCGGCAACATGGCTTTTGCATGAAATGGCACCTGACATTAAGCCACCTGCTTCGGCTGTGAGACGAAAAATCAATTCTGATGATACAACGGATGCTCCGGTAAGCACCAAAAAATCGTTCAACTACGAGAACCGTGAGAAGCTGGTGGAAGTCAAGGATTTGAAACAGCATTTCGACCTCGGTAACGGTCATACGCTAAAAGCAGTCGATGGCATCACCTTTGACATCTACAAAGGGGAAATTTTTGGTCTTGTAGGTGAATCCGGGTGCGGTAAATCTACGACAGGACGTACCATCCTTCGCTTGTACGATGCTACTGGCGGAGAGGTCCTGTTCAATGGACAAAGCGTACACGGAAAGAAAACGGTCGAAGAAAAGAAATGGCTCAACCGCAAAATCCAAATGATTTTCCAAGATCCTTACTCGTCGTTGAATCCACGTCTGACCGTATCTGACATTATTGCGGAAGGTCTCGACATTCATCGTCTGGCGACCAAGGAAGCGCGCATTGCCAAGGTACACGAGCTGTTAGAAACCGTGGGACTCAACCGTGAGCACGCGAACCGTTACCCGCACGAGTTCAGCGGCGGGCAACGCCAACGGATCGGGATTGCACGGGCATTGGCTGTTGATCCAGAATTCATTATCGCCGATGAACCGATCTCTGCCCTCGACGTTTCCATTCAGGCACAGGTCATTAACCTGCTCAAACGCCTACAAAAAGAAAAAGGCCTGACTTATTTGTTCATCGCCCATGACTTGTCCATGGTCAAATACATCAGTGACCGCATTGGTGTCATGTACCGCGGACGCATTGTGGAGCTGGCAGAAAGTAATCGCCTGTACGAAAATCCGATTCACCCGTACACCAAAGCTTTGCTCTCTGCGATTCCATTGCCGGACCCTGATTATGAGCGCAACCGTAAGCGCATTGTATTCGATGATCAGGAATATTTGCGGGATCAAGGGGAAGAACGCGTATTGCGTGAAATTGAGCGTGGTCACTTTGTCGCTTGCACCCAGAAAGAATTCGAAAGATACGGCGGCGGCGTTTTGGTGTAAACCATATACAGGAAAAGGGAGAGAGCTTCGACAGCTCATCTCCCTTTCTTATTTAATCCTTCATTCGCAACAGTCTCATGCTGTTTAAAATGACCAGTAATGCTGCTCCAGTGTCACTGAGCACCGCCAGCCACAAGGTCAGATAGCCCGGGAATATCAACACAAGCGCAACCAGCTTCACGATGATGGAAAACCAGATGTTCTGCTTGATGATCGTGAGTGCTTTTCTGCTGACTTTCATGGTATGTGGCAGTTTCTCCAGGTTGTCAGCCATCAACACGATATCGGCTGTTTCCATTGCCGTATCTGTGCCTGCTCCCCCCATCGCAATCCCCAAGTCCGCTGATGCCAGTGCAGGCGCATCGTTGATCCCGTCACCCACCATGGCGACGACCTTGCCTTCTTGTTGGAGTTGCTTGACCGCCTCTACCTTATCTTGTGGCAACAGCTCCGCAAAATAACGGTTGACGCCTGTCTGACCCGCTACTTTTTTCGCCGTACCCGCATTGTCACCGGTCAGCATCACGATGTCCTGGATCCCTGCTGCCTTCAGCTTGGAGATAGCACTCACCGTAATTTCGCGAATCGTATCTGCCACGGCAATCATCCCGATCAATTTCGAAGAGGTACCGATGACCACCAGAGTATGTCCCTCACTCTGCAACGACTGGATTTTCGTTTGCCATGCCGATAGATCGACTCCCAGCTCTTGAAACAACGCAGGCTTTCCTGCATAAAATGTTTCGGCTCCGATGACAGCGCTCGCCCCTTTTCCGACGATCGCCTTGAAATCTTCCCCTGTTTGGGAAAGAATCTGCTTTTGCTTGGCATACGTGAGGATCGCTTGGGCAATCGGATGGGAAGACCGCTCTTCAATCGTTCTGGCAATGGACAACACTTCGTCCTCGCTTCCCTCCATCTCAATAACCGTAGCAACCTGTGGTTTCCCCTCGGTCAAAGTACCTGTTTTATCAAAAGCAATCGCGCTGATTGCTCCTGCCTTTTCCAAAAACGTACCGCCCTTGATTAGCACACCGTTTCTCGCAGCGTTACCAATCGCGGACACAATCGCAACGGGTGTAGAAATGACCAGTGCGCACGGGCAAGCAACAACCAACAGCTCAAGCCCTCTGTAAAACCATTCTCCCCAAGTGCCGAGTCCGAGTAATGGAGGGAATACAATGACGAACAAGGCGAGCACAAGCACAATTGGCGTATAGATCGCTGCGAATTTGTCGACGAACGCTTGGGTAGGCGCTTTTTTCTCCTGCGCTTCCTCCACGAGATGAATGATTCTCGCAATCGCCGTATCCTCCACCAGCTTTGTCACCTTGATCTCCACAGCGCCGCTTTCGTTGACACTCCCTGCAAAAACGCTGTCACCGACCAGCTTATCAACCGGAATCGATTCTCCGGTAATCGGAGCCTGATTGACGCTCGATGTCCCGTGCACGATCACGCCATCCAGCGGAATTTTCTCTCCTGGCTTTACTACGATGACTTGACTGACAGCGATGTCTTCAACCGGCTTGCGGGTGAGCGACTCCCCCACCTTGACCCATGCCTCTGGCGGAGCCAAATCCATCAGATTGCGAATGGAGTCGCGCGTCTTCTCGATCGACTTGGTCTGCAGCAAATTTCCGATGGAAAAGAGCCAGACGACTGTCGCACCCTCCAGCCACTCACCGATTAAGGCTGCTCCAATAGCCGCCACCGACATTAAGACGTTCATATCCAGTGAACCGCTTTTAACCGCGTAAAAAGCACTGCGCACAGGACGATAACCGCCACTCATGATCGACAACGCATAGAGCAAAGTCACGACCATAGGAGATACGCTCGAGGAAAATGAACCGAGAAAACCGAGAGCTAACAACACCCCGGAAATCGTCGTGAGTGCCGTCCCAGCTTGATCGACTTTCGGTAATGCTTTGGCCGTGCTTCTCGTTAGCAGCATGGCACTGTAGCCGGCTTTGGCGACTTCCTTGATCACCGCTTCTGCGCCCAGTCCTTCTGAGACGAGCTGCATTTTACCGGTGGAAAAATTCACGTTTACCTCTTTTACGGCTGGCAACGTCTGCATATGCTTTTCCAGCGATTTGGCGCACGAACTGCAGTCCATGCCTGTAACTCGATAAACAACAGCCTGTGAAGAAAGAATGCCTACGCCGTCTGCTGCCGCAGCTACAGGCTCGAGAACCGTGAGATTTTTACCAGCTTGCTTATGCTCACTGCCGCATTGATGCCCACTGCAACACTCTTCTTTTTTTCGTTCTTCTGCCATCTGTTCTCACCTTTTTCCAAGCATCTATTTTGCCCAGCTTCGAATGAAATCAATCCACAAACATTCAAACAAGTATTTAATTATTATATTATCTCATCCTTCTGGTTCGTTCAAGAATTGATTTGAATATACAACCATTTTTTTACAAATTCAACAATATAGCAAAAGACCCCTATTGCTAGGAGTCTCGTCACTTCGTACGTGCTTGTTCAGGTGTGGGGGTAATTTGCCAACGCTCACCACAATCCAGGCAGAGGCATTTGATAACTTTACGCTTTTCTAATGCAAGACGAACGGCAAACAGGACGAACGCTCCTGACAGCCCGAGAAACAAAAAGATGACAGGCGTCCCTTTCACCGTAATACCGATCAAGGCAAGCACCGCCAAAACCGCTACATAAATGGTTATGTATAATGGCTTATTGATGGATTCCGTGAAATCGATTTTTGCAGACCGACACTTCGGGCACTTTGGTTGAGCACTCATGGTTTTCTCTCCCCGTTTCATTGAATCATGTCCATCTTACACGAAAACAAGGAGGCACACTACACTTCCATCAAAATGTCGTTTTTCCTTTTCACTTTCCTCGCTTATGTCTATAATAGTAGGACATTGTAGAGCATGAGGTGATGGTTACAGTGGATGACATCTGTGAAATCCAATGTTTTGATGAGGAAAAAGTAAATCGGTTAAAGCCGTTCGCCACAGAATCAGAAGGAGTAGCAAAAATCTTCAAGGCGTTGGCCGATGACACCCGCGCCAAAATCATTCACATCCTCTCGATGGAAGACGAGCTCTGTGTCTGTGATGTGGCCGCAATCATCGGCAGCTCGATCGCCAACACCTCCCACCATTTGCGTCTTTTGCGCAACATGGGATTGGCCAAGTATCGTAAAGAAGGAAAGCTCGTTTTTTACTCGTTGGATGATGACCATGTACGCCATCTCATATCTGCGGGAATCGAGCATGCAAAAGAACAGAAATCCATTGTCCGAGCTACCTGATTGCTCGGGCTTTTTTGTTATAGGATAAGATGACTTTTTTTAAGAAATAGACTGGAGGTGTGTCAGCACATGGTAAACAAGAATACGGTAGTCCACTGTTTGCAGGATATCCATAACCAAAAGTTCGTCGACCATTTTCATATGCAAGAAGACCATCAGCCACGTTGGGAGGCCTCCGCCTATCTCTTGTCTCTCGAAAAAACAGAAGTTCCTCTTCCGGCGGATGCTTTTCTACTTCTAATGGAGCGCCTAGAATACTGGGAGCAAGAATGGGCTTGGGAAGAGAAGAGCGTTACAAATAGCAACAGACGGCTTATTCTTTGTCGGGTCATTGATCCCCTCATAAGGTCTGGGTTATTCAAGGAAATTGATGTGAAACATACACTTGGCAAACTAGATGAACAGGATATTGAATTTGATTATCGCTCCATTGTGACAGCTGATTCTACTAACTCGCTCATTTATGATGAGTGGAATGATTTTCTTTTATTTGGTTGTAACGCACACCATTATTATGTCATTCGATGGTACACAACTGCTTAGCCAGCATTTTAAACATTTGATTAACCATGAGGGGTTCCCTCGTCTTTCCGGGTAACCCCTAAAGTCATCCTTTAACGGATGGCTCAGTTTCTGTACGGACCCGCTTCCTGATCGCCTCAATTCCCACAAATATAAGGAAATAGCATATACCGGCAAACACAAACACCGTTGCTTGCGGATAATAAAATGCAGCATGCGGATCATCAGTCATAATCCATTGCAGAAGCACAGGCACATATCCGATGACAGCATATCCACCGAAACGCACAACGTATTTTTTCCACCCGATCAAGTGTGGTGACCTACTCACTAGCCAGTCCAGGAATATCAACAACCATACGAAGACAACCAAATTCAATACCATGCTTAAGAGTACACCCAGCAAATACTCTTGTCCGAACCCGTACGGTCCGCTTGGATCACGATAGATGTAGATGATCAACGCAGCATACAAACCGGTAAAGAACGAGGATATGACTGCGGCGAGTACACGCATGCCGATATTCATGGAAATCACTCCTTTGCTTCGCTTTCACCCGTCGGCAGGCTGACAGTAACAGTTGTGCCTTCGCCTATACGGCTTTGAATCTGAATGCTGCCTTTTGCGACCTGCACAATTTTTTGGACGATGGAAAGACCGAGACCACTTCCTGTCGCTTCTCGATTACGGGATTTGTCTCCCTTATAAAAACGGTCAAAGACATGCTGCTGCTCTTCCTCTGACATGCCGATTCCCGTATCCTGAATGGTCACGACAATTTGCGTGTCCTTGTGTATCGTAATGAAAATAGAGCCTGACGTCGGGGTGAATTTGATACTGTTGGAGAGCAGGTTCATCCATATTTGATTGACCAGCTGCTTATCAGCCACGATGACAGTCTCCGGTAAATTCAGCTCCATCGTGAGCTTTTTTTGTTGCCACTGATGCTCCAAAAGCAAGAGGACTTGCCTGATCTGTTCATCCAGACGAAAACGTGTTGGTTCGTACAGCCCTGTCTCTTTGTCCAGGGAAGCTAGCGTCAACAGCTGTTTGCTCAAGGACGACAGTCTCCTGCTCTCCTCTTCAATGATGGTCAAATACGAATCCCGCTGTTCACGAGTCACGCCCCCGCTGCGAATCGCTTGGGAAAAGCCTTGGATCGACGTCAACGGAGACTGGATTTCATGGGAGACATTGGAGACAAACTCTTGGCGCATCTCATCCAGCTGTTTGATTGAATCAGTCATCCTGGCAAAATGCATGGCCAAATCACCGATTTCGTCCCTGCGAGAGATATCCAGGTGGATATCGTAATTGCCTTCTGTCAGTTTCTTGGTCGCATGGCTCAGCTTCTGGATCGGCTTCACCAAATAGCGGGTAAAGATCAAGATCAGGATCATACTGAGTACAAACATCGCCGCCAACAGTAAGGCAAACATCATATGTACCTCGCCGAACTGCTGCTCAATATTCGGGCGTACAAACATGGCATATTTTTTCCCTTCTGCTGTAAAAGGCAAGCCAATGCTGTTTTTCAATGTATTCTCAAAAAAGCCTGTCACAAACAAGCTGTGCTTCTCTTCTGTGATCCCTCTGTAGATCTCGCCCTCCAACACTTTTTGAACGATGGCAGGCTCAATCTGCTGATCACGAAAAGGTGCCCCAAATTGGCTGACGGCACCATGCTCATCCACGAGATGCAGCTGAAAATTCAAATTGGCGACATGACTCATGAAAGCAGGCAGGTCGAGAGTAGATTTATGCTCATACAAATCGATAATTTGCTGCCCGATCCTCGTGATTTTTTGTTCATTATAAGCGCGCATATTTCGTTGGTAATACTCATTTGCCAACAAAAATCCAAGTGTGCCGCTGATCAATACAATCGCAACAAAGGTTAGAACTAGCCGGACATAAAGAGATTTCACGAGCTACGTACCTCCAGCTTGTAGCCTAAGCCGCGAACGGTAGAAATGACAAAGTCATCCGTCTTGTCCGTGAATTTTTCTCGTAATCGCTTAATATGCACGTCGATGGTACGGCTGTCACTCTCACTATCACCGCCCCACACCAACTCCAACAGTTGATCGCGGGTAAAGGTACGATCCGGAAAGCTGGCCAGCTGGGCGAGCAGCTCAAATTCCTTTAGCGGGAGATGAATCAGCTCTTCCTTCACCTTCACGACATGACTGATGCGATCGATGACGGTATCATTCATCACGATGATTTGTTTGCTGACCATCTGATAGCGGCGCAGCAAAGCCTTGATGCGGTACAGCAATTCGGTAGGCTCGAACGGCTTGGTCAAATAATCATCAGTCCCTGCCAAAAAGCCTTTTTCCTTGTCCCGCACCTCTCCTTTCGCCGTCAGCATGATGACAGGCAGGTCGTAATATTCCCGGATCTCCCTGCACAGCTCCCAGCCGTTTTTCCCAGGCATCATCACATCTACAATGGCGAGCTGTATGGATTCCTGTTCCAACAGCTGCGAGGCCTCATTGCCATCCGCACAAGCCAATACCTGATACCCTTCTTTTGCTAAATAAAATCGCACTAGCTCACGCACATTTGGATCGTCATCCGCAATCAGAATCGTCAATTTCATCAAGATGGCCCCCTTGTTACTCCGATCTCAGGTTCTCCCTCTTCGTTGCTTTGAATCATACTCATTTGCATACCATCTTGCAAATACTTGCAAATCCGAATACAACACGCAGACAAATATAAAGAGGCAATATGAACGCCATATGAACGAATAGTGCTTGAACGCCAAAAAGCGGCAGACACACTTGTGTCCACCGCTCCTCTTTACTTGTCAATTACTTGCGAAATATCTCTGCAAACCACGCAGCCGAAGCATCTACTTCCTTCACTGTCAGCTGATGTCCATACGATTCCCAATGCACGGTCACATCCGCCCCTGCCGCTGTCAGCAGTCGACCCAGCTCCTCTGTCTCCTGTGGAGTACAAATCGGATCATTTGTGCCTGCGCCGATAAACACTGGGATGGATTTCATATCGGGCAAAGAAATCCCTCTGCGAGGTACCATCGGATGGTACAGGATCGCCCCTCTCAGCGTGTTCGCGTAATGAAACAGCAGGCTTCCTGCGATATTGGCACCATTGGAATACCCCACCGCTACGATGTTGTCTCGCTCGATTTGATACGTGACCGCTGCCTGATCCAAAAACTCGTGCAGTTCCTGCGTGCGGTAAACCAAATCCTCTTCGTCAAATACACCCTCGGCAAGACGTCGGAAAAATCGAGGCATGCCGTTTTCGAGAACATTCCCACGGACGCTCAAAACAGAAGCTCCCGGATGGATACGATTGGCTATCGGCAAGAGATCGTTTTCATCTCCTCCTGTTCCATGAAGCAACAACAGTGTCGGTGCTTCTGAATCGGTCCCTTTTCGAAAAATGTGCTTCATGATTTATCTTCCTCCAACACTCTTACTGTAATCGGCGGCAAGCCCTGCTCGATCTGGGTACGTTTCGGCTCATACCACTCTGGGAGCATGAGTTTTTCACCCAATGCCTCAAATGGCTCATCGCGTTCAAAGCCCGGAGGATCAGTCGCAATCTCAAACAAAATTTCGCCCGGCTCACGGAAGTAAATCGCGTTGAAATACTGACGGTCGATAATATCTGTCGGATGAAGACCTGATTGGGCTGCGCGCTGCTGCCACTGACGGTGGTCCTGCTCATCTTTGGCACGCCATGCAATATGGTGGATCGTTCCTGCGCCACCTACTCCTCTTGGCATCGACTCGGCATTCACGTCAATGACATTGCCCAAATCACCATGCGCCTGGAAACGAACGAGGCCGTTTTCTTCGCCTACTCGGGTAAGTCCCATCAATTTCTCCAGCACATCCATCGTGTAGGCAGGTGCCATACTGTACAGGATCGCTCCGCCGAAGCCCTTGATCGCCTTGTCGGCCGGAATTCCGCCAAAGGACCATTTGCTCGCTGGGCCTCCTTCACGCTCCACGATCTCCAGCTGCAAGCCGTCTCTGTCCGTTAATTGCAGATACGTTTCATTAAAGCGTTCGACGCGGCGGTACTCGACTCCGAATTTTTTCAGACGATCCTCCCAGAAGGAAAAGGAACCCATCGGAATCAAGAAAGTGGTATACCCTACTTGCCCACCGCCCACGCGTCCGTGACGAGCAGATTCCCATGGGAAAAAGGTGATGGCTGTTCCTGGGCTGCCGACCTCATTCCCGAAGTACAGGTGATACACATCAGGCGCATCGAAGTTGATCGTTTTTTTAACCATGCGCAACCCGAGGATTCCTGCATAAAAGTCAACATTGTCCTGTGCACTCGTTACAAAAGCGGTGATATGGTGAATTCCTGCTGTCTGTTGTGTCATCTTGTTTTTCCTCCCTTTTTCGTTCATTTCGATTGGAATGTGTTATAGCTCACGAACTCTCCGACTGGCTTGCGATATCCTCTGACACGCTGACTAGCCGTGTCTTCTTTTCCGATTGTGATCATCAAGGCTGGCACATAGTTGTCGGGAACCTTTGTAATCTCTTGGACGGCTGCTGGATCGAAGCCGATCATCGGGCAAGTATCCCAACCCTTATCCTTGGCAGCGAGCATGAACAGCATGGCAGACAGGCTGGCATTGCGGATTGCTTCATCGCGCTTGAACTGCTCTCCTCCAGACTCGTGCATCGCTCTGACAGAAGAATTGTTGTGCTCGTACTCGCGTTGATCCATGATCCCTAAATGAAGCAGACCTTCATTAATGCGCTCCACGCTTTGGTACGCTTCCTTGTCTCCAAACACCAGCACAACTGCCGAAGCGGTTTTTACCTTATATTGTCTATATGCCGCTTCATATACTCGCTCTTTGGCTTCTGGATCGGTGATAACTACATAATGGGCATGCTGCAAGTTGAATGCAGATGGCGCGAATTTGACCAGCGACATGATTTCTTCTATTTCAGCAGATGAGATCGATACGTCTGTAAGAAACTTGTTAGCAGACCTTCTGTTCTTTACAAGGGTAGTGAATTCACTCATGGGACTTCCTCCTCGATTTTTATATCTCTTCGTTTTTTAATATCTTAAATTAAAGATAATTGGTATAAAAAAATGACTCCTGCTTGAACAATCGATATCCACTGTATCTTGGGGAAGTAGGATGACGGCGTTATAAAAGTGAATATCTTAAATTCAAGATAATTATATGACCATAATTCTTCCTTGTCAACAGCCCGGGGCCAGAAGAATGAAATCTCTTCCAGCCCCATAGTCTTGTTTAGTTGGCGTACCAGTAAAGAGCATAATCAGTCATGACAGAAGGATACCCCATTTGGCGCAGCATCGCCGTTATGTTTCCACGATGATACGTTCCGTGGTTGACCACTTGCATGATCATTTCTGCCAAGCTCGTATCGCGTACGCTCGTGTACGGATTATCAAGGACAATGCGCCGATCCAAATCTTCTTCTTGGCTAAGAAAAGCTCTGTATTGCTCGACCAGCTCTGCATACTTCTGCTCTACTTCCTCCAGGCTTTTTCCCGTTAATTCCTTTTCCCGCTGCCATGCCTCATTCAATGCCGTTTGCATGTCCACGCCCTGCAATATGAGAAACCAGCCTTGGTCCACCATATAAATATGCTCCATCACTTTTGCTACCGTCGGGAAAACGCTTTGGACTTCCTGCTCGTAAACATCTTCTGGAAGTTCTTTCAAGCGATTGATTAACGTCTGATTCGCCCATGTGTGAAAATCATACATCGTTTTGGCATAGTGTGTCATGATAAAGCCCCCTTATTAGCGCGTTGATAGCTCTATCATATGCCGACTTCCCTGACAAATATGGTCAGTGATGTTTCCTGCTCCAGCCAATATCTCATTTTTTCTAGTTTAAACAGTTGTTCAATATGGTGGACTCCGGGTGGAAAAGCCTCGGTATACAGCGATTTTGCTACATCAGCAGCCACACATGCCGTCATTTTAGACTGATCGTGCCCGTAAAGCAGACACTCTACGGTAGCCTCGTTGTTTCCCCGTTTTCCCCGCGCCTCCACCTTGATGGCAAACCGATCATCGCCCATTTTCCAACGCTCAAATGCGTCAATCGTGGCTTGGCGTACTTTTGGTTGCTCGAGTAATCGGCAAATTCCCATGCTTCGAAGGGCCGCCACCACTCTCGTCATCCAATCCTGCTCAAAGCAAAGTCGTGTAGATACTGTGGGAACCCCCAAGGTGCGTGCCAATGTCTGCTGATCGGAAAACGGAAAGCGATATGCGTGCTTTTTGCCCAGCTCTCGTCCGAAATCAACGAGCTTGCCCTCTGTCATGCTCTCCACAATTACACGTTGATGCTTGTTCGTCACCTCGTAGCTCGTGCACAAATGATCGACTGTCCATTCAATTGCCGCCTTCCCGTGCCGATCCCCCAAGCCGAGCATGATGAAAATGTCCAGCTCACTGATCGTCTCCAACAAACGGTGAGCTTCCCCCGCCAGCAGGTTGGTCAGACCTGGTGCCAGCCCTACACTAAGCACGGCGGTTCCCATGTTCTCCGAGGCGGCGTTGCTCCCCCATTGCTCGATTCGGGTCAAAAAATGGCCGCTCGCCGAGATATCAAGATAATGCGTCCCATTCCGCAGACAGACCTCCACAAAATCCGTATGCGTCTGATCCAGACACATAACCACCAGCTTGACTTTTTCCAGCATGCTTTTGTGAAGCGGCTTATGAATATCTATTTGGAGAGGCAACACCTTCCCAGCTGTTTCCCGGCAAAACGCTTCTGCCTTTTCCAAGCTGCGCCCAGCCGCATACACCTGCCCCGGATATGCTTCACCCAGCTTCTTGCATATGGTTGCTCCTACATGTCCGTATCCTCCGACCACGACGATCTGATCCTTGTTCATGCCTTCTCCACCTCTGTGCCTCTTTGTTTCTGCCGCTCCACACATGCCGCATACCACCAGACCAGGAAACCGCTCAAGCAAATCAAGCCACCTGCTTCAAAAACCGCACGATACGCATCGATCGTCGGCTGCACAGCTTGACTCGATTCACCGTTCATCATACCTAGTCCCAACGCTGCGCCGACCACCATCCCTGCATTGCGCGTCAAGGCGATCATGCCTCCGATCGCGCCCGCATGCTCCATCGGGACGTGACGCATGATGTAGCTGTTGTTGGGCGAAGCAATCAGCCCCATACCTGCCCCTACCAGAGCCAGTACCGCAATGATTTCCAGTGCAGACAGTGTCTCTAGCCATATCGCCAAAACAGTCAACCCTGCCCCCATCGCACCAAGACCTGCAAAAATGAGCGGTCGTGCCCGATATCGGTCAGAAGCCCAGCCACTAAAAGGACCCGTCAGCGCTAGAAGCAGCGGGTAAGCCGTCATCATATACCCTGCCGTCAACGGGGATACATGCTCTTGCTTAAGCAAGTAGAACGGCATAACAACCAGTACGAGATTGGCGAGCACAAACGATGCAAAGCTAATGAACAGCCCACTGGACACGGCCGGTAGACGAAAGACTGCCACGGGCAAAAACGGAACGAATTGTCGCCGCTCCCACCAGACAAGTGTCCATGCCAAGACGAGTACACCCCCATAAAGAATGAGCATCCCTGCTGAATCCCAGCCCCATCCGTTTCCATTGGATATCGCTATAATGACTGAGCTGACCACCAGCATGAACAGCCCTGCCCCAACGAGATCAAGTGAGCCGATCTTCTTCGTCTGCTCATAGGAAGGAATATAACGAAAAGCCAGCCCCGTAGCCAAAATGGCGACAGGAACATGAATGAGAAACAACCACTCCCAGCTCAGCCATGACGCGATCATCCCCCCTGCAATCGGCCCCGTCATTCCGCCAAGCGCGACAGCTGTACTCATGATCCCAAGGGCCCTCCCCCGCATTTCTTTCGGGAGCAAAATCGCGATGAGCGCGATATTCGTAGCCTGGAACATAGCCGCTCCGATGGCTTGCACGATTCGAAGCGCCAGCAGCATCGTGATCGTCGTCGAAAATGCCACCAAAACAGAGCTCACCGTGAACAGCAGAAAGCCGTAATTGTGCATTACACGATGCCCGTACCGATCTCCCAGCTTGCCCATAACGGGAAGAAGAGACGCAATGACAAGCAAATACCCTGTGGTAATCCATTGTGCGATCGCCAGCTCCGTCTGGAAAATGTATGTGAATGAAGGGAGCGATACATTGACAATCCCCGCCGTAAAATGAGACAGGAATGCACCCAAACAAATTGCGATCATCATAAAAAAGCGCTGCTTCTGGCTCATATGGTCTTTCCAACTCCTCGCGTATCTTGTAAATTTAGACTAAGAATTATTCTCAATTATAGAGAGGAACGAGGAGAGCACCATCCCACAAAGCTGGGATTTTCCATTGCCAATAGACGCACAGGAGAATGCTGATGAGTACATATTGGGAAGCTAGCAAACGAAAAGTAATGGCCCTAGCCGAGCGCTTTTCCCACTCTTCACAAGACTACCGGACAGCGCTCTTGCAGCTATTGCGAGAGTTCGTCCCTTTTGACGGGGCTTGCTGTACCGCTGTTGATCCGCAAACGCTTTTGTCCACTGGCGCTATCACAGAAGACGGAGTGGAAGCCATTCATCATGGCATTTTCGAGCATGAATACTTACGCCAGGACTTCAATCGGTATGATTATCTGTGCAAAGCAGCTGAGCCTGTCGCTACGTTGAGCCAAGCGACGGAAGGACAGCTTGAACGCAGTGACCGCTATCGCAATGTCCTGCTCCCAGCCGGGTTTCATGATGAACTGCGTGCTGCTCTCAAGTACGACGGTGCATGCTGGGGGTTTTTGACGTTGTTTCGCTTGCAGGGGCGTCCCTTTTTTTCTGAGCAAGAGCGTGAATGTATATTGGCTTTGGCGCCCTTAATTGCTTATCAGCTGCGGAAGACGAGTCTGTCCTTGCCCGCCGAAGAGAATACGTGGATGGAAGAAGAGATGGGAATATTGATGCTGTCGGATCAGATCACCTTACTCGCCGCCAATCCCACAGCGGAAAAATGGCTGTCGCTGCTCCGCAAATGGGAGTCGATTGAACGCGATACCTTGCCCCGGCCAGTGCGAGCGGTTTGTTCGCGAGCACTCTCCCAGCTGGCAGAACCAGGTCACACGGCATCCATGGCAAAAGTCTGTATTCGCATGCCAGATGGCCCTTATATGACCATTCAGGCCAGCCCCATGAACAGTCAAAACAACTCGGTCCACTTGGCTGTCTTGTTCGGCCCCGCAAAACCTGCTGACATGCTTCCTCTCATCGCCGAAGCATACGGGCTGTCTGCACGGGAGAAGCAAATACTCGACCAGATCGTCCGCGGCGCCTCTACGAAGGTGCTAGCACGCACACTGCACATCTCTACGTACACCGTGCAGGATCATTTGAAGTCCATATTCGTCAAAACCGGAGTGTCCAGCAGAAGAGAGCTGATCTGGCAATTGTTTACCCGCTTTGGTGTACAGGCGAACCAGTAAAGCTGTTTTTGCTTAAAATGAAAAAGAGGTCTCAAGAATCATATCTTCAGACCTCTTCTTATTGCATTAGATCGATTGATATTGCTGAAGGAGTTGGCTGTGTTCACCTGTCACAGACGACTCCAGCGTAAAGGTAAACGCCACACCGTGCTCCGTATTACGTACCCCATAACTGCTGCCATGCAGCTCGAGAATATGCTTCGTGATCGCGAGTCCTAAACCGGTTCCTCCCTTTTTCCTGTTTCGAGACTGCTCCCCTCTGTAAAACCGATTCCAAATAAAGTCCAATTGATCCTCAGGAATGTGTTCACCCATATTTTCGATGGTAGTGCATATGTGCCGGTCTTCGTCCTTGAAATGAATCAAAATCGTGCTACCGGGGTCAGCATGACGGATTGCGTTGACAATAATGTTGAAAAAAACCTGTTCCATTCGCTTCGGATCCGCATACGCATGCTTTCCAAACAAGGAGCCGACCACAACCGCCAACTGCTTTTCCCTGAAATGATGAGACAATTTATCGATCACGCCGCCAACCAGGTCTTCGAGGGAAAACGCTACTTTTTTCAATCGGCTTGAATGAGACTCCAGCTTTGCCAGCTCCAGCATATCTGCGACCAAGCTTCCCATCCGGATGGTTTCATCCAGAATCACCTCGATATACCTCGCTCGTTTATGTGCCGCAATATCATCCTGCAACCCTTCGGCAAAGCCCTTTACGATACTTAACGGCGTTTGTAGCTCATGGGAGGCATTGGCGATAAATTCCTTTTGCATTTGCTCCAGCTTTTGCTTCTGTTCCATATCTCGTATGAGTTGCTCATTGGCTACCTGCAAATCATGAATGGTTTGCTGCAAATTGTGAGACAGACTATTCAGGCTTCCAGAGAGACTCCCGATCTCATCCTTGCGCTTGCTCATCAACACCACCCCAAAATCGAGCTTGGCCATTCGTGCAGCGGCATCGTTCAACTCGATGATTGGCTGCGTAACAATACGCGAGAATAGCAGGGACAAAAGGATGATCAGTACGATTCCGCCAACCCCAAAATAAAAGAAATACTCTTGCATCAGCTGAAACGATTCGCCTACTTCGTGGAGGGAAGAAATAGCGAAAACCAGTTGAGTCAGTTCCCCTTGATGGAAAATCGGCTGAATGAAGATCACGTTTCGTACTCCAGTCCATGCTTCCGTCCAGTTGACCTCCAGCATATTCCCCTTTTGTAGCTCTGCCAGCTCTGTCTCAGTCAATGGAAACGAATCGTACAGGGCGGTGGCAAGAAGTCCGATCGCCATCCCGTACCTCGGTGACTCTGGCAGCTGTAATCTGGAGATCACGCCTGTGTAACGAGTGAGTGATTCATCTTCCCCTACCGTCATACCACGTATGCTGTTCGCTTGTTTCGTAATCGTAACGGGATAGAAAAGTCCTCTGCCTAGTTCGTAGTCATAGTAGCCTTCTACCGTTACGGTATCCCCCGGCTTCAAACCAGCCGCATGCAGCCCTTCCAGATCCTCAAAAAAGTACAGAGCTACGTTGACCATCCCTCCGTCCACGGTTGATAGCTCCATTCGGAACGGGCTCTCATAGATGGGCTCGCCATCAGGCTGAAGAAAGGCGATCTGGGCATTGTTTTCCATGATGAACTGCGCCGTCTCTCTGGATGTACGATGCTCGTCCCACTGCTCCTCCTCATATCGCTTGGTAAAAGCAAGCAGGCTCTGCTTGACACTGTTGCTTTTTTGATGCTGGTAAAAATCTTCAAAGAATAGCAGCTGTCCGATTGTAATCAAGGAATAAAAAAGGACAAAAAACAACGAGGTTAGGGCAAACAGCTTAAAAGTGATTCCATTGCGCAGTCTGATCATGACTCCACCTCAAGCATATAACCCACTCCGGTCACCGTTCGGATGAGCCGGGCCTCTTCTCCCAGCTTGGCCCTCAATTTTTTGATATGCGTATCCACGACGCGCGGTTCCCCAAAATAATCAAACCCCCATATGTGATCGAGCAGTGTCTCCCGTGATAAGACGATCCCTCGGTTTTTCGCCATATGCATCAGCAGCTCATACTCTTTTGGCGCCAGATCAATGGCGATTCCGTTTACTTCGACGCGCCGAGCCTGCTTGTTAATCGATACATTCCCCATGCAGATCAGATGATGCTCCCGTCCCACGGTACCCTCAACACGTTTCATCAGATTCACTGCCCGCGCCACCAATACTTTCGGGCTAAACGGCTTGGTGACATACTCATCCGCCCCCAGCTCGAAACCCATTAATTGATCGTCATCGTCGCTCCTTGCCGTCAGGATGATAATCGGCATTGCCGATTGTTTTCGGATCTGCCTGCAGACACTCCATCCATCCATTTCCGGCATCAATATATCCACGATCACCAGGTCAGCCTGGATCGTCATTAGTTTTTCCAGTCCTTCTCTCCCATTTTCCGCTTCGTATACCGTCCATCCTTCCAACTCAAAATAGTCGGCTACGATCTCTCTAATGCGACTTTCATCTTCAATCAAAAGCACCCTGTAATTCACACGATCACTCCTCTTTGCAAGCAACAAGCATTCCTACGATCGTAGCAGTCTGGTGTGTCTTTTATTTGTACATTTTTGAAAAAAATAAACACATCAAAAACACGGCACGAATCTATTATGTACCTGAAGGCGTTGGATAAAAAAGAACGATTTGGAAAATTCAACAGAAAGCAGGTATGCAAATGGATTCAGCACTCGCTACCAAAACGAGCCAACCACGCCGCAAGTGGTTACGAATATTCCTGATCAGCTTGCTGGTGTTCGCCTTGCTGTTGACCACAGTCGCTGCCTATGGATATTGGATGGTGACGAAAAGTAAACCGGTAATGGAAGGAGAGCTCGTGCTTCCTGGCTTGACTGCAGAGGTATCCGTCTATCGCGATGCGCACGGTGTACCTACGATCGTAGCGAACAATTTGGATGATCTGTATTACAGTCAAGGATACATCACCGCGCAGGAAAGGCTGTTCCAAATGGATCTAAGCCGTAGAAAGGCATCGGGTCAGTTAAGTGAAATCATGGGAGAATCCATGCTTGATGAGGATAAGTTCTACCGGACGCTGGGTTTGCGTCGAGCAGCGAAGGCTTCTTGGGAGGCCTATTCTGAAGAGGCAAAGCACGTACTGACCCAATATACCCTCGGCGTCAATGCCTATATCGCGGAATCCACACGGAAGGGCAAGCTGCCTATCGAATTTACTTTGGTGAACTACAAGCCAGCACCCTGGACAGCAATCGACTCACTCGTGATCGCCAAGCTGATGGCCTATGATCTGAGCGGCAACTGGACGAGCCAAGTATTCAGAGCCTATCTCACCAAGAACTTTTCTGCTGAAAAGGTAGCCGATCTGTTAACCGACTATCCTGCTGATTCGCGGCCCATCGTCGAGGCGGTACAGTCCAGCAGCATCGACCTGAAAAAAAGCTTTGCAACAGCGGATATCCCCCATGAATCTAACGGCAGCAACAACTGGGTAATCGCAGGTAACAAGTCCGCATCAGGCAAACCGATTTTAGCCAATGACCCACATCTTGGCTTGAACAATCCCTCCATCTGGTTTGAGACAACGTTGATCGCTCCCCAAATGGAAGTGAGCGGTGTGATCTTTGCCGGTATTCCTGGCATTATTCTGGGTAATAACCGACACGTTGCCTGGGGGGTTACAACTGCTCAGGTAGACACCCAGGACTTGTACATCGAAGAAAGAAATCCAGCAAACAAATATCAATTCCGGTATAACGACAAATGGGAGGAAGCACAGGTATTCAATGAGATCATCAAAGTAAAGGGAGCGCCTGATCTTTCCTATGAAGTCGTGATTACCCGCCATGGGCCGATTATCTCCGAATTTGCTCACGATGATCGCCCGGATCATGCGTTGGCGCTGAAATGGACCGCACTCCAACCAACGAAGGAGCTAGAAGCCGTGATCATGTTTAATAAAGCGAAAAACTGGGAGGAATTTAAACAGGCTCTCACCAACTTCCAGTCACCTGTCCAAAATTTTGTCTTCGCAGCAGAAGATGGCACGATTGCCTTCCGTTCAAACGGGTACATCCCTATCCGTAAAAAAGGAGACAGCTCCCTACCCGTCCCTGGCTGGACCGATGAATACGAGTGGCAGGGATATATCCCGTGGGAAGAGCTGCCAACCCTGGTCAACCCGCCTTCGGGTCTGATTGCCTCCGCTAACAACAAAGTTGCCGACGACTCCTACCCGTATCACCTCACGCATGATTACAATTGGTCGAGATCGTATCGGTATGACCGGATCATGGAAGTACTGGCCAGCAAGGATACACTTACCGTTCGGGACATGCAGCAGCTACAGCTGGATCAGAAAAGCCGGCAGGCGGCGACATTACTGCCCATCCTGCTGGATCGATTGGAGCAATCGGAGCAACGAACAAAATTGCGAGGGATCGATGCACATGTGTTAGATCTCTTGAAAAAATGGGATCACGTCGATCGTCCCGAGAGCGCCGCTTCCCTCGTTTACTTTTACTGGATAAAAGAGATTCAGGACTATTTGTTTACTCCAGCCATTGATGCGAAGATGCTGGAAATGTTTTCGCCCGAGATTGATCATCTGATCCTCGAGAGTGCACAAGAGAAAGAGGGACCCTGGCTGAAGGAAAAAGGCGGTCTGGAGGCGGTAGCATTCGTTGCATTCCAGAAAGCCGTGGATCGAGCTGTCGCTGTACAGGGAGATGATCCTGACAGCTGGCAATGGGGCAAGACACATCAGGTTCGATTTGCTCATCCGGTGGGGGAAATCAAGCCGCTTGATCTCCTGTTTAATCCAACCCCGCGTCCAATGGGCGGAAGCGACGATACGGTTGCCATGGCCGCCACCACTAGTGAAGGAGAAGCGGTTCATGGAGCACCTTGGAGAAGGGTAATCGACATGGCAGATAAGGGGGCCAGCTTCAATTCATTGGTACCCGGTCAATCCGGCCATTTCTACAGCCCATGGTATGAAGACCAAATCGATGACTGGATCAAGGGCAACTATCATCGGAGTAACCTTGATGCGAACAGCTACCAGACAGGAGCGCATCATCTGCTGCTGAAGCCTCCCCCTACCTGGTAAATAGGAAATAAGGAAAAGCCTCCTGATTCGCTGTTCAGGAGGCTTCTCGTATGCTTTATGCGATGAACTTCAGACCGACGATACTGATAACAATCCCTGTAATGAACAGAATCCGCTTTCTGTCCCTCGACTCTTTGAAAAACAACATGCCTACCAGCACGCTACCTGCTGAACCAATTCCCGTCCATACTGCATAAGCCGTTCCCACCGGGAGCGTCTGGACAGCAGACGAGAGCAAATAGAAGCTAATACTTGCAAAGATCAAACAAGCCACAGTCGGCTTCCATTTTGTAAATCCTTCTGTCAGCTTTAACGAAATCACTCCACCAATTTCTGCAAAACCAGCAATAATCAACATCATCCATGCCATGTTGTCCACCTCCAAGTTGTCGTTATGCTCTCTCTTCTTCTGCGCTGCTCGTCAGCTTCAATCCAACAATGCACGTGAGCAACAGCAAGATAAAAACGATTTTCAAGAAGGATACGTCTTCACCCAAGAACAAAAATCCAACAACCGCTGTTCCCGCTGCACCAATCCCTGTGAAGATCGCATACGCTGTTCCGACCGGAATGCGTTTCATTGCCTGAGCGAAAAAGTAAAAGCTCGTTACGATCAACATAACCGTGACGACACTCACTAGAGGCTTTGTGAATCCCTCCGAAAATTTCAGTCCCAATGCCCAAGCAATTTCGATCATTCCACCAATAATTAAATAAAACCATGCCATGGTTATCACCTCTTCGTTGTTCTAGCTGTCATTTGAAAATGAATGAATGTCAGTCATTATATTCCAATGAAAAAATCCTCTTATCGAGGACATTCCACGATACAAAGAATGGAGGTACGCCCATCCTTTTTATTACATTCCTAATGCTCTTTTGCAAAAGCGAAGGATTTCTGTTTTGTATTCATCCGGTGCTACATTCTTTTGGTCGCTGCTGTAATAACGTTCTGCTGTATTTTCGATGAGCGTAATGATGATTTTGGCCGTCCATTGCACATCCAGCTCACGTATGATGGCGTTAGCATGGATTGCTTTCACGAGGACGCCTTCCATCCACTCATAAAAAGGCTTGTAGATCGTTCCCCACGTCTCCAGTGAATTGTTTAGTGCAAACCCGGAGTAGCAAAGAATGATGACGTCCCTGTATTCATCCGTAATGGAAAAGGTCTCATCAATTAACACTTCGAGAACGCTCTCGATATCCGTTTTCCCCTGCAGCTTATCGTTGATCCGCTGGAAGGTAATCGTCAGCAGATTATCTGCAATCGCTGGAACCAGAGCCATCTTGGATGAGAAGTACAAGTAAAACGTTCCCTGTGCAATCCCTGCTTTTTTCACGATATCGGATATGGACGTCTTATCCAGCCCTTTTTCCGCTATGATTTCGATAGCTGCATGGAGGATTTTGGAATATTTGTCGTCTTTGCTTATCGCCATGTAGCTTCCCTCCTTTTACCCGAACGAATATAACTGACTGACTGTCATTCATTTTATCAATTCAATTTGCAGCTGTCAAATCGAGATGAAAAATAGCTCCTCGCTCGGAAATAGCAGCGGCAGTCCGGCACCAGACTGCCACCACCCCCGAAATCGATTTGTTTACTCGCTACCCACTTGTGATTTCTGCTCTATTATTTTTTGATTCAGCATTTCGAACGCTCTCATTAGCTCTTCCTTCGGGATAGCCGCATATCGATCCCCGATGCTTACCTCATAGGAGCTAGAAGTCTCGTCTTCCTGTTTCACATAGTGCGTGAAGCCAATCCCCGTCTCTTCACAAAGTGAGATCATGATACGTTCGAGCTCTTCTTTAGGCAAATCTGCGTGCACATGAAACATGTTGGACACAGGCACGTTCGGTCGCGTGGATATCGCTTGGCATTGGTGGTAGCATCCCGCCAGCTCCTTCGCATCCTCGTAGTATTGACGAAATGCATGCTTTCTCTGCTCAAAATGGTAATCTGCCGTGATGATATACGGATACAAACTAATCAAGTCGCCGCCATGGCGTCTTTTCCATACCTTCGATTGCTTGGTGAACTCTTCATCACCAGCCAATATTGCCCCAGCAATTCCGCCCACCCCTTTGTAAAAGGAGACGTATACACTATCGAACAGTGCGCATACCTCGTCTGCTGACTTCTGGTAGAACGGCTGGATTTCAAAAAGCCGGGCACCATCCAAATGCAGTCGAATCCCTTTTTCCCGACAATAACGGGAGATTGCCTCCAACTCCTCATACGGGGGCAGCTGTCCGCCAATCTCACGCTGTGGCAGCTCCAGCAAAAGGCACGCAATAGCTTCGTCCATGCCAAGAACATCGTCTAGTTCAATCACTCGGTCCTTATCCACCAATAAGACAGACTCAATCTGATGCAGCTCCTTGAGCCCGTCTTCTTCGTGAATCTCCAAGTGGCAGAGTGGATGATAGGCGACTTTTTTGATCCCCTTCTCATCGCACCAGATACGCATCGCTATTTGTTGGGCCATCGTACCACTGGGGAAGAACACGGCAGACTCTTTGCCCAAATATTCGGCTATCTTTTGCTGAAAATTCTCGATGAGTTCGCCTGTTCCATACATATCACCCGCCAGATTCCCATCCACCTTGGACAGAACCTGCTGCAATTGATGGATGTCTCTTTTACTGTGCCCGGCGAGCTGATAAGCGGTCTTATGAAATACTTCCCGCAAAGTTTTCGTATCGCTCATTTTCCCGAATCCTCCGTCCTGTAAAGATATCACATTTCACGAGCAGCTTATGTCATTTGTTGTTTGACATACAGCTGGCGATATTCACTCGGTGTCTGGCCGGTCATTTTCTTAAACAATGTGATGAAATACGGCGTATTCGGCATCCCTACCAATTGCGCAACGTCAGCGATCTGGTTGTTTGAGTGAATCAGCAGCTCTCTCGCCTTCTCCATCCGCTTTTTCTGGATGTATTCCACAGGCGTCATTGCCATCAGTCGCTTAAACGTCCGCTGCAAATGAAACGGACTGCCGTGGCACATATCAGCCAAATGCTCCAGCGTCAGCTTTTCGGTATAATGAGAATCAATATACTGCGTAATGAGTGCCACCCACTCTCGATCAGGCAACCTCTCTCCCGTGGGCTTGCAGCGTTTACATGGGCGAAATTCTTCCCGCATAGCTTGGCTTGCATTTTGGAAAACCCGCACGTTCTCCCTCTTCGGCGGCTTCGACTTGCACGACGGCCTGCAAAATATCTTCGTCGTTTTCACCGCATAGAAAAACTGATCATCGTAAGACACATCGTTATGAATAATGGCTTGCCATCTCTCATCGGTTACCCGTTCCTCCAATGCATGTCATCTCCTTTGCTATCGCCGTAATCGAATCGCCTGCTCTTACTGACAGTATACCCCCACGCCACGTGATCCGTACTACTAGGAGATTAAAATAGCAAGATAACGAAATGACAGGACAGCTTTGCTTGTTATAAAACTAGGAGGAAGTCAAACGGGAGGTTTTCACATGACAAACGGTCTACCACAAGCAGCTTGGGTCGATAATAGAGAAGAAATGATCTTGTCCGTACCTACGGAATTCAGCTTTGCGCAAAATCTGCATTACTTGTCCCGAGCATCCAATGAATGCATGTTTCACATCCGAAACGGACGCCTTTACAAAGCCATCCCGATTGAGCAGAATCCACAGGTAGTGGAAATTCACGCAGATGACACGCAAGGGTTGACCGTTCGTTTTCTGGGAGCTTCTCTTCCTTCTGAAAAAGTAAGAGGCACAGTAGCACGCTATGTCCGAGACTGGTTCGATCTCGATAGAAATCTGGTTCCGTTTTACGAGCTTGCTGCCAGCGATGCTCTGCTAAAGCAGGCAGTTGAAAAGTTTTACGGGCTGCGGACCATGGGCATTCCCGACTTGTTTGAAGCGCTCAGCTGGGGAATCCTCGGCCAACAAATTAATCTGACTTATGCGTACACCCTCAAACGGCGGTTGGTAGAGAGCTTCGGACAACGTGTAGAGTGCGAAGGCGAGTCGTATTGGCTTTTTCCCACAGCGGAAAGGATTGCCGGATTGACCGTCGCTGATCTAGATGAATTGCGAATGACGACCAAGAAGTGCGAGTATTTGATTGATGTCGCACAACTCATCGTTGAAGGGAAACTATCGAAAGAGCTATTATGGGACGGAGGAGATTATCCATCCGCGGAGAAGCGATTGACCAGCATCCGCGGGATTGGACCGTGGACGGCTAACTATGTACTCATGCGCTGTCTGCGAATGCCCTCTGCTTTTCCCATTGACGATGTCGGCTTGCACAATGCCATCAAGTTTTTACTAGGAAAAGAAAAAAAGCCGACAAAAGCAGAAATTCGAGAGCTGTCCAAGGCTTGGACGAATTGGGAGTCGTACGCTACTTTTTATTTATGGCGTTTTCTTTATTAAAAAAGGAGGTTCTATCCTATGCTAAAAATAGGTTCGCACGTATCATTCTCTGGTAAAGGACTGCTGAATGCCGCAGAAGAAGCAGCAGCTTATGGTTCGAGTACCTTCATGATCTACACGGGTGCACCACAAAACACTCGCCGCAAGCCGATCGAAGACCAGTACATTACGGAAGGCAAAGAAGTAATGGCCAAGCAAGGCGTCGATGAGATTGTTGTACATGCCCCTTACATTATCAATTTGGGCTCCTACAAGGACGACACCTACGAGCTCGCTGTCCGCTTTCTGCAAGAAGAGATTCGCCGGACCGACTACATTGGCGTAAAAAATATCGTGCTGCATCCAGGCGCATACACCGACAAGGATGCGGAATACGGCATTGCCCGCATCGCGGAAGGCTTGAATGAAGTTCTGGCAGGCGTCAAAGACACGGACGTGAAAATCGCGCTGGAGACCATGGCGGGTAAAGGAACGGAAATCGGTCGCAGCTTTGAGGAAATCGCGGCCATTATCGAGAAAGTAGAAGATAACAGCAAGCTCTCCGTCTGCATGGATACATGCCACATTCACGATGCTGGCTATGATATCGTCAACGACTTCGATGGTGTCTTGGATCAGTTTGATCGGACAATCGGCTTGGACCGTCTCGCCGTCGTTCACTTGAATGATAGCAAAAACTTCCGCGGAGCCGGCAAAGACCGCCACGCGCCAATCGGTGCTGGACTCATCGGCTTCGATGCGATGAATTACATCGTGAACCATGAAAAAATCCGCCACCTGCCACTCGTATTGGAGACACCTTGGATCAGTAAAGAAAAAGGCAACGAGCGTCCGATGTACGAAGCAGAGATCGCCCTCTTGCGTGGTGAAGTGGACAAGCGCTTCGGCGACGAATTCATGGATCATGTCGAGCGCCTCGATTTCTTTTTCCGCAAACAGGATATCACGAGACGTGAGTATGTAGTAGGCATCTGGGAGCTGCTCAAGAACGACGCAAAGGCAAAGAAAGCAGATGGCCGTGAGCCGATGGAGCGTCTGTACGATCTGGTGAAGGAAGCGAGATTGTTCCCAGAGCTTAGCGAAGAGCAAATCAACCACCGCTTGTCTGCCTACTTCGCTATTCCGAAATTCTCTTAATTGAAAAAGCACTCGATATAGGCTAGCTGTGGCTTCCTCCTGTTGGAGTGAACCCGACACACGCACCAAATGAGGAGGAAGCCATATGCCTACGCCAAAAAAGTCATCACCTCAAGATGCTGACCCTGCCAAAACATACACGCTGCTTGGAGCTGATCGCGTCTATTATCAGAGCAATACTCCAGGTACATTAGGGGGCTACCGACCGCGCAAAATATACGGTCGACTGGATTGTCCCTCTGCCATCAGGGCCATTACGCGAGGCGGTTACGTGCGCCATCGCGTCTTTTTTGCTGATGAAGAGACCGCAATCGCTGCAGGGTATCGGCCTTGTGCCGTTTGTTTACGAGAGAAATATTTGTTGTGGAAAGCGATGCAGGCGTAGGATCAATCTTTCCGCTTCCTTCCCCTTTAACGTTTTCACCAGCTTCCCTTGATAGTCAATGAATACTGTCTGATCTTTTGCGATCCGATAGCCAAAGGGCTTTTCGTCTAAACGATTTCTTTTATCAATACCGCTCATTTGCTCGCCTCCTCTCCGCTCTATAGAACACCAGCGGGGATTCGAAATAGTACATAGTTGCCTGTCCACATTTGAGACGTGATGATAAGCTTTTCTTTGCCCCGTTCAAAAAAGTACCCTGCCCCATCTTGTTGGATAAAGGTCCAGCCTTTTTCCGACACAGCTCGTTTCACCGCTTCTGCCGCTGAAGCTTGATTCGCTTGCGGCCCATACCCATACCAATCGATGTGATTCTCCGAAGTCAATTTGACGATTGATCCCGTGTATTCGTCCAAAAGCTCCGTTACCTCTCTTTTGGACTTGGATTCGAATGGTAATGCAGGATACCAGAACAGGGAAGCCTTTGCGATCAAGATGCAACCGAGGCCGAAGCAGAATAACAGAAACAGAGCTTTCGCTTTTTTGCCCATGCAACTACTCCTCTTCCTCCTCAAAAATCGCAACAGGACGCGCCCATCCCGCGCTCGCTCCTTTCACTTTCACAGGAAACACCGAAACGGTAAATCCGTAGGGCTTCGGCAATTGCTCCAAATTCGCCAGCTTTTCAATCTGGCAATACTCTTTCTCTTTTCCGACATAGTGGGCCGCCCATAATACTCCATCACGCGGATTTTGTTTATAGTCAGCAGCTTGAATGGAAAACGGGATATCCCATCCCCACCCATCAGTTCCCATGACTTTGATCCCCTGATCGATCAGCCAATGAGTGGCTTCAGCGGATACCCCGGCATGTGAGAGGAAATAGTGTTCTTCATAGTACCTTTTATCCGCATCCGTCCTGATCAGGACAATATCAAACGGTTTTAGCTCGTATTGGATTTGTTCGAGCTTCTGCTTCATATCGCTCACCGTGATTTCGTAGCCAGACGGTTTCTCACTGAAATCGAGCAGGACACCATCTCCGTAAAACCACTCCAGCGGTAGCTGATCAATGGTTCTCGCGGGCTCCCCCTCTGAGGTAGGCCAGTAATGCCAAGGAGCGTCTACATGTGTTCCAGTATGCGTTGTCAATGTTACAGTTTCACTCGCCCAAGCCTTCTGTTCGGGGAAATCTGTCGCTTGCAAGCCAAAATATTGTGCAGCTTGGACAGCCCCTTCTTCATGACCACTGTATTGAATATCAGGAGGAAACGGTTCTTTCGCCAGACGATCAAGAGGCACACTCAGATCAATGAAACGACGTGTCATTCTTTTCATAGCAGGATTCCCTCATTTCACTCTCGGAATATTCTTGTTTTTCATCGTGATTCAATTGGAATTTGTACTTCTACATACGTATCGCCACCATGCTGTGGAGATTGCAGATAGATCTCTCTTCCCGGCTGATCCTTTTTGATCCGGTACTGATTGCGCTCGATCCACTTACCCAAGTCCATGCATGCCGTGGATGGAACGAATGGCTCCACACGTTGGACCAGAGTGGCCATCATCGGCTCCTCTGGAAGCATACGTACTTCCAGCATGCGGGATAGCACGGGAATGTCCTGTTTGAGCACATACCCGATCTCAAATGCAAATGCAGCCTTGTCTATCTCCGACTCCTTCCACAAAACCATCTGAGAGAGCATGCTTCTCTGCTGCTTGCCTGCATAATGCGCCAATCTATCGAATAGCTTCGGAATCTCTTCCACAGTGCCATGCGAACGAAACGAGACCACTTTTTGCGCTTCTACACTTTTAAAGACAACCTCTTGTTCCGTACTCCCTCTTTGTTCAATGAATGACAGACGCTCCTTGATTCGATTCAATCGCGCTTGTTCCTCCTCAAGTAGCTGTTCCATTTCCTTTTCTTTATGCCTGAGCATGCCTTGCACATATTCAGGCGACATATTTTCATGCAGCAATTGATGGATTTGTTGCAGCGTAAATCCCAAGTCCTTGTACATGAGGATTCGATTGAGTGTCAGCAATTGTTCCGCTGCATAAAATCGATAGCCATTCTCTTTGTCTATATCCGCTGGCTTCAAAATGCCGATCTGATCATAAAAACGAAGCGTCTTTAAGGACACCCTGCTCAACCGCGAAAATTCACTGATCTTAAACATGAAAAAACTCCACTCCGACATTCCCTTGACTTTCCCCTGCACGGGAACGTTTATAGTTGAAAAAAATATGACACATAAAGGAGCTCTGCGAGATGGATTACGAAATTTTTCACTTGGGAGCTGTGCGCTTGCAGTCAGGAGCGACACTGCCGAATGCATTTATCGCTTACAAAACGTATGGCACGCTCAACGCCGCCAAGGATAATGTCATTATATTTCCTACGTCGTTTGGAGACCAGCATTACCAAAATGAATGGCTCATCGGGGAAGATAAAGCCTTGAACCCGAAGCAATATTTCACCATCATTCCCAATATGCTCGGAAACGGGCTATCCTCCTCCCCGAGCAACACGGCAAGCCCGTATGATCAGGCCAATTTTCCGAACGTCACGATCTACGATAATGTCGCACTTCAGTATCGATTGATTACGGAACGGTTTGGCATTCGAAAAATAGCGTTGGCAACCGGTTGGTCGATGGGGGCCATTCAGGCTTTTCAATGGGCAGCGGGTTACCCAGATATGGTTGAGCGATTGGCTCCTTTTGCAGGTACCGCAAAAACGTGGCCACATAACATTGTCTTAATCGAAGGAATCCGGGCAGCATTGCAAGCGGATGCTGCGTGGTATAACGGACAGTACACAGTACCTCCCGAAGTGGGATTGCGTACATTGGGTCGCGTCTATGCGAGCTGGGGGTTTTCTCAGCCATTTTACCGCGAAGAGTGCTATAAGGAGCTAGGATATGAGTCGCTTTCCGCGTTTATCTCGGGATTTTGGGAGGAGAGCTTTCTTCAGTCTGATGCCAACGATCTGCTGGCAATGATGTGGACGTGGCAGCATGCCGATATTAGCAAGAATGAGATGTATGCTTGCGACTTTGAGGCGGCTCTGCAAAGTATTCAAGCACGTAGCGTTGTGATGCCCGTACGGACTGATTTGTATTTCACGCCAGAAGATAGTGAATATGAGACAAGGCAAATGCCGAATGCCACTTTTCAGCCGATTGAATCGATTTGGGGGCACTTGGCTGGGTTTGGATTAAATCGTGTGGATGCGGAGTTTATTGATGGCGCCTTGAAAGAATTGTTGGAGAAAAACTAATTGATTCAAAAACTACAGGACACCTAAGCGCTTATGCAGGTGTCCTATTTTTCACCCTTCTGAACCGGGAGACCAACTAATAATTGTTTATGACTTTCTGATAGATTCAACAACCGAAAGCTCCCGCCCTTTATGTCAGCAATAACCTTCGCAGCCTCTTCACACGCTAATCGGTATTGACGATTGTTGATTTCTCTATTTATCAAAGCTTCCTCAAGCTCATCCGCATCCTTTTGCACAACTTCCCCCGTCGGCAATACAACGATATCCAAATACAAATCATCCATCAGCTTTCATCCCAAAATCTGCACTAAAACAGGCTTACATCTCCACCCATTGCATGGCCCTTCTATCACACTGCAAGCCGATATACCAACGACTACATCCATCTCTGCTCGAAACGTAATTTTATCGCCCGCCTTTGAGATTGGTGGATTGATTATAATCTTTCTGTCTGGCGTAACCGTTGTATTCATGAAAATATTGAAAGGCTGAATCGTAGGAAAAGCTGGTATTAGAAATTGCCCTAAGCTTCCATTCAAATTATCAAAGCAATTGCTGTGCCTTTGCGACTCGTTGAAGAAATGCTGGTAGGTTTCCGCTCTACACGCCGGGAAGATGAGATCATGCACCCCTACTTCATCTTCTATAATCGTAAGCATGGGCTGATATTTATTGCTGTACAGTATATCCCCTGTCGAGACAACGAAAGCTTCCTTGCAATCAATCGTCACAGCCGCTGAAAAAAACTCGTCAAAGGCAGCAGCATTCACTGCAAAAAGATCAGCTACCTGCTGTCCCTCTATATCGATTACGGAAAAATGTTCCCCGCTTTTTATTCGAAATGCTGTCCCGGTTTGTTTTTCGATCAGGATTTCTCTCATAGCAAACGAAGTCTCTTTTCTTATTGGGAAATACATCACTTCATCCTTATCGTAACATCTGGATAGCGCTCCACAACATCTAAATAGGAAATATTTGGATTACCTTTAAGGTTCCGATCCATGAAGGCACGCGATAGTTCGTTAATAATGCTGTGATTGCGCCGTACTTCAGGACTAAGTGCTTCCATCAGTGGTGAATACAGAGGAAAATCTGTGAAGCTGAGATGCCCCGCCTGCCGAATATCCACCTCCACACCTGACTGAGCTAATACTCGCTCTCGCCGCTCTTCTTCGGCTAGCTTCATCTCCGGCGAATCCTCCAGTTCTGTTAATGTGAAGCCTCCGTTCATGATCATCAGCGGTTGCGTTATCGGCTTGTCACGTTCCTCACCGTACAAGTAGCCATCCATATTAATTCCTGCTTTAAATGCGGGATTATTGTATAGAACATCCACCGCAGTTGCACCCCCAAAGGAGTGTCCGATGATGCCCACACTGGAAAAGTCAGCTCGATGGATAAACGGACTCTCCGTTACACCTTCACTCATATCCATAAGCTGCTGAAGAGCAAATTCGATATCCTGCGTCTGCTCCTTGATTACAGGAATAGAAGCATCGTTCTGTACGTTGTATTTCATAGGGAGATGAGAGCTGGTGTCTATGAAAGGAGCATAGCTGCCATCTGGATAAACAGACAGCATCGCCGTCCCAGGATGCTCGACCGCCGCTACAATATAACCGTGGCTGGCTAATTCAATCGCTTGAAACGTATTCGTGAAGCGGCTGCCTAGCATATTCCCGTGCGATAAGAAAATGACTGGTGCTTCTTGTAAGTCCGCAGCGAAGGAAGCACCTGCGTAAGTATGCGTCTCCACCTGTTCGAGGTAGCTCAATACTTTCCCAGCAAATCCGTACTGCTCCTCGACAGCTTTGGCAAACGCTGGAAGATTGGAAATGTATTTACCCGGAGTAGCAGAAGATGACGAATCAGTTGGATACCAAATCTGCACATTGATCTTTCTGGAAGTCCCGTCACTCCCTATGCGAGAGTTGTCCGACCATGTGTAGTTCGCCGTTCCTACCCGATGAGCGCCAGTTGGTCTCTCAAAGGAAAAGACAGGTAACAAAAATGGCAGGCAAATGGCGATTGTGCTGAGCAGAAAAGCCGGCACACTGAGTAAAAGAGACTTCTTCCATGCTCTATCCTTTATCGTGTTCCGGTAAGCCCTGGCTGCGTACATACATAGGGCGATTAGTGCAACCAAATAAGCTGGACCCATTTGCCAACGCGCCTTTTCAAAAATTAGGTGAAACAGCCCTGTACCGACCAGCACAATAGGCATTCCCCATAAAAATAGCCGCCCTGGAGCTTTGCGAGACCAAATCAAGTACCACAATAAGCCTATGGCCAAAATGACAAACATAACTTCAAAAATCCGCATAATGATGCTGCCTCCTTCAACCGAATTATTAATGTAGATTAATATTTAATTATACTTAAATATAAAACAGAGGTTGGACAGGGCATATGCCAGTCTCCTGGTGCCCCAGCCGCTACCCTTGTTTCGTAATTATTCTACTGTCTTCCGCGTCTGCTCTTCCTCAATAATTCGCCGGAATCTCAACATAATTTCCTTTAGCGCTACCAGATCTTCGTAAGGAAGCTTGGAATAGAAGCGCTCTATGATCGACAATTCAATCTTGCGGCTTGTTGCGATATAGTTCACTCCGGCAGTATCCAGTTCCACAAAAATTTCCCGGCGATTCCCGGGATTAATCGAGCGTTTAACGAGATTTCGTTTCTCCATCTTGTTCAGCATTTGGCTGATTGCACTTGCCGTGATGTTCATTAGCTTCGCCAATTCACCAGTGAGCAGACGACCGCGATCATGCAACAGGTTAATCATAATGATCTGGTTATTCGTAATCGTCTCATCCAGCACATCCGCGTATTCTTGCGTCAGCATCGCCTGGCAGGCATACTCGATTTCGTTTAGCTCCCGGACAAAAGCAATAAGCTCCTCATTCATTTAACCACCACCAATAATTAAGTTATCTTAACTATTAAGTTACACGATATTTTACGACTATGTCAATCCAAGGTGTTCAAATACCAGCTTGTTTCACATAAAATGGAAGTACGAAAAAGGAGGGATCTCTGAATGGCTACCCTAACGTACCATGTTGCCGTTTCGCTGGACAATTTCATTGCGGATCAAGCCATGATGGACGGAAATATCGACAGCACGCTCTTTTTATTTGAAGGAGAACATGTACCGGACTTTTTATCCGAAATTCAGCAATATGATGCCGTATTGATGGGCGCAAAAACATACGAATTTGGATTTCAATTCGGTGCGAAGCCGGGCGAACCAGGCTATAAGGGGATCAAGCACTATATTTTCTCTAGCTCCATGCAGTTTGAGTCCAATGCTGAAGTTGAACTGATCAAAGGCGATGCCGTAGAATTCGTCAAGATTCTCAAACAGCAAGAAAACGGCAAGCTGTGGCTATGTGGCGGCGGTGAATTGGCAGGAGCTTTGCTGACACATCAACTAATTGATCAATTGGTTCTGAAAGTGAATCCGGTAATGGTCGGGGAAGGTACACCTCTATTCGGCAGTGTGAAGCCACGTCTCAAACTAGATTTACTGGACATGAAACAGTACGAGAACGGAGTCATTAAATCTACTTACAATATCATTTATACGTAGGATTGCTTCATAAAGAAACGGGACCGGATCATTCGGCCCGTTTCCGTGCTTACACATAGAAAAAAGATGGGGAATCCCCATCTTTTGATTACGTTACATCCTGCAGCTCCCGAGCTGGAACTTCCGATGCCTTTTGAATTTCTATTTTCCGTATGCGATGCTTGTCTTTCTTTCTGATCGTAAAGACGAGATCCTCGTATTGCCATTGGATACCTTCCTTGAGCGTCGGATTTTGGCTGTACAACCACCCCCCGATAGTATCCAGCTCTTCTTCATTAATAGTGGCGTCAAGCAAATCGTTCACCTCGGAGAGCAGTACCTTGCCGTCTACAATCACATGGCTGTTCTCTTCCACGATTTCGATTTCTGCTTTTTCCTCCGCGTCGAACTCATCACGGATTTCACCCACAATTTCCTCCAAAATATCTTCGATCGTAACCATTCCGGAGGTTCCGCCATATTCGTCAATCAGGATGGCAATATGCGTTCTTTGTTTCTGCATTTTTTTCAATAGATCTTTTACAGGTGTAGCCTCCGAAACCGTTAAAAACGGTCGGATCAGCTTGGAAATGTCCAAATTTGGATCATCGGTATAATTCAGAAAGAACTCTTTTGTGTTAATCATCCCGATAATATGATCCTTGTTTTGCGAAATAACCGGGAAACGGGTGTATTGCTCTTCCTTCATGATCCGCAAATTTTGCTCAAGGGTATATTCTTTGTGCAAGCAACTCATATCTGTTCGCGGAACCATAATCTCGCGGGCCAGCATCTCATCAAAAGCAAAGATGTTGCTGACGTATCCATACTCGGATTGATTGATTTTTCCGCTCTCGTAGCTTTCCGTCAGAATGATGCGCAGCTCTTCTTCTGAGTGGCTTTCTTCATGCTCCTTGGTAGGTTTCATACCAAATGAACGCACTAGGAGAGCAGCGGAACCATTCAGCACCCAGATCGCAGGGTACATCAATTTATAGAACCAAATAATGGGTTTCGCACACAGTAAGCTAACCGCTTCGGCCTTTTGGATTGCCACTGTTTTCGGCGCCAGTTCCCCGACAACCACATGTAGAAAAGTTACGATGGAGTAAGCAATCACAAACGACAGAACTGCAACGACTTGTTCGGGTAAATAAGGCGTAAGAAAAGGACTGATGATACTTTCAATCGTCGGTTTTCCCAATACCCCCAAACCAATGGCTGTCAACGTAATCCCCAATTGACACGCAGACAGATACCCATCCAAGTTACTAACTACTTTCTGAACGGCAAGAGCATTCTTTCTCCCTTCCATGACCAGTTGGTCTACACGGCTTGGGCGAAGCTTTACAATTGCGAATTCAGTTGCCACAAAAAAAGCAGTAGCAAAAATCAGAAAAGCAATTAGTAACAAATTCATGGTTAGCAATATCCTATCCCCTCATCATTTTGTAGTCGTACGCATTTATTGTACGAAACTCTACTCCCTCACATCAACGTTCGCTTATATCCAATTTCGTCTTAATTGTTTGATTATAGGCAGTTTTGCTATTTCAGGTCACTCACCCTCACAATTGCTGACTATAGGCAATGCATACTCCCTGTAAACAAAGCAAAGGGAAGAGATTACCCATATCCTTCCCCTCCCTCTGCTCTTTATTCGATTTTCCCTAACTCCAACACGACCGGACAATGATCGCTTCCCATTACCTGCGCATCAATACCCGCTCCTAGCAGCACTGGAGCAAGTCTCTCAGAAGCCAGGAAGTAATCAATCCGCCATCCGATATTCCGCTCTCTTACTTTTGGCATAAACGACCACCACGTATAAGCGTCCGTCCGATCCGGATAAAAATACCGATATGTATCAACAAACCCAGCTCCCAGCAAGCGCGTCATCTTCTCACGCTCTTCAGGAGTAAAGCCAGAATTATTGCGATTGGACTTCGCATTTTTCAAGTCAATCTCTTGATGTGCGACATTCAGATCCCCACAAACCACAACGGGCTTCTTCGCATCCAGCTGCAGCAAGTAATTCCGAAACCGCTCTTCCCATTCCAGCCGATAATCCAATCTCGACAGATCACGCTTCGCATTCGGGGTGTAGACCGTTACCAAATAGAAATCCTGGAACTCCAACGTAATGATTCGCCCCTCAGGCTCATGGTCTTCCTCCAAGCCGTAACGTACAGACAGCGGTTCGATTTTCGTAAAAACGGCCGTGCCCGAATACCCCTTTTTCTCGGCGTAATTCCAATATTGATGGTACTCCTCGCCGATCTCCATCTCGATTTGCCCTTCCTGGAGCTTCGTTTCCTGCATGCAAAATATATCTGCGTTCGCTTCCTTGAAGTATTCATAAAACCCTTTATTCACACATGCACGAAGTCCGTTTACATTCCAAGAAATGAATTTCATGATCACTAATCTCCTCGTCGCCATTCGTTAGATTCTATGGTACACTATCTTTGTTTTCAATTATAGGAGGTTACGATGATGGACATTGCAATGGGCATCGCATTCATGAGACTTCGTTAAGATCGATAAGACCGCATACAGGCTCAACCATTTTTTCAAAAAGGAATTGGGATGGGTTTATTTGTGTTTCGCTGATTTTAACTATTCATGAATGAGGTGTTTTTGTTATGTCTAAAAACAATGTAGAGCAAATGCTTGCTATCGCGAAAAAGCACGGAATCCTGGTAGACCCACATACAGCGAAGGTCAATGAATCGGGCTTAGATTTCCTTGCGATTTTTGTAAGTACGATGGATGGCGTCTCATGGGTATTGCGCCAACCGCGACGAGATGATGTCGTAGAGACAGCTCGTTACGAGAAAAAGGTATTAGACCTCGTAGCCAATCATCTGAGTGTAGAAGTACCTGATTGGCAGGTTCACACATCTGAATTTATCGCTTATCCAATCTTGAGCGGTACTCCGATGGCGACTACTAATATGGAAACAATGAGCTATGATTGGTACCTGAATCCTGAATCTCTCCCTGAGCTCTGCATACAATCATGGGCAGAAGTATTGGCGGAATTACACGGCATTCATCATGACCTGACACGAGATGCTGGCGTCCGGGTCAAGCAGCCTAGCGAGGTACGAGCAAGCCTTCGAGAAAAGATGAATGAAGCCAAACGCGCCTTTGGAGTTTCTCAAGCGCTATGGGATCGTTGGCAAAGTTGGCTTGCAGATGATACATTCTGGCCTACTCACTCCACTCTCGTACACGGTGACCTCCATCCTGGGCATATCCTTGTTGATGAAACAGGCAAGGTAACTGGACTTCTCGATTGGACGGAGGCCGAGGTAGCTGATCCGGCGACTGACTTTACTGTCTTTTACATGTTGTTTGGAGATACTGGCTTGGCTGATTTCATCAAACGGTATGAGAAAGCAGGAGGCCGTATATGGCCACGTATGCATGAGCATATCGCAGAAATGACATCAGCGTATCCCGTCATTCTTGCCACCTTTGCGTTGAAATCCGGGTTGGAAGAGTTTAAGACCATGGCACGACAAGCATTAGGTGTCGACGAAAACGGCAAAGAGCTCTCTTAATGGATATTGAACCATCGTTCCAGATATGGAGCGGTGGTTTTTCTATGTAAATAGCTACAATGAGCCATTACTGTCTTGGCAATAAGGTGATACAATAAATCGGCTAATTCGGACTACCCTAAAAAAGGTTGGAGTGAATGTGATGAAGCGAGGCCCTCTTATTGGCATAGGTGCTGTTGTCGTAATAGCAGGAGTGCTTTCCATTCCTATGGAGGTAAGCCCCTCCCCCGATACACGATTGATCTTGGAGCATACGCACAAGACTTACATCTCACCGCCCTGTTATGAGCAAGCAAACAAAACGAACAATCTCGCCGAAGCCGATATACAAAAAGCTCAAGAGCTGAATTATCAGCCAGAATCGAGCTGCACAGCTGATTCGCTTGCACCCATCAAGCAACCGATTGCTTCTGTACTCGCCGTAAGTCTTGGAATCAAGAAAAGCCAATGGGACTGGTAAACGCCGTTTGCATTTGCCCGGTTCACGAATTGTTCAAGTAAAATAGCTCATCTGAGCCATCTCCTTTTATCAACAAAGTTTATATAATCATCAAGAACGTCATCGAGAGGAGTAACCTGCATGCTATTTAAGAAGTGGAACCGTAACTTCCACCGCTACATCGGACTAGTCGTCAGCCTATTTTTACTCATGTGGGCCGTTACTGGTTATCTGCTGTTAAATGTCCCTTGGTATCAGGAAAAAGCCACAGACTTAAAAACCACGATGATTGAGGTACCCGCTCAGTCAGAAGAGCTAACCATTGCCTATGTGGGAGCGAAGTTAGTGGAAACTGGGGAATATTCGTGGAATGAAATCAGATCGATCGCAAAATCAGGTGACTCCTTTAAAGTCTACGTCAATCGAGATCCTATTCTACGACTGACCGTTTCTGCTGACGGGCATATTACTGCGCTCAAACAAGATCCTATTTTAGATTTCTTCTATGGATTGCATGTGGGAGAATGGGAAGACCTTAATTATGTGACGGTTTTAGAGATTATCTCTATCTTAACCGCCTTTCTCGTCTTGTCAGGGCTTATTTACTTCCTGCCCAAACGCTGGTTTAAGAAACGCGAATCGAAAATATAAGTCTTTGCATAAAAAAAGAGCATTAGCTGCTGAAGCTAATGCTCTTTTTTGTATTAATAGTACGGAGAAATCATAATGTAAACGATGACACCCGTCGCACTGACATACAGCCACATCGGCATCGTCCAGCGGGCGATTTTTTTATGCTTTTCCACTTTCATGTTGAGTCCACGTGCAGTCGTAATCAGCGCAAAAGGAACGATAATCGCCGACAACAGGATATGTGTAATCAAAATGAAGTAATAGATCGGGCGCAGAATCCCCTCTCCCCCGAAGGAAGTGCTAGGTGCCATCCCGTGGTAGATCACATACGAAACCAGGAAGAGAGCTGTTGTGGAGAAGGCTGCAAAAATATATCCCCGGTGCATCTTAATGTTTTTGTACTTCACGATGGATACAAGCGCAGCAACCAGAAATACAAAGGTAAAGCTGTTCATGACCGCATTAAAAAACGGCAAAAATGTAAGGTCGAGATGGCTGAAATCATTATTCTTCGGCATGAAGTACAAGATCGCGATAAGCGTGTTAATCGCTATGGTGAGAATAACAATAATCGGTGTATAGTTGCGTTGTTTCATTCTAATGCTCCTTTTTTCTCAGATCATGAATGAGTATCCCGCTTATAGTTTACCCATTGACGAGTCAGGACATTGGCTCCAGAAGACTGATAGCCAATCCAGTCATCCTTATGATAAACGAAGTGTGTACGCGGTACAAAGGCGAAATGATGAACAAAACGGTCATGATGTTTTGTTTGACCTCAAACGTTCAAAATCCACTTTTATGAAAAACGTCGAGTCGTTTTTTCACAGAAAAAAGACCAACAAATGTTGGTCTCCTCTGTCTTACTTCTTGTTTTCCTGTTCGCTCAGCGGAACCGCTTTGCCAACTCCTAGCGCAAAAAAGCTGATGACCACGATCCCCAAGAAACCAATCCCTGCAATCAGAGAGATACGTGTCTCATCATTGATCCACATACCGATGAGGACCATGATGAGGAAAGCAATAGTCAGGTAGTTCGTCACTGGGGCAAAAGGCATTTTGAATGGATGGCTGTCCATTTCAGCACCTTTTGCTTTCCGGAATCTGATTTGACTGATCAAAATGACAAACCATGGAACCATACCTGGCAGTACACTCGCACTGTATACATACACGAAGAGATTTTCGGGCGCAATGTAGCTCAAGATAACCCCAATGCCCAAACCTACAAGCACACCAATTGTACCTAGCAACGGTACTCCATTCGAAGACAGCTTCGTAAAAACTTTAGGTGCTTGTCCATTGACGCCTAGTGTATAAAGCATACGCCCTGCACTATAAATCCCACTATTACAGCCAGACATGGCGGCAGTGATCACGACAAAGTTAATGAGTCCTGCCGCAGCGGTAATACCAATTTTCGCAAAAGTTGCTACGAACGGACTGCCGATTGCCTGCAATTCATCCCAAGGGTAAACGGTTACAATAACAAAAATCGCACCAATATAGAAGATCAAGATACGCCAAATGATGCTTTGGATCGCACTCGTTAATGTCTTCTTCGGGTCTTTTGCTTCCCCTGCTGTAATCCCGATTAGCTCGACACCTTGATAGGCCCCAATCACTAAGGAGAGAGCGAAGAAAAAGCCCGTCCAACCGCCAGTAAAGAATCCGCCATGCTCCCACAGATTTGATAATCCGATTGGAATTCCTCCGTTGCCAATCCCAAAGAAAATCAGTCCGAATCCTGCAATAATCATCAACACGATGGTTACAATTTTGATCATGGCAAACCAAAATTCAAATTCACCAAATGATTTCACTGAGACCAAATTCGCGGCACCGAGAATCACCATAGCAATAATGCCTGGAATCCAAGCGGGTAAATCCGGAAACCAGTACTTCATATACGTTCCAACGGCGATGATTTCCGCCATCCCGACAATGACCCACTGGAACCAGTTACTCCAAGCCGTCATATAACCTGCTAACGGATGGATATACTTATGTCCAAAGGTCGCAAATGAACCTGTACTCGGCTCCAAATAAAGCATTTCGCCCATGGCACGCATGATGAAAAAAATAAAAATTCCTACAATTGCATAAGCGAGCATAACGGACGGGCCTGTCCATTTAATCGTACTAGCTGACCCCATAAATAGCCCAACACCAATCGTACCGCCCAAAGCAATCATCTGAATATGACGCGCTTCTAAGCCTCTCTTCAGTTCTTTGTTTTCCACGTGAGCTTCCTCTTCCTCTCTGCTGTTGGCGGTATTTTAGGAAAGCTTCTAGTCATTCCTATTTTTATTGATTAATAAACTGCCCCATAACTCTCTCTTCACTTCTTATCAAGGATTCCTACTAGTTAGTAAGATTATTCACCTCGCTTGTTTTACGCTATATTTGTGATTACTTCATATATTTTAATATGTTTTTATAATATCGACAAATATATTTACAAGGAAAATACTTGATAACCAAATATATTTGTATTCAAGAAGAAGAAAAAATACATGACAAATCAATCAATTCCAGATGTGATCCTACCTCCATAAAGGATCAACAGTATGAAAATTTCCCAGCAATGAAATACTATCAGCGATTTTACATTAGGAGGAAATGGAACCATGGAGCACTATTTGTCCGAACAGTATCTTGAAGGACTGCAAGCTTTTGGACAGCTGATGCCAGAGGCCTTGCGAGCATATAACGAATTCACCAGCCAATGCTTTTCGTCCGGTGAATTGTCATCCAAGCATAAGCATTTACAGGCACTGGCCATCTCCCTTTACTCTGGAAATGAGCACTGCATTGTCTATCATTTGGAAGCAGCTCTCAACGACGGAGTTTCCCAAAAAGAAATTGCTGAAACAGTAGCGGTAGCCGGAGCATTTGGCGGCGGAACGACCCTTTCCCATGGAGTCATATTAATCAATGAAGTGATGAAGGAAAAACAGGAAACGATTCAATAAGAAGATGACCGAAAATAAATGTACCTCTGCGGTTATAAGAACTTACAAAAGCACAACAATCGCCGAGATCTCCCTCGTTCGGTTGTTGTGCTTTTTGTCTCCTTACTTATTTTGGATGAAGCGCTCTTGCCATCGCGTCGATATAGCTTTGGCTGACGCGCTGACTCTTCCTTGCAGCGTCTCTGCTTCCCACTTGGCTATTTCCTCTCGCACCCGAGGCGCTACCGCTGTTCCTAATAGCTCGATGGATCTCATTACCTGATCATGTGGCATAGTGGATATTGGCACATACATCATAAAGCGCGTCATGCCTACATTTTTGCGAAGGTGAATGATCTTTTGGGCCACTGTCTCTGGATCACCCACATACATTGCACCTTCAAAGCTTCGCGCAGCATCAAAGCTAGCACGGTTATAATGCGCCCAGCCCCGCTCCCTTCCGATTTTATTCATACCTGCTTGCGTAGAAGGAAAGAATGTATCAGCCGCCAGCTCCGTATCTTCTGCAACAAATCCGAGTGAATGTGACCCAACCGTAAGCCGCGATACGTCATGACCTGCGTGCGCCGCCACTTTCTTGTAGAGCTGCACGAGGGGTGCAAACTGCCTCGGACTTCCACCGATGATCGCCAGCATCAGTGGCAATCCTAGCAGACCTGCCCGGACAACAGACTCTTGATTGCCTCCGCTGCCAATCCATATGGGTAACGGATTCTGAACGGGCCGTGGATACACACCCAAATGGTTAATGGCTGGACGATGCCCGCCCCTCCAGGTTACTGTTTCGGACGCCTGTATTTTCAGGAGCAGTTCCAGATGTTCATCAAACAGCTCATCGTAGTCATTCAAGTCATAGCCGAATAGGGGAAACGACTCGATAAAGGAACCCCGTCCAGCCATAATCTCTGCACGGCCATTTGAAATGCCATCGAGTGTAGCAAAATCCTGAAAAACACGCACGGGATCAGCTGAAGAGAGAACTGTCACTGCACTGGTCAGCCGAATCCTTTTTGTTAGTGGCGCAGCCGCAGACAGCACCATTGCTGGAGAAGAAGCTGCATAATCCTTGCGATGATGTTCACCTATGCCAAATACATCCAGTCCTACCTGATCGGCAAGGACGATTTCCTCGACAACTTCACGCAATCGCTGTGCGTGGCTCATTACTTCACCTGACTGAACATCCGGCGTCGTTTCCACAAACGAAGTAATCCCTATCTCCACAGACCATCTCTCCTTTTTCAAAACTTGTATGAGTCAATCGCTCTGAAAGAAAAATAGTTCAATATCATATATCTCCACTTCAAACTATATGCACAGTTCTTTTCAAGCTAGTTATTAAGTAACTCTATTTTCTTGTGGCAGCCGTAACGCTTCTGGTCATCGCCCAGTACAGCAGAGCCAACGCACTGACAGAGGCCCCGAGCAAGCATACTCCCTCCCAGCCATAATGTGCATATGTATAGGTCGAGGTAATCGAGCCGGTAGCAGAGCCGATCGAATAGAAAACCATGTATCCGGCTGTGAGCCGACTACGCGCCTCTGCACCCAACGTGAAGATCATACTTTGATTCGTAACATGCACGGCCTGTACGGCCAAATCAAGTAACACAATGCCAATGGCCAACGCAAATAGCGACTGTTCTGTATAACTGATGAGCAGCCAGGATAGTAACAATAGGCTCAAAGAAACGCCCGTCGTTCTCTGTCCGTAACCTTGATCGGCAAGCTTCCCTGCCCTTGCTGCAGCTAATGCTCCTGCAACTCCTGCCAGACCAAACGCCCCGATTGCCGTATGCGACAGAGATAATGGCGGCGCACTAAGCGGCAGTACTAATGGCGTCCACAAAATGCTAAAGGCAGCAAAAATCAGCATAGCCAGAACAGAACGAATGCGTAATAACCGTTCTTGTGCGAACAACAAAAGCACCGACTTAATCAACTGGGGATAGGATAGTGGTTTTACCTCTCGCTCCATACTTGGCAGCACCCTGAATAACACGCAAACCACTAGAAGCATGAACGCAGCAGAGGCTAGATATACGGAACGCCAACCCGCAAGGTCAGTTAATATTCCTGCAATGGTTCGTGCTAGAAGTATGCCAATGACGATTCCACTTGTTACTACTCCAACAACCCGCCCTCGCTCAGCAGGGTCAGCCATTGTCGCCGCGAATGCAACGATCGTCTGTGTCACAACGGCAAGCAATCCCACCACAGCTATACCTGCGAATAGTATCGTGCTGGTGGAGGCAGTCCCAACGATAACCAGAGCTACCACAGATACAAACATCTGACCAAGAATCAATCGGCGTTGGTTCAGTAAATCGCCAAGCGGCACTAGCAGCAACAGTCCTAATGCATAGAAGATTTGCGTAATGGTAATGAGAATCCCAATGACGGAATGGTCAATACCGAACTCACTCGACAAATGATCAAGTAGTGGTTGTGCGTAGTAGATATTCGCAACGGACATCCCGCAAGCAACCGCAAACAAAAGTGTTACATAGCGAGGCATGGGAGAGCCTTGCGCCGTTACCTTTTCTATAACCTCCTTCATCTGTCTTCACCTTACCTCCATTCATTTTACGTATCGAGCAAATTCCATACCGATCGGTACGTTATTATGCCCAGTAAATATATCCCACTGGTTATTTTTCTGTCAATAACATTCTTTTTCGTCCAGAATAAACCGCTATGAATTTGACAAAACATAGGAATCACAATAAAATATAAAATACCGTTCAGTACAAATGAAAGGAATTTCTATATGGCAAGAACACGCGAATTTGACGAAGAAAAAGTACTAGATGCAGCTATGCAGCTCTTTTGGGAAAAGGGGTATGAGGCTACCTCCTTAAGTGATTTAACTTCCAGAATGGGTATCCAACGGCCAAGTATATACTCAACCTTTGGTGACAAAAAAGAATTGTTCGAAGCCGCTCTACGCAAATACACGATGTCTCGTGCTGCCGAGGCACGGACCAAGCTTCAAAGCAATCCATCTGTGAAAGAGGCATTTCGCCATTTTTTTGCAGAGGTAGTCGATGCGGAATATACGGAAAGTCTCAGTCGTGGATGCTTTTGCATCAATACCATGGTCGAACTTGCCCCTCATGATGAAAAATTTGAGATTCTGACAAGGGAACACCAAATGTACCTCTCTGTCATCTTTCAAGAAACGATCGAACGAGGTATACAATCAGGTGAGCTGGATTCGAGTACAGACGCGAAGGCTATTGCACAGGCGCTTATCGTATCGTTAATTGGACTGACTGTATTCATAAAATCTCGTCCAAATCGGTCATTTGTCGATAACTCAATAGAAGTCATGCTTACGTTACTTAAGTAACGATCCGGATCAGCTTGGACGAAAAAAAGACCAACGTCTTGTTGGTCTTCTTAATACCTATCGCTAGAACTATTGTTTACGCTCCAATTTAAAGCGCAGCACCAATGACTGCAGCTCTTCGGAGATGCTGGCAAGATGTGTAGCCGAAGACGCAACTTCCTCCATCGAAGCGTTCTGTTCTTCGCTGGCAGCAGCGACTTGGTCAACCTCTTGTGCAGTCGCTTGGCTCATGGCACTCGATTCACCAAACGCTGCAATCATCGAAGTATTCGACTGCATCAACCGTTCGCTGACGCGGGCCACTTGACCGAGATGCGCGTCAATGCGGTTAATTGCCTCATACATCTCTGTAAAACGCTGCTCAACCGATTTAGTCAGATCGCTTCCGGCTGTAGCAGATTCCACGCCTTCCTCCGTACGTCTAACCATATGAAGGACACGTCCCTGAACCTGCCCGATTAAAGTGTCGATCTTCTCGGCAGCAGAGCCTGTCTGATCTGCAAGCTTGCGTACCTCATCGGCAACGACGGCGAATCCGCGACCTTCCTGGCCGGCACGCGCAGCTTCAACGGCGGCATTCAGCGCAAGCAAATTCGTTTGGGAGGCAATATCCTGGATGAAATTCGTCACCCCACTAATTTCTTTCGCAACTCGGTTTAACTCCTCCATCTCATCTTTCGAGCGATTAGAATGCTCGACGATCATATCTACTTGTTGTCTCGCCGCTCCAAGAGACTCCTCGCCGTTATTAGCCAGAACAGTGATAAACTGCGACATTTCGGTGCTCTCACGCAGGATGCGGATGGCATCATCCAGCTCCTGCTGGGCTTGCGTCGCCGATTGCTTCACGCTGTCTATGCTCTGGTTCATATCAGATGACATGGTCGCTATTTCTTGCATGGAGGCAGCGACTTGTTCAATCGTTTGCACGTTTTGCTCCGAATTCGCAGACAAATGCTGCGAGGAAGCAGATATTTGCTCGGAATGATCGGTAATTTGACGCAGTACATCGGACAACGATTGCGACATCACATTGAAGTTGGTTTGCAGCTGCCCGATCTCATCCGTTCTTCCGCTCTCGATGGATCGGACCGTCAAATCTCCCTCAGCAATCGCGTCGGTCAGTTGCTTCAATTGCAGGACAGGTCGCACCGTCCGCTTCATGAATATCCACACAAACAATGCAATCAAGGCAAGCAGAAGTACGATGAACATGAACGAAATCCGCAAAAGCGGCCCTGTTTTTTGCTGAATTTCACTCCAATCGATCACGGAAACGACGTTCAATCCGAGTGAGTTTTGCTTGTTGAAGTGGTAGTATTCTCGTAGCTCTTCATCATCCATTTCGAAAGAGCCCTGCGCTTGATCACGCATCACTTGGAAGCGCTCATCTTCAAGCGGCTTGCCTTGTTGGAATCGCGGATGCGACAGTGTCACGTTGTTCTGGTCGAACAAACTGACATATCCCTTTTCTCCGATCTTGTACGTCTTCACCAGCTCGTTTAAGTGATCGATGGAGACGTCGAGGCCCGCTACCCCTGCACCGTCAGGGAGCGTCTTGGCAAACGTAATTACGTAGCCTCCGCTGATCGCGTCGACGTAAGGTGGCGTCACAATGATCTGCCCTTTATGCTGAATCGCTTCCTTGTACCAATCGCGCGTAGTCGGATCAATTTCCTTTTTCGCAGAGTTGTAGTATCGATTGTCGTAGTACATAAATGCAGCCAAAACATTATCGATGTCCTTCTCGATATTGCGTATACGCTCGTAGATATAATCCTCCGCTTTTTGTCCTGGTGGAACTTGAACGTCGGCAAAGCTATCCATGGTAACGGAATAATCACTGTACGAATTATTGAGAACGTTGGTAATCATCGTCGTTACCGATTCGACTTGGGACAATAATTCGCGCTCCAGCTGGTTGCGTGCCAATTGTGTCAAGGAAAGACTCAGTAGAAGGGAGGGAACAACGATTAGCAAGACTAGAAAAAACAGCATCTGCTTGGATAACGATGCTTTATAGCTGGTAAACATTTTTTTGATCATCTGTGATGACTCCTCTCTTAGGAAGTAAGATAACTAGCTGCTGTGAGAGCAACAGAATAAACCGTTTTTTGCAGCTCAAATACCGCCTCACAGGTCGTCTGAAGGCGTGCTGATAGACGGCCGAGCCATAACTGTGCTGGCCAACTCCTAGTTCATGCCAAGTATATTTTCCCTATTACTACCCCTTTGAAACTTCAATGTAAAATTTGGAAAACCGCTTACCGATACAGTTAATAACCAGAAATCAGTAATCCATAGTCTGGATTGGTTGTAAGTTTTGGCTAACGACTCGATTCATGAAAGGAGGTAACAATCATTCATGTTGTCTGTTACACCTAGATATGCAATTGGCTCCCAAGCCCCATATAATCGTGCAGGAACTTACACCCAGACGAAAGCAAACGAGCAAGAACGTAACAAAAAGCAGGATCATGTGACGATTAGCCAGCAAGGCCTACAGCTAAGCCATGGCAAAAACACTCCGAACAAGATGCTGCAAAGCCTGATGGAACAAAAGCAAGCGATGCTGGAGAGACGAAACAACTATTATACGGATGCACTCGAAAAGCAAACCGATCCGAAAGTGATGAAGGAACGACTGGATGAGATGGACAAGCAGATCGAGGAACTCGATACGCAAATGAAACAGATCCAGTTGGAAGAACAACGCAAGGCAAGGGGCACGGATGAAGAGAGCAAGGAAAAGAATGCTTCTGATTCCGCGAAGCAGCAAGATGAGCTTCCACAATCCTCCCCTACCCTCCAGGCTGTTCTAACGGCAAGCAACGAGCTCAAGAAGGTAAACAGTGTAAAACGTGCACAAATCACCTTGGAAATAGAATCGAAAGCGTGGGAGCCCGCATCGAAGGACGGGGATTTTACGAGGTCCAGAGAACTGAAGCGGAAAGCAGAAGGCTTGGATGGCAAACTGCTGAAGATGGCGGGCGAGATAGACCAAAAGATTGAGGATGCTAAAGAAGCTGAACAGGCAGACCGTTCCCCTGACGAAAAGCAACTCGATGAGCAAAACAGAAACCCTTATCTGCAGCAACGAATGGAAAACAAGTACGTTTCTGGAGCAACCATCGATTGGATTGCCTAAGCTGTAAGCAAGAAGCCTCCGGCGGCTACACAGTAGCAGCCCTGGGGGTTTTTTCGGTTTGTTTTCAGAGGAAAATACCGGGAAATCCAGTCAAACGAGGGTCAATGTGGACGTTAAACAGTTGTTTGAAACTATGTAGTTGTTCACGATATAGTTTCATCCGCTCTCGTCACAGCTGCATTTTTCGTCATATAATAAATTATTGATATTTCAGCAACTCCCTACCTAACAAACATACGGAGCTGGTTAACCATATGAATATTCTAGTAACAGGAGCAACAGGTTTTCTCGGAAAAAAACTATCTCTCGACCTATTAAACCAAGGCCATACCCTTTACTTACTCGCTCGAAATGAAAAAAAGGCTAGCGATATGTTGCATAGCTTTGAAGAAAGTCACCGGACACGGGTACATTTTGTACTGGGCGATGTTTCGAAAAAAGACTTGGGCGTCGCAGAACATGATCTTGGACAGCTCACCCAGAAAATAGACGCGGTCTACCATATTGCCGCCTACCTATCCTTCGATCCCGCTCAAAAAGCGCAGACGTACGAGGTAAATGTAGACGGAACAAAACATACATTACAATTCGCGGAAGCCATTGGCGCACGCCGCTTTATTTATGTGAGTACGGCTTATACCATTGGAACAGAAACAGAAGGACAAGAAGCACTGTACAGCCCGGAACGCTCCTTCGTGAACAACTACGAAGAGACAAAATGCTTGGCTGAGCATCTTGTTTTCACCTACAGTGACAAAATGGAGACCATCATTGTCAGACCGTCGATCATTATCGGTGATTCCAAAACAGGTGAAGCCGATACCAATTTTGGCTTGTATGGATTATTAAAAGGTCTTCGCGTACTGAAAAGAAGAGCGTCCCGAACAGAAGGCTGGGATAATCAAAAGTACCGTATCTTGGTGGATGTCGACGTGAATTCGAACCTCGTCCCGGTTGACTATGTCTCTTCTGTCTTGCTCGCTGCACTTACTCATGGCGAACATAAGGAAATCTATCACGCTACCAACCCTGTTCCACCTACACAGCAGCTGGTGGTCGAATGCATCAAAGAAGTCTTGGATTTTCCGAATTTAGTACCGGTTCCATTTGAAACAGATGAGCTGCTATCAGAAGAAGAGAAAGCCTTTAATGCCTCCATGAGCTTGTTCCATTCGTATTGGAAGCGGAGCATCTCTTTCCCGAACGACAACACCAAGAAACTGCTGCAAAAAGTGGGTCAAAGTGAACTGCAGATGGACAAAGCTATGCTGATTGCGATTATGCGTGGATTTCAAAAGCAGGTCGTGCTTACGTAGGACGTAGGACACTGCCTCGTCAACTCCCAAAACGCCGCAAAAACAGGACTCATCGGTTATGGAGTCCTGTTTTTTCATTTCATTTAGAGTCTCTGCTCACAAACTCACCAATCGACTTGTGGTAGCCGCGTTGTCTTGTTCGGATACCCTCTTTCTTCATAGTGCTCGTACTCCTGCATACTGATCACACCGCCATTATTGGTTCAGCGAATCAAGCGAAGTACGAACATGATTGGCAAACGAATAGTTATTTCTAGCATCCCAGTTGATAGACCAGGTCATAATTCCTTGGAACTGCGGATAACCAGCTGGATTTTGGAGTTTGTACGTTCCTCCAAAAGACGTGCCTTTTACCAAGTATTGAAGTGCTTTCTGGATATCTGCTGGAGACGTATAGCCTCCCCCGGCAGCACTTGGAGCAGAAGGCAACCCGATAGCGACTTGGTTCTCCCTTAAGGCTGGAAACATGTTGTTAGGATTACGACTGATAGGGAATCCTTTCAATAGCATTTCTGCCATCGCTACTTGGAAATCCGCCGTTCCTTGTTGATACGTACGACCATCTAATGCTTCTAGCGCTCCGGAATTATAGTGTTGGACGTGGATATAATTCATTCGATCGCGAAGGGCATGGATCACAGGTAGATAAGCACCCCACGGCCCACCATAAGAGGCGTAACCTCCTTGGACATAAGCCGTTTCTGGCGCCATCGTCAAAATGAAAGAGGGGCCAAATGTATTCGTGATCGTCTGAGTGGCTGAGATTAAGTTTATAATTTTAGGCGTTGTCGGATTTCTAAAATCAGTGTCCCCCGCATTTAGCGACAGGGAGCTTCCTTCCAGATCAATATCCATACCATCAAAACCATACGTTTGAATGATCGAGGTCATCGAGGTAATAAAGTTTTGTTTGGCAGCTTCCGTCGTCAGCTCGACTGTACCATTCGCTCCGCCAATCGAGATGAGGACCTTCTTCCCCTTTGCTTTTAACAAAGCGATATCCGACTTAAATTCCTCAACGGATGCATTGAACGGCACGAATCCCATTGTCGCATGATCGCCACCGACTGGTTCTGCGAACGCAACATTGATGACATCGTATTTATCTGAGACATCTCTTAGCTTGAGTACCGTAGAACCATTGTCAAAATTATGCCAGTAGCCGATCAAAACTCGTTTGGACACCGGTTCATTTGGAGATTTAGATAAAGTGGTTACCGTTATCGAGGCGCTGGGTGGGGATACATTGCCTGCGGCATCTTTTGCCTGTATCGTGAATGAATATGTCGTATTTGCTAGAAGCCCAGTCACGTTATAGGATGTTGTACTCGATGTACCAGCGAGTGTATCTCCGTTGTAGACGAGATACTCCTGAACAGCTATGTTATCCGTAGAAGCTGACCAAGATAAGCTGACCGAACTACTTGATATCCCTGCTTCACTAAGATTTGTGGGAGACGTAGGTGGAATGGTATCGGGAGCAGAGGGACCTTGCAGTTGCCACAGTGTCGGTACGTTTGGCGGTTCCCATCCGACAAGCGATGTATGAGCAAATGTACATTTGTAATCTTGCCCTTGATACGTAACCATGTCTCCTAAGTTGTATACGGTGTTGGGAGTCCACGGTGTCATGGCCTGAGAAGACTGTGGGAATATAGAAAAAATTAAGATTAGCGATAGTACTACCAAGACTCCTGTTTTTCTCATCACATACATCAAACAAAGCCTCCTTCATTTTTACTTGTACAAAAAAAGTGTCCCTTACATCTTTACTTAACCCCCCCTCATACAGATCGGCTAACATAAACATATCCAATTATTTGTAAAAAATGTATTTTTATGAATAAAGTACACATAAGAAAACCTCTATCGAGGCTTTTTCGAAGAGGTATGACCGCGTTTTTACGGGAAAATTTCTTATGCTCGTTAAAAGCCTGTCTCCCAATCTTTTCCCTCTATTTTCACACGGATAGGGAAAAGATCTACTACCTTACCCAAAACTTTGAGGCTGATGAGTCATCCTCATCAGCCTCTGATATTTGACTAAACGATCAATTCCGTTAGAGCTTGGTGATACTATTCGTCTATCCAGAAAGGAACTCTAACGTCTGCTACTATTGCTTTCGTTCCATAAAGATCATTCTCTAAAAAACTGGGAAGTGAGTTATCATAAAGGATTACATCAGATCCATACAAGAGGGAAATTTAAATAATAGATTAAGGGGTCATCACTTTTTTCCATACGACCCACTTGATTAGAATGTCTACTTACTCTCCCGAGTGAATATTCTAATTTCGTAAAAACTGAAACAAACCTCGACCCTCACAATTATATGAGCGGAGAGGTTTGTTTTAACTCTATTACTATCAATTTATTCTGATACAATGACTTCATCCTATAAGAAAGGTTGGTGTGGCAGTAATGAAGAATGAAAGTCAACCTTACACTGATTTTAGAGAAATGTACCGCGATATCGATTTCGCAGCAGAAGCTTACTACAACGAGTTTTTCCATGCCTACAAGACGGATGGGCGATTCCCCGAAGTTTATTCGCTCGAGCAAACGCAAAGAGCTTCTAGTGCCGTCCAACTTCTTCAACTCTTGAAATGGGAATGGAACCCGGTTCGTTTACTGGCATTACTATCTACAGTAGGTGCTGCAATAGGAATCGGACGCCCTATACCTGTTTTTGATTTTTGCTCAATGATTGAAGGTGTGGCGCTAATAGGTTCTCCATATTTAGACTACTATACTAAAAAGAAAGACATTCTTATGGCTACGTTGGAAATGTTTGCAAATGAGGAACCATAGAAGTTAAAAGTACGCTATATCGTTAAACCCCGCCTCGACTCTGATAGAGCTTGTGGTGGGGTTTTAAAGTGGTTTATTGTGGATCATCACGTAATGATACCTCTTAAGCCGCGAATATACTCCTCATAAGTAGATTTGAAGCCTGAATCAATCAGAATGTTTGTTCTTCCGGTATCTCCATCCCCAGAAGAAACAAGAAAACTGTCTCCATAGGAAGCTGGAAACATTTCAATTTTAATACTCTCCATTCTTTCATCCTCCAACTAGCAGTGCATTTTAGTTGACTATATTATTCCATATATTTCTCTTTTATCGTTATACAACTTTCAATTGGTTCCATAATTTTTAATTATTTACTTTCTTCACTTTATTAGTACAAAAAAACATTCTTCTAAAATCGAAACTTCTCCTCTTAACTCGATAACTGAAAAGTCATTAAAATTGGGATCATACACTCAAGAATCCAATATGTTTCACCACCATTATCCTGCTCAAACAATAAAAAGCCCCAGACATGACCATTTTAATTGGTACACTGGGGCTTTCTGTTGTTTTTAAGTTAAGTGAATGGCTTAATTATCTAGTAACCGACATTATTATCAAGTGACACATTTTATTATTTAGTGACAAACATTATTATCACTGAACATTTCACATTACCACTATTTCAATCCTACTCAACCGTCACGCTCTTCGCCAAATTCCGTGGTTTATCCACGTCGAGGCCACGAGCGGCAGAAGCGTAGTAGGCAAGCAATTGCAATGGAATGACGGTCAGAATCGGTGTGAGCATTGGCAGTGTAGCTGGCATGTAAATAACCTCATCCACACTCTTCGCCAGGTCGTGGTTGCCTTCTGTCGCAAAGCCCAGTACATGAGCGCCGCGAGCTTTTACTTCCACGATGTTGCTTACCGTTTTTTCGTAGATGTCTGGTTGTGTAGCCAAAGCTACAACAGGAACATTATCTTCAATCAGCGCAAGAGTACCGTGCTTCAGTTCACCCGCAGGGTACGCCTCGGAGTGAATGTAGGAGATTTCCTTCAGCTTCAGAGAGCCTTCCAGCGATACCGCATAGTCGAGGCTACGGCCGATGAAGAACAGGCTGGTTACCTCTTTCGTGCCCTCAGCAAAACGACGGATCTGCTCATCGTCCTCCAGCATGGAAGCGATTTTTGCAGGGATCTCTTCCAGATGCTCCACGACATTCGCTACCTCAGCTGCTGCCATCGTGCCTTTTACCTGAGCCAAATACAGGCTGAACAGGTACAGGGCTACAACTTGGGAGGTGTACGCTTTTGTGGATGCTACCGCTACTTCTGGACCAGCCCACGTAAAGATCACTTCGTCAGCTTCACGAGCTACGGAGCTGCCTACCACGTTGGTGATAGCCATTACCTTCACGTTGCTCTTCTTCGCCTCACGCAGCGCTGCCAGCGTGTCTGCTGTCTCACCAGACTGGCTGATGACGATCATCAGCGTTTTGTCTGTGTAGATCGGATCACGGTAACGGAACTCAGAAGCAACAGCTACCTCTACAGGTACACGGGTCCATTTTTCGATAACGTCCTTACCGACGAGACCTGCGTGCATGGAAGTACCGCAAGCCACGATGTAGATTCGATCGTATGTCGCCAGCTCCACATCGCTCATTTTCAACTCAGGCAAAATCACTCGCTTATTGTCCTGGTCAATGCGTGCACCCATGGTATCGCGAACAGCTTGAGGCTGCTCGTGAATTTCCTTGAGCATGAAGGAATCGTATCCGCCTTTTTCCGCTTGCACCAGATCCCACTCGACATGGAACAGTTCCCGCTCGATTTTCTCTCCGGTCTCTGCGTTCATCAGTTCCACACCATCGCGAGTCAACACAGCCATTTCGCCTTCGTTCAAAATGTACACGTCACGTGTATGCTCCAAAATAGCCGGGATATCCGAACCGATAAAGCTCTCGCCTTGACCCACACCGACTACCAGCGGGCTAGCCAAACGAATCGCTACCAGCTTATCTGGCTCATGCTCAGTCATGATACCCAATGCATAGGCACCACGCATGCGTTGAACCGCACGACGTGCTGTAGAAACGATATCGCCATCATACATGTCAGCGAGCAAGTGAGCGATAACCTCGGTATCTGTCTCAGAGGTGAACGTGTAGCCTTTTGCCAACAGCTCTTCTTTCAATGGCAGGAAGTTTTCGATAATCCCGTTGTGAACGACTGCAAAAGCCGATTTCTCGTCTGTGTGTGGGTGGGAGTTCTCGTCAGACGGTTTTCCGTGCGTTGCCCAACGTGTATGCCCGATTCCCATAGAACCAGTCAATGGCTTCGACTCCAGACGATCCTCCAGTACAGCCAGACGTCCTTGTGCTTTCGTGAACTCCAATCCGTTGTTGTTCACGACAGCAACCCCTGCTGAATCATAGCCGCGGTACTCCAGCTTGCGAAGTCCTCCAACGACGATATCTTGCGCTTGTTTATCTCCAATATATCCAACGATTCCGCACATAAGTGTACAGTCCCCTTCCAAATTGGCGAGGGACACAACCCGAAGTAATGGTACGGGGGTATGTCCCCCGCCATTCCATGTTTTTTATATGATCATTCTGTTTCATCTATTTCGGCAATGGCAAAGAACGTATCACACGCAAGGTTTTGTCCATCAGATCACCCTGATGTTTTGTCCCTGCGCTCTGCGGCAGTGATACTTGCTGCCGGGAGGTACCCGCCGATTCCTCGATAAACCTCCACCTCGTCCACTGGGCTCCATGTCGGGCAGCCACAGTGCTGGCGCTTCACAACAAATTGTTTGGATGTAAATCACTTTCTTTTCCGAGCAATCCCTCCCATTTTTTCTTTCTGGGTGCTGACGCACATGAACACTGTACCACAGATCAAGCAAGGCGACAATATCTCGTCGTCTTTTACTTGTATGCAAAAGGGAGTGGCGTCGAAACCACTCCCTGCATAATTTTTACACCAATTCTTGCTTGACCACGTCGACGATCCGATTCACGAGCCCTTCTAACTGAGCCGCATCTGGACCTTCTGCCATGACACGCACGATTGGTTCTGTACCAGACGGACGAACCAGGACGCGACCATTGCCAGCCAGGTCTTCTTCTACTTCACGAATGGCCTTCATAATGGTCTCATTGCCGTTCAGCTTTGACTTGTCCTCTACGCGGACATTGATCAGAAGCTGCGGATACTTGACCATCACTTGTTTGAGCTCGGACAACGGCTTGCCAGACTCCTTCATGATGTTCAAGAGCTGCAGACCCGTTAGCAGACCGTCTCCAGTCGTATTGTAATCCAGGAAGACGATATGGCCGGACTGTTCACCACCGAGGTTGTAACCGCCGCGCAGCATCTCTTCCACTACATAGCGATCCCCTACTGCCGTCTTCGTCGTATTGATGGAGCACTCCTCCATCCCCTTGAAGAAGCCCATGTTCGCCATTACCGTCGTTACAACTGTATTGTTGTTGAGCTTTCCTTTTGCCTTAAGTGCACGCGCACAGATTGCCATAATATAGTCGCCGTCGATGATTTCACCATTCTCATCGACTGCAATGCAGCGATCCGCGTCCCCGTCAAAGGAAAGACCCAAGTCAGCCTTATGCTTCAGTACTTCCTCTACGACACGCTCAGGGTGTGTAGAGCCGCACTGGTCATTGATGTTGATCCCATTCGGGTTCGCACCAATTGTAATCACTTCAGCGTCCACATCTGCAAACAGACGAGCTGCCAATGATGAGACCGCTCCATTTGCACAGTCCAGCACTACCTTGAGGCCGTCAAAACGCTCAGATACGGTGCTCTTCAAGTGAGAGAGGTACTTTTGTCCACCCTCCAGGAATTCCAGAACCGTACCAATTTGTTCGCCTGTTGGTCGAGGCATGGTATCCTCTGCTGCGTCCAAATACTGCTCCACTTCTGCTTCGACTTCGTCGGACAGTTTAAAACCGTTGCTGCCGAAGAACTTGATTCCGTTATCCGGAAACGGATTGTGGGAGGCGGAGATCATAACGCCCGCATCCGCACCTAGTGCACGTGTGAGATACGCCACACCCGAGGTGGAGATGACACCCAATCTGACAACTTCTGCTCCAACCGATAACAGTCCAGCCAAAAGTGCGTTTTCCAGCATTTGTCCGGAAATGCGCGTATCGCGCCCAATCACTACTTTTGGTTTCCCTTCCTGCTTGTGTCTGGTGAGAACGTAACCGCCAACGCGTCCGATTTTAAATGCCAGCTCGGGTGTCAGTTGTGTATTTGCTACACCACGTACACCGTCTGTTCCGAAATACTTCCCCATGATTGTCCCTCATTTCCTTCCTTGTGCACACAACAGCTTATGTCTACCTTTGCTTGTTCGTGATTTGAATGGTAACCTTTTTCGGTGCGCTCGCAGAAGTCTTGATATAATCCGACTGATTGAAGATGTAATTCAATGGTACCTCGTATACACCAGCCGGCATATTGCTGACATCTGCTACGACCTGCAAGTCTTCACGTCGGAGCTGATTCAGTACCTCTGGAGCACCGATCGCATCGAAGTCGATTGTAGACATCTCTTGGCCATCGGTCGATAGTACCTTTGCTTCCATGCTTTCTGATAGACCGCTAATTCGGATTGGAATCTTATCCAAACGCTTGGTGGTCGATGGAACGACTTTTAACGATACCATCAAATACTCCGGCTCCACCTTTACGATATTATCCATTAACGGTATCTTTAACTCTATATCTCGATCTGATGTAATGTTGCTGAGATCGATTTCCGGGCCTAGGTATGTGCCTGATTTGATCGCATCAACAACTTCCTTCGGTCCATAGACCGTGACCTCTTCTACATTCATACCCATACTAGCCAAACTATAGCCACTCGGTAAATCATTCGTCAAGTTTAATTTGATTGGCACCTTGGCAAACGGGCTCGTAACAGGAATATTTACTTCTACCGTAAGTGGTACGACATCCGCACCTTGAATCACGTTGCCTGACTTGTCCACAACTTTGAGTGGGACCGTGGTTTTGATAGCGGATGTAGCTCCTTCCAGATCGACGGAAGCCTTCACTGCAGCCACTTTATCCACCTGGCTTTCAGGTACCCTAACAAGAGCTCTAAATGGCTTCACAATAGGTTCTCCAGCCGTGTAGCCAGGAGCCACCTGACCCAATTTTTCCACAGAAACTTCACGCTCAACGGTCTTTTTCTCTTCCAAGGTAATTTCCACGATATTCGGGATAATCCCTACTTTGACTTCATCCGGGAAGCCTTTGTGTTGGACAGGAACACGGTGAGTTCCTTTACCCAGATTCGTCGCATCGACATATACTTCTCCCTCTGGGAAGAAATTGTGACGATAAAAAGGATTATTGCTTTCCAAGGCGACCTTCACCGTTCGTTGCTGCTTGACCACCTGATAACGATCGGTATCGTATCGCACATGCAAATTCACACTATCGATGAAAGTTGGCTGACTTGCCTCAGGAGCAGCCGTTTGCTCTTTATCCAGGTTGACGGTCAACCACATCATGACAGCCAAAAGCAACGCGACTGCTCTTGCAAACCAGTGACTGTTTAACCATTTATCCATGTTTTCGCCTCCATTGCCAACGACTTCCCATGGATTTGCCTTTGGACAGAGGCTGAAGCTGTTCTGTCAGCATCTCTGCCAGTTGCGCCTCCGTCAGATTGCGATTCATAGCTCCATGCGCAGCAAAGGACACTTGACCAGTCTCTTCTGATACGATAATCGCGATACCATCTGACACTTCACTCAACCCGATTGCAGCGCGATGTCGTGTCCCCAGCTCCTTGGAGATGGAGCTGTTCTCAGACAGCGGAAGATAGCAGGCAGCAGCCATAATCATGTCTTTTCGCATAATGACTGCACCGTCGTGCAACGGCGTATTCGGGATGAAAATGTTAATCAACAGCTCTGAACTGACTCGTCCATTTATGGCGATACCGGTTTCCACGTAGTCATTTAGACCTGTTTCTCGCTCAATGACGATCAATGCACCAATACGACGTTTGGCCATGTACGTAACCGATTTGCCCACCTCTTGAACCAATCGACTAACCATATCCTCATCCTGAATGCTGCTGGAACGGGAAAAAAGCTTGCCTCGACCGAGCTGCTCCAGTGCTCGACGCAACTCCGGCTGGAAGATGATGACGATCGCCAAGACCCCGAACGTAAAGGCTTGCGACATCAACCAGTGCAGCGTGGTCAGCTGGAAGTATTTACTGAGGAGCCAGGTGATGACAATGACCATAATCCCCTTCAGCAATTGTACAGCGCGCGTCCCGCGAATGAGCATAATGATTTTATATATCACGTATGTAACGAGTAAAATATCCGTTGCATACCGTAGCAAATCCCCATAATCCATGGATATCGATATCATAACGAAGCCCCCATATCTCGCTCCATCTAATGAAGTCAGTCTATCTCCTGCGGAAAAAGCACGGCTCCACTGCCGTGCTCTGATAGCTGTACTCTCTATTTTCTCTTATGGCAAGATCGGAAGCAAGTCATTTCCAATATTTTTCACCTCATACCAAATCCAATCCACGATCGCCTCGATTGATTCGGTATTTCCCACGACTTGGGCGGTAGATGCCACGAATACTTTTCCTTCAATAGCCACAACATTCCCTGTTACATGGCCTTGAACATCTACGTTTCCGTTACGTACGACCAAGTCTCCATCAATATTGGTTCCCGCTGGTACCACTACGACATTGCGTTCACGATCTATTTTTAATTTATCCAAATTGGCAGAGGATACCTGTAGCGTGTCATCCCGATCAAACCAACTGTTGAATACGCTGCCGGTCATCAAAAAGAGAAATACCGCTGCAGCTGTCAAAAACGGATGATTACGAAGCCATCCAGACAACAGATTCGCTTTCGTCGGCGCAGGCAATTGCGCAAGTACACGAGCTGTAAAATCAGGAGAGACATGAATATGTGAAGCGCTTTGTACAAAAGCGATGGCTCTCTGCAACTCGTGCATATGCTGGCGACAGCCGACACATGACTTTATATGTGCTTGCAATTGCAGATTGGCTAATTCATCAGTGTCCCCATCTAAATATTCATGAATGAGGCAAATCATATCCCGGCATTCCATCGTGATTTTCTCCTTTCTCACATCAATCGCAACTTGCTGCGTAATGCTTCCCTTCCTCTGTGAATTCTCGTCTTGATTGTCGTTATGGGAAGTTTTACGATATCGCTGATTTCCTGCAACGACAAATCCTCGATATAACGCAAGATCATAATCGAGCGATATTTGGGCTGTAAATGAGACAACGCATCTTGAACCGTCTCCTGCAGCTCCTGCGTTACGACTTTGTCCTCCGGTGTTCGCTCGTTAGAAGACAGGCGTGAATACCAGTCCAGGCCTTGCCCTGGTTCGGTTTCTTCATCCAATGAAAAGTCAGGTCGTTTCTTTCGGCCACGGTCGATACATAGATTGGTCGCGATCCTGTAGATCCACGTGGAGAACTTATAGCTGTCATCGTATGAATGCAGATTGGCATAGACACGCAAAAATGTTTCTTGCGCGATATCCTCTGCATCCTGACGGTTTCCCACCATACGATATGCGAGCTGAAATATCTTGTCTTTATAAATCTCGATTAACTCCGCAAAAGCTTCACGGTCTCCGCGTTTTGCCCGCTGAGTCAACCGTTTCTCTACAAAATCCATGCGATCCTCCCCACAATACCGTAATCCTATATACGGATGATACTGCATATGGTTTCATTTTAAATTGCGTGTTTGTGCAGGTAATTTGTTGGGAAATAGAGGAATAAGCGTATGTCTTTCCTCTATATATAAGTAATGATAGCTCTTTATCTCACGGGTGGAAAGGAGAGTGCGACATTTGGCAAAAAAAGACGTTCTCCTCGAGATTGAAATGCTGCGAAAAGAACTCAACGAGCAGTATAAGAAACAAGCATGCATTACTCCCGAATTAGTTACGTTAAGTGTACAACTGGACCAGCTATTAAATAAACTACGTCTCCATCCTTAGAATGTACAGCTTTCCCCCATCAATGTAAAGATGCGGTAAAACAAAAAAAGAGGGCCAAAAGCCGCTCTTTTTTCATGAACTTCTTCTATCTACTTATAGCAATTTATCACCGAAAACGGAGCTCATTAAAGCAACTGCTACACGAGCCGTCATGTTTTCACGGTCAAGAATCGGATTGACCTCCACGAATTCTGCTGAACAAAGAATATCTGCATCAGCCAGCATTTCCAATGAGACATGCCCTTCCCGATAGGAGATACCGCCTATTACTGGTGTCCCAACCCCTGGAGCATCATGTGGGTCAAGTCCATCCAAATCGAGGCTCAAATGCACGCCATCTGTGTTTTTGGACACGTGAGCGATTGCTTCATCCATGACTCGAGCCATACCAAGCTTGTCAATTTCATGCATGGTGAACACTTTCATCCCTATGCGTTTAATCAATTCACGCTCACCTTGATCCAAATCACGCGCACCGATGATAACCACGTTTTCCGGCTTCAGCTTTGGTGTATATCCCCCAATGTTCGTCAGACGCTCATGTCCATACCCGAGGCTCGCTGCCAAAGGCATCCCGTGAATATTCCCCGATGGAGAGGTAGCACCCGTATTCAAATCACCATGAGCATCGAACCAAATCACACCCAGGTTTTTTACATGCTTCGCCACGCCTGCAATAGTTCCAAGGGCAATGCTGTGATCGCCACCCAGTACGAGCGGGAATCGACCGGCAGTCATGATATCGCTTACAACATTGGCCAACTTTTCATTCGCTTCCACCACTTCATCCAAGTATTTATGGTTTTCTGTCTCGGTGAAGTGATGAGGACGAGTTACAAAGATATCTCCTCGATCTTCAATATCGAAACCCATCTTTTCCAAGCGAGCAACAACACCTGCATAACGGATAGCGCTAGGTCCCATATCGACTCCGCGGCGGTCTGCACCAAGATCCATCGGTACCCCAACAATGCTCATGTTTTTGTTCATAGAAGTGCCACCCTTTCCTTCGCTCATTCATACTCTACTCCTATATTGTAGCCCCGGAAAGCAAAATGACTCAACTCGACAGGATTTTGCATAAATAACCTGTCGGACAAGCTAGTGTCATCAACACAAAAAAACGAGCAACCATTTCGGTTCCTCGTTTCTAATAAGCATATGGAGCGGGTGATGGGAATCGAACCCACGCGACCAGCTTGGAAGGCTGGAGTTCTACCATTGAACTACACCCGCATATAAAGTGGTCGGGAAGACAGGATTCGAACCTGCGACCCCTTGGTCCCAAGCCAAGTACTCTACCAAGCTGAGCTACTTCCCGATTTTTTGAATTTTTCCGGCTGTTGTGGGGTCCCCGAAAGTACTCGGAATACGCTACAACGCCCTTCATCACTTTATTGTGTTTAAAAGCGTGCCCTGAGAGATTCGAACTCCCGACCTTTTGATTCGTAGTCAAACGCTCTATCCAGCTGAGCTAAGGGCACATATTTTCACTGAAATAAAAAAACTGGTGAGCCATGAAGGACTCGAACCTTCGACCCTCTGATTAAAAGTCAGATGCTCTACCAACTGAGCTAAT
>NZ_JBFEFW010000028.1:0-77576 GCF_047229145.1 Brevibacillus jepli
ACCCCTCCGGTCAACAGTGTTTAGTACATGATATCATGTACTCTTTTTTTACTGTCTACCATGAAGGGATAATACCAGGCGTCCCAAAGATCTTCGCTTATTTCTCCTGTTTCCTCTACAAGCCTTTAGTCCTCACCGTATTTCCAAAGCCTTAAAAGATTGAAGAACGTAATCAGTTACGCCAGAGAAGAATATTTCCAGACGTAGCGACTTGTGGAGTCCTACCGAGCGGAGAAGGGATTAGCTGGAAATAGAAACGCAACCGTGCCCATGCGACGAAGCGGCTACCACTTTTGCGTTTCCCAGCTAAGCCCTTCGGAGCGGGCAGTCCAATCCCTCAGTGGGACGGAGCACGGAGCCTAGACTGGAAATATTCTTCTCTCCACAACAGCCAAAGAATTAATAAAGCAGCCTGTCACCGAGACGACAGACTGCTTTTCACATACTTATTCGTGTATTTATGCTTCTTCCGTCAGGCGCAGGAACTCGTCGATGTCGCCCACAGCCAAATCAACAGCTTTTTGCCAGAACTCGACTGTCGTCATGTCCTCACCGAGGTGCTTCTTCGCCAAGTCTTCTACCATCAGGCGGCCTGTATCCTGGAGCAGTGCATCGTATTTCGGCGCGAAGCTCTCGCCTTCTTCGAGCGCACGCGCATAGACACTCATGCTGAACAAGTACCCGAATGTGTACGGGAAGTTGTAGAACGGATACGACGTGATGTAGAAATGCAGCTTGGATGCCCAGAAGTGCGGCTCATAATCAGCCAAAGCGCCATTGTACGCTTCCTTTTGCGCCTCTTCCATGATTCGGTCGAGATCAGCTGCACTGACCAGACCACTTTTGCGTTTCTCGTAGAAGTTTTTCTCGAAGATGAAGCGAGCGTGGATGTTCATGAAAAACGCAACGATCGATTGCAGCTTATCTTCCAGGAGCACCAGCTTCTCATCGTCGTTTGCTGCATTTTTCACAGCAGCGTCAGCGAGAATCATCTCCGCGAAGGTCGATGCTGTTTCTGCTACGTTCATCGCATAGTTCTGATTCAGTGCCGGCAAATCCCACATGACTTGCTGATGATACGCATGACCCAGCTCATGTGCCAGTGTGGATACATTGCTTGCACTGCCTGCATACGTCATGAACACGCGGGACTGCTTGCTCACCGGGAAGCTCGTGCAGAATCCGCCCGGGCGCTTGCCAGGGCGATCCTCTGCCTCAATCCAGCCCTCATCAAATGCCTTTTGCGCAAACTCGGCCATGCTCGGATTGAACCGGTTGAAATGCTCAACGATCAGCGCAGCCGCTTCATCGTATGATACTTCTTTGTGCACCTTACCTACTGGTGCCCCCACATCGTACCAGCTCAGCTTGTCTACACCGAGCAACTTTGCCTTGCGCTCCAGGTAGGCAACCAGACGGTCCTTGCGATTGTCGATAGCCTGCCACATCGCGTCGAGTGTTTTTTCCTGCATCCGTCCGATATCCAGCGGCTCACGCAGGACGGAATCCCAGCCGCGATGACGGTACAGAGCGAGACGGAACCCTCCCAAATGATTCAGCGCCTGCGCGCACAGCTCCGTTTCCTTGCCCCAGGCTTCCTTCCACTTTTCAAATACTTGGGCACGAACCGCGCGATCAGGACTGCTCATCAGGTTAGAAGCTTGCCCGACAGACATCTGCTTCGTCTCTCCATTGACCTCAACCTCAATGGTCATACGTCCCACGACCACATTGTACAAATCTTGCCAAGCGTGATACCCATCCACGGCTAAATCGTTTGCCAATACTTCTTGTTCGGGGGACAGCTTTTCCTGCGCACGGCGACGGCGCTCATTCAGCACAAAAGCAAGCGGTTGCAATTCTTCGTCTGCCAACAGATTCTCCCATGCAGCCTCGTCGATAGCCAGCAGCTGTTCTTCCCAACGCGTCAACACTGCACCAAAAGCAGCCGAGATGCTCTTTACCCGCCCACCCAGCAGCTTGGCTGGCTCATCCTTTACATTTTGAGCAGTCAGGCAAGAAATGAATGCACCTGCTTGTCTTACACGCACTGCAATGCTTTGTACATGAGAGATGACTTCCTTGAAAGCCGCTTTTTCATGCAAACCAGCGCCAGATTGCTCGAAACGTGTTTTTAAGACCGCAATATCCCCTTCCAACGTCCCTAAAAACGCCTGAAAATCCTCCGATTCACTACCACCAGGAAAAATCACATCCATATCCCAGCGTTGTGGCAATGCTTTTGTCATATGTACCCCTCCTCAACAAACTCCTTCGATAAAAATATTTCTATAATAAGGTAGCTATTCCTTCCCCGTTTATTCATATCAAATGAAAAGCGACTGCTATATATGCAGTCGCCAACTTGTCACGCCTATTAAACAGGGATCGAAAACGTCTCCCCTTGTTTTTCAACAACGATCCTGTCCCGCTCATCCCCCGCTGCGGCCAACAGACGCTCGAACGGCTCATCAACTGGCTCACGGGAGAGCACAAACGTATTCCAATGAATGGGCACCAACCACTTGGCACCTGTCTCCTTGAACATTTGCCATGCCTGTTCTGGCGTACAATGCGCAGCTTGATAAGCGTCCGGCTTGTAGGCACCAATCGGCATGAACACCAGATCAATGGGCCCGAATTGTTCTGGCAGATTCGCCATGGAAATATAGGCCGTGTCACCGGGGTACAGGATGCGCACACCATTTTTCTCAATCATATAGCCGTTGTAGCCATACTCATGATTCCATGGAAATCGGTTGCCCCAATGGCGAACAGGAATCGCTGTAATCGTCACTCCTTCTTTGGTTGTAATAGCTTCTCCCGGCTGCATTTCCTCATATGAACCAAACGGCATATGCTTAAACAGCTTGCTCGTCTGATGCGCCGTAATAACATGTGTGGAGCGATTCGCTATTTTTTGCAAAGTAGGCAGATCGACATGATCCAGATGGGCATGCGATAATAAAATGGTATCTACCTCGCCAATTTCATCAAAATCGAGGGCAGGAGGCGTAAATCGTTTGGGACCAAAATGGACACCTGCAAGCTTAATCCCGAGCTTCTCGCCCAAAACTGGATCTGTCAGAATCTTAGTTCCAAACATATTTAACAGAATCGTCGAGTGGCCGATCCATGTAAATGTAACCTCATCATGACTCCAGTCGGTAGGCACTGGCTTTGTCGTGTCCAGATGACGAAACTCCGGCTTCGGCAGCTGCCCCATGTGGTACCAATAGCGGTAAGCCACATAGCCAATCAATCCGAGAAGGAGTACCCCCACTATAGAGCCTACCCATATAAAAAAGTTGAGCATCAGACAACTCCCTTTATTCATCTGTGATTTCCCCATTATAGCAAAAGGCATCATTGGTGTAGCAAGCCTAAAAAAGCGCCAAACTGCATTTGGCGCTTGCTTACTTCTTCATGCCGGGCTGCTATAATTGCTAGAGAAAGACTTAGAGAATCGAGGAGAGACCCATGATCCTGCACAAGGGAGAAGTCCTGTTTCGACAAGGAGAATCTGGACCGCTCTATCATCTGAAGAGCGGTCTGTTAAAAATCGTTCGGGTACATGCAGACGGAGCATTGACACTGGTCAACATCATCGTTCCCGATGAGATCATTCCGCATCACTCTTTGATGAGCCCGAATCCGTATTACGGGACTGCGATCGCTCTCGTAACCTGTGAGGTCGAAGTGCTGTCTGCCCCGGATTGGTATCGTCATCTGGATGATAATCCTGAAAAATGTCGCGATATCGCGCTACAGCTGCAAGGAAAGCTGCGAATGATGCAGCAGCGTATCGACCAACTGACCGAAGTCTCTCCTGCTGAAAAGCTTCGCAAGCTACAGCATTGGTTTCAGACATTCATCCCTGTCGCCTCGCTTTCGGAGCTGCTGACACAGGATGAAATCGGTCAGCTCATCGGGCTTCGCCGCGAGACGGTAAATCGGCTGCTGCGCGCTCAGACTGGGAATCGCGAGTAAGCTTAGGCTCTCTCTATTTAGGCCAAGGTCGCTGCTGGGCCAAAGAACTCATAGTGAATATCGTCTGCCGGCACTCCCCATTCCAACAGCGCTTTGTTGATTGCCTTCATGAAAGGGATCGGCCCACAGAAATAGTAGCTCGCGCCCTTCGTCTCCACAATGCTTTGCAGCCAAGGCAAGTCGATATACCCTTCTTTGTGAAAAGCACCATTCATGCGATCTTGCTCAGTCGGCTTTTCATAGCACCAGTGAACAGAGAGCTGCGAATGAGTAGCTGCTAGCTCCTCTACAGCCTGCTTCATAGCGTGCACATTTCCGTTTTGTGCTGCGTGAATGAAGGTGATCGGACGATCTGATCCCGATTTGAGCAGGGTGTTTAGCATGCTGATCATCGGGGTCAGTCCTACCCCTCCACTAAGCAGCACAACTGGACGGCTGTCTTCTTGATTCAATGTAAAATCTCCAGCGGGAGCAGACAGGAGCAGGGTATCTCCTTCCCTTACTTCTTCGGCCAAGTAGACAGACACTTTCCCTGCTGGCTTATCCTGAGTCGCATCCTCCCTTTTGACAGAAATGCGATAGTACGGATTGCCCGGAGCATCAGAGAGACTGTATTGGCGAATATGCGTGTACTCCTCTCCGGGTATCTCCACCTTGACGCTTACATATTGCCCCGGTTCATAGGCAGAGATTGCCCCGCCATCTGCTGGAACGAGGTAATAAGAAGTAATGACATCACTTTCCCGTACCTTTTTCTGAACGATAAATTCTCTGAAATCAGCCCAGCCACCCGGTTCTCCACTGGCCTGCTCATACATTTCGTGCTCCACACCGATAAAAGCATCCGCAATGACGCCATACGCTTCCGCCCACGCCTGGATAATCTCATCCGTAGCAGCATCGCCAAGTACGTCTTTGATTGCAGCAAGCAGGTTTTCCCCGACGATTGGGTAATGTTCGGCCTTTACTCCCAAGCTGCGGTGCTTATGTCCAATCTGCTTCACAACAGGCAAGATCGTTTCCAGCTTATCGATATACAAAGCCGCAGCATATACCGCATTTGCCAGAGCCGTTTGTTGTCTTCCCTGCTTTTGATTGGCGTGGTTGAAAATATTGAGAAGCTCAGGGTGCTTGGCAAACATCATTTGATAAAAACGTTTTGTAATGGCAGTTCCGTGCACCTCTAGCACAGGAACAGTTGATTTTATGATTTCAATGGTTTTTGGGTTTAACATCGTAGTAACCTCCTTGAAGTGCTTCGTACTTTCTATATTTCAAGTGTACGGGAGGTTCATAATTTCACATGTGATTCTGGTCACAGGAAATAGCAACGATTTGTGACAACTTATTGGGCGCAAACGTAGCAATTGATAAGAAATCATAATATGGGCTATATTTCCGGCATCACCTGCTGCAATATCTTAAAAACATTTTCAAAGGAGTGTTGACTAATGTTTGAATATGACCGTTCACTACCCTTAGGTTTTGAGGAGTCCTCATCGATTAAGAAGGATGGTTATACGATTAAAGATGTGCTTTATGTTAGCCCGCTTGGCGGGAGTGTACCTGCTTACCTGGTTGTTCCAAATGTAGAAGCTCAACCATTCCCAGCGGTTATTTTTATGCACCCTGGTCAAGGGAATAGGGCGACATTTTTACCAGAAGCGGAGGCTCTCGCTTCGCAAGGTGTACTATCTCTATTAATTGATGCACCTGCTAATAGAAATCCCCTCCCGGAAGATTTATCTGAAGAACAGAAAGTAGCACTTTTAGTAGAGGGGATCGTTGATGTACAGAACTACATTCAAATAGTAGTAGATCTTCGTAGAGGAATTGACCTGCTTTCCACTTTGGAAAATGTTGATATGAATCGGCTTTTGTATGTTGGACATAGCTTGGGAGCTACTTGGGGTGGCGTACTATCCGGGGTGGAAAAACGTATCAAGGCATATGTACTCATGGCAGGCTTCTCTCGCGTGTCTGAATGGCATAAAACGAGTGAGCACCCATTTGCAGCCTTCATACGTCATCAGTTACCTCGTGAACGATTTGATACATTTTTATCAAAATTAGAATCTCTGGATGCTGTTCATTCTATCAAAAATGCTTCTTACGCATCTTTATTTTTCCAATTTGTACAAAATGATGAATTTGTATCGAAACAACAAGCGGAAAGGTACTATGATGCTGCAAGCTCACCAAAGGAAGTGGCTTGGTACGAAACTGACCATCTTTTTACGAATTGCGATACCGCCTATCAGGATCGAACGCAATGGATTCATCGGGAGCTGGCCATTACACGAACTGGTTCTAGCACTCAATAAAAATACGGCAGCCTCGGACTATTTCTCGTCCATGGCTGCCGTTGTCTCACATGCCTAGCTTTGTCCGTTCCATCACAAACCTGGCTATATTTTCTACATCATTAATATCAAAGAAAGGCAGCTCGGGCTGACGACAATCTGTCCAGCTAACGATCCCTACCAAATGTGAAACGATAGACATGAGCTCCTCATCCTCTGGCCTGCGAAGCAATACCAGCTTCGGATAGCCTTCTCGCTTGAAGCCTTCTACCAAAATAAGCTGGGCCCCGGCATCTGCCAAGCGCTGGATGAGGACGGACAGCTCCTGCGGCTTTTGCTCCACGATCGCTGTCTTCGTTTTCGAAGTGATGGCGACAAGCGAAGCTCCGGCTTCACGATAACGCCAGGTGTCCTTCCCTGGCTGATCCCATTCGAAATCGTGTCCGCCGTCATGCTTGATCACCCCAACTCTTATCCCTGCTTGTTCGAGGATCGGAATGAGCTTGGTGAGTAACGTTGTCTTACCACTGTTCGAATAACCGACGATCTGCAAAACACAAGGTGGCTTGACCATTTACTATCCCTCTCTCCTCCAGGTTGGGGCGGCATGAGTGAAAACATCAACCAGCTCTCCTGCTCTTTGCCCGCTTCCCCCAGCTGGTATGATCATAAAGCATTCGCTGTCCTTCAACGTCCCGAGATTCCCTGCCTTTTCATTGAAATCAGGGATCGCTTGCAAGACCCCGTCTTTTTCGAGGAGCTTACCTCGTAAGTAGCGCGGGTATGGACAAGGCTTCGCATAATCGACACCAAGTCTCGCCTTAATCACCTGATGCGCTACATGGGCTTCTCCCGAGATGCGACGAATGGCTGCTCGACCAAATAACTCAAACCCGAGAAAACAAGCACCCGGATTACCTGATAAGGCAATGAAAGGCTTGCCTTCCATGATCATGCCAGTCGTCGGACTTCCCGGACGTATCGCAATCCGGTTGAACAAAAGCTCCACCTCTGGCTCATCCACAAGTGCCGCGATTACATCAAAATCTCCGACGGACACACCGCCGCTTGAGATGAGCAGGTCCACGTCCTGCAAGCATTCACTGATTGTCGTCTTCGCGACCGCCAGATCATCCGGCAGTCTTGAAAACGAAACAGGGATGCCCCCTGCCTCGGCAATCAAGGCAATTAGCATCACCGTATTACTGTTTCGAATTTTGCCTGGAGCAAGCGGTTGATCAATCTCCAACAGCTCGCTTCCAGTTGAAATCAGACCGACACGCGGCTTGCAGAACACCTCGACCTGCGTAAAGCCAAACGTAGCCAAGCTGGCGAGAGTACCGGCATTGATCCTCTCACCCGCCTTTGCGATTACCGTTCCTTTGGCCATTTCTTCACCGCGACGCGATACGTTTTCGCCTGACTTCATCTCTTTCTTGATCCGTACCGTATCCGCCTCTTCCGCTGGATTGTGCGTTTGCTCAAACATGATGACCGCATCTGCACCTTCTGGCATCATCGCACCAGTCATGATCCGCGTGGCGTATCCCATTTTCAGTTCCTTAGTTGGTACGTGCCCTGCTGCAACCGTCTCTAGCACCTGCAATGAAATCGGGTGGTCAACAGAAGCTCCAACCGTATCCGCAGCTCTCACGGCAAATCCATCCAGCGGTGAGCGGTCAAAGTGCGGCAGATCGTATGTTGCCTGTAAGTCAGAGGCTAATACCCGCCCGTATGCCTCCCCGATCTGCACTTGTTCCGTTCTCCCTGTAAGCAATTTTGCCAACAGTTTGCTCATCGCTTCTTCAACCGAGAGTGTTTGTCGCGAAAAACGCATGGCTTGTTCCTCCTAATCTTGACCACCCATTGCTGCAGCTCGTCAGCCGACGTTTACTTCCAGATCTTCTACTTGTCTCTCCACGTATTTCAAGTCTTTGTTGGCGTGGAAAGTGTCCGCTTTTTCAACCTTCACGGCTGTATTGTATTCGGGAATACCTGCGTACGTCTCATATACACCTTTCGGAATCAATACGTTTCCTTCCGGCCAGTGTACTTGAATGTTACCGCGTCTGGTTTCCTCGAACTTGGCCCGTCCTTGGAACGTTCCATATTTATTGTAAACGACGATGTTTTCGCCTTCTGCAATGCGCAGTTCTTTTGCATCCTCTGCATTGATCAGGATATCATAACGATCCGCATTGTTGAACGGGTCTTTCTTGCTGTAAATCATCGAGTTGAACTGCTTGCCACGACGAGTCGTTACATAGAAGTGTCCCTCTGGCTTGTTCAAATCCGGAATCTCGATTGGAATCAGATTCGCTCGGCCATCCGGTGTCGGGCATACGCCGTCCTCACACAACCATGCGCCTCCCCATTGGAAGACATCTCCGCGGTTTTTCAGATGCTGGATACCGTCGTAGTTCGGATTCGCCAGAGCAATCTCTGCGCGAATTTCTGCTGCGCTCGAGAAGTGCATCAGATGCTTTTTCTCTGGATTTACCCGTGCCGCCAGGTCTACATAAATCTCCCATTCCGAACGCGCCTCTTCAATGCGCGGCCCTTCGACCTCCGCACTGAAGTAAACCATTCGCTCTGTACTCGTCGAAGTACCGCCACCCGGCTGCTCGTAACGAGTCATTGCGGGCAGAACGATAACCTCTTCCTTCGCGTCAACCAGTGTTGATGTATTGAAGATGATGTCCTGGTGTACACGCACCTCTACACTCTCCAAGCATTTTTGCATGAAGTCCGGATCTGGCATCGTCTCCAGGAAGTTACCGCCACTCGTGTAGAACAATCTGGTCTTGCGCTCGTGTCCATCTGGCAATACTGCGTTTTCTAGTGAAATACCGACGATATCTCCTTGCCATTTCGGGATCGGGAAGTTCCAGATCTTTTCAATGCGGTTCCACGACTTTTCTTCAAAATCTCCACCTGGCAAGCTGAACGGATCGGCACCCATTTCACCAGAGCCTTGTACGCCGGAGTGACCGCGAATTGGCATGAGACCCGTGTGCTTGCGACCAAAGAATCCGCGCAGGATGGCCAGATTGGCTACCTGAGAAATATTGTCTGTACCGAATTTGTGTTGAGTCAGTCCCATACTCCATACGAATACACCACTTTTGGAGTTTGCGAGCAGCGCAGCGAATTCTTTAATACGCTCGCGGCTGAGACCGGAGGATTCCACGATTTTCTCCCACGATTCATTCATCACATGCTTGCGCAGCTCTTCGATTCCGTTCGCATGCTCCTTGACGAATTCATGGTTGATCGCAGAACCAGGCTTCGCTTCCTCCATCTCGAACCAAACCTTCATTACGCCATTCATGAAGGCAATGTCGCCACCAATGTTCACTTGGTAGTAATCGTCCGCGATCTTCGTTCCGAACAAAGCACTATCCGGTACAGACGGAATCCAGTATTTTTCCATAGCTGGCTCTCTGTACGGGTTGATCAGGATGATTTTCGTCCCTGCTTTTTTCGCAGCATACATGTACTTCGTCGATACAGGCTGGTTGTTCCCCGGTACAGAGCCCCAGAATACGAGCACGTCGGTACCGATCCAATCCTGATAGTTACAGCTCGAAGCACCAATACCAACAGAACGCTTCAATGCTGTCTTACTCGGCGAGTGACAAATACGGGATGCGTTGTCGATGTTGTTGGTACCGAGGAAACGCGCCATTTTTGCTGCTGTGTAGTATACCTCGTTCGTAATACCACGAGCAGTCAAGAAAAACGCCAGCTGTTTCGGGTTGATGTTTTGGATTTTTCTCGCGATGCGGTTCAGCGCTTCATCCCAGCTAATGCGAGTGAACTTGTTTTCCCCTGGCTTTCTGGACAGAGGATACGGGATTCTTCCCAGCTTGCGCAATTCTTCGCTGGACAGCTTTTGTAGCGCCCGTACATCTTCAAACCATTTTGGATCCATCGCAGACATCGTATTGAGACGCAGCACGTTCAAGCGCGTGGTACACAAATGCGGGCCAGTCAATGTCTGATCGTAGAGACCAGATACGCCGAGAGCGCAGCCATCGCATACCCCTTGCGTTAAAATTCGATAGGCGTAACCCAAATTATCGCGATTGTCATATGCTACCTTCATCGTATCGCGAATGTGATGCGGTTTAATTTTTCCGAGTCCCATCGGCATCAGTGAAGCCCACAACGAAGGCTTCCATGAAGTATCCAGCTTAATCGGTCCACCATGCTTGGTCTTGCCCATTTCTTTAGTCTCCCCTCTAATAAACTCCATTAAGACGAAAAAACCACCATGAAACCGTCCCTCATCCTAAGGAAAAGAGCGTGTTCACGGTGGTTGTCTACGGCAGGTTCGCTACCTAGTCTCAACTTCGTGTTTGCTTTCGCGAATTCCGTTACGTCTAAGCCGGTGAACAGGAACGCTGCTTCGTTTAGACTTACGGTTCGTTTTTCATTCTTTTCTCGATGTCTTGATCAAAAACAAAGATCGACATTCCAAAATCCCGTTCAATGTCAATATCGACGAATAGATCAACGAGTTTTGCTCCGAGAAACGCTTCCATGTCAACTGGCTGGTGTTTCCGATAGATCTCTTTGACCATTTCGGTTCGGGCAGCTCGTAATGTCTGCTTTCCGTCTTCCGAAGTGGCGATGAACTTTTCCACCGGAGATAGGTTACCTTCCATTTCGCAAATCGCCCAGTTCTTGCAGAACGTGGTGCTGATCTTGCTAGGTCCCTTCCCCATATGGCGCTTCCGGAAAGCCCTGACCAAATTACTGAATTCTGCTTCGAACTTATTCATCGAGGAAACTCACCTTTACATCATTCATTCTCTACTTAAGACTTTACCATTGATTAACTAGCCAATTCAACAGACTTTTCTCTTTGTTTGGCTTCTTCCTTCAGTTTTTTGATATCCAGGCGGACTAATAGTGAGATCACGAGAGCGACAACGAACATCGCTGCGAAAACACTCATCGTACCAGTATAGCTGTCTGTCGTCTTGCGAACCCATGCAGCAAAGATCGGTCCTGCCAAGCCTGCAGCAGCCCATGCCGTCAGGATATAGCCGTGAATCGCGCCCAGCTGCTTCGTTCCAAACAAGTCTCCGATGTACGCCGGAATGGATGCGAAGCCACCGCCGTAGCAGGTCATAATGATGAACATCGCTACCATGAACATAATCGGATTCGACAGATTCGGTAACAGGAAGAACAATACCATCTGGATGGCGAAGAAAGCTGTGTACGTATTCGGTCGTCCAATATAATCAGACAAGGACGCCCAACCGATTCGCCCACCACCGTTGAACAAACCATTCAAACCGACCATGAGGGCTGCTGTTCCTACGGACATTCCCACCATTTCTTGCGCCATTGGTGATGCCACAGAAATAACCGCGATTCCACATGTTACGTTGATAAACAGCATCAGCCACAGCCAGTAAAAACGACGTGTCTTGATCGCTTCATTGGCAGTCAATTGGCACAAATCTTTTTTAATTTGCTTGCTGCCTGCTGTTCCTGTATCGGAAAATCCTGCCGGTACCCAGCCTTTTGGGGGCGGAGCCAAATATTGAGCAGAAGCCAGCATCACAACGAAATAAATAATGCCCAAAATATAAAAGGTGTTCGCGATTCCTACATTTGCAATCAAAGCATTCATAATGGGACTGGCAATCATGGATGCGAAACCGAAGCCCATAATCGCAAGACCTGTTGCTAGACCTCGACGATCCGGAAACCATTTGACCAGTGTCGATACCGGGGTAATATAGCCTACACCAAGACCGATTCCACCCAGCACCCCATAACACAAGTACAAGAGAGGCAAGCTGCTCAATTGAATCGCCAAACCGGCACCGACAGTCCCTACTCCGAAAAAGATAGATGCTAGAATTCCTGCTTTACGCGGGCCGTGCTTTTCTACATAATGCCCGAGGAAGGCAGCAGACAACCCCAAGAACAAGATCGCAATACTAAAAGTAAATTGAACGTCTGGTAAGCCCCAGCCAAACTGCTCTGTAATTGGTTTGGTGAATACACTCCAGGCGTATACCGACCCAATCGAGATGTGGATACCTACCGCAGCCAACGCGATGAGCCAGCGGTTTTTCACTTTTTGTTCCAAACAATTCATCTCCTTTAAATGGTCTTAAGAATGCTGTGGATCCATCAGCAGCCTTCTCGAAAAAAAAAAGAAAAACTGCTGATTTCACCGACTCACCAAGGTCTCCACACAAGTGGAAACGAGGGCTACGATGAAACACAGCAGTTAATCATCAGCAGGAACGCTACATCAGCATCAACAAGCATATGTGTTCACTATGTAATTCGCTGCAAGGTACAAAATAATCGGTGGCAGGGTCGCTGCTCCGTGTCAATCTGTCCTTACGCCATGAATACATGGAAAGACGAAAATTTTATGACACTTTTCATCTCACATAGTATACTACCATGTAAGCGCTAGCTCGACAATATTTTCCTCACAAAATAGCCATAAAAACTTCATATTTTCGACGAAATATTACAATTCCCCCGGTTCATCGGGACGTTTTACACAGATAAAAGGAGGCCTATATGTCCGAACTATCCATCACCACCCGAATGCCTGTGTTGAAAATTTCGGCTGAACAGCATGGCTGGGAAGACGACGAAATCGTTACTGAGTACCCCCTCACCATTTTCCTCAATGATGAGGAATTTGCCACGATTGTATGCACCCCGGCCGACCTGGAGGAGATGGTCATCGGTTTTCTCGCAGCCGAAGGTGTCATCAAGACCTATTCGGAAATCAAACAGCTCACGATTAACGAAGCACAAGGATTTGCTTACGTTGATTTGCATAAAGAGACGATCCTGTCTACCAGCTTTTACTCCAAACGCAGAATCACTTCCTGCTGCGGAAAAAGCAGACAATCCTTCTACTTTTTTAGCGATGCGCGCACAGCAAAGCCAGTCGAGAGCGCAACGTCTGTCACCCCTGCTCAATGCATACGCCTGATGAAGGAATTGCAAGCCTCGTCTGAGATTCACCGCCAGACAGGAGGCGTCCACAATGCTGCCCTCTGTACACCAGATGAAGTGTTGCTTCAGTTCTCAGATATTGGACGGCACAATGCTCTCGATAAAATTTATGGGAAATGTTTGCGAGAAAATATTTCAACCTCGGACAAAATTCTCGTATTCAGTGGACGCATCTCGTCTGAGGTATTGCTTAAGGCTGCCAAGATCGGCGCTGGCATCATCCTGTCCAAATCGGCTCCAACTGACCTTGCCCTGCAATTGGCAGAGGAGCTGCAGATCACCGCAGTCGGTTTTATCCGGAACGACAAAATGAACGTGTATACACAAGCCCAGCGAATCCTCCTCCTATAAACGAAGGTTAAAAAGCGGGACAAGCATAGAGCCGTCCCGCTATTCTCTATATTCATATTTGTTCATCCGAAAAGCCCGAGATAGTCTCCCGGGCTTTTGGTGATCGTAATCGTAGCCATTTTATTTGCAGCATTTATGTTTCTTTTTATAATGTCTGCAGTGGTCCCTGTCTTTATCATCTTTGTCTTTGTCTTTGTCTTCGTCTTCGTCATCATCGTCCTCGTCTTCATCTTCGTCTTTGTCTTTGTCTTCGTCGTCAATGTCATGCTTTTTGCAGCAGCAGTAGTGGTCGTAGTATTTGTCTTGCTTTTTGCAGCAGCATGGTTCGTAATAATCATCGTGCTTTTTACAGCAGCAGTGGTGGTCGTAGTACCTGTCATGCTTTTTGCAGCAACAGTGGTAGTCGTAGTATTTGTCTTGCTTTTTGCAGCAGCAGTGGTCGTAGTACTTGTCATGCTTTTTGCAGCAGCAGTGGTCGTAGTACTTGTCATGCTTTTTGCAGCAGTGGTGGTCGTAGTACTTGTCATGCTTTTTGCAGCAACAGTGGTGGTCCTTGTGCTTATGCTCTCTTTTTCTTGACAAGGTGCTTCCCTCCTTTCATTTGCCGTCACTATTATTCATACGGTTTGTCCAGAAAAATGCTTGTATGAAAGCCCTCTATGAAAAGCCCTTTTTTTATAAACAAAAACAGGACACCTCAAGTGCGTCCTGTTTGTCTGCGTTTTTCTTCAAGCTTTGCCTGTTCGTACTCTTCAGGCGTGTTGACATTACATACAGCCCACGGGTCCAACCATTCATCAGGCAAGGACACTACGCGCAGCTCATCTAATGTGCGCATCAGTTTTCGTTGTCCATGCAACAGCGCCTGCTCCCAGTTGACCTGTGTCCTCCGATGGTACACAGCGCATAACGGATGGATTCGTCCTTCAGACTGGGCGACAATTACGTCCCAATCATTTCTCGCTTGTGCATATTCGAGGAATTTGGCAATTTGGACTCGATCCATAAAAGGTAGATCACAGGACAGCACCAGCAAAGCATCCTCGGAGCTGATTCGAAAGGCAGTAACCAGGCCACTCACAGGACCGCAGGATGGAACCAGATCAGGTGTAATCTTGACTGGTTGTTCATCATTTTGTTCCTTTTGTGTCACTTGAGTGTGCTGCAAATCGTTCGCTACAATGAAACAAGACAGACCTGCCGCCTCGACTTCTTTTACCAGCTCTGTTAAAAATGTTCCGTCTCTCCACGGTAAATTTTGCTTTGGGAAGCCCATTCTGCTGCTTTTTCCCCCAGCTAAAATAACCGCACCGATACGCAGCTGCTGCATAAATTTCCTCCTAGGCGTTGACAATAATATTTATTAGTTTATAATAAATTTAAACAGATAATTATTTTAAATAAGGAGAGATTCTCGATGAATAACACACTCTACAACGTTTTAAATAAACAAGTGGCGAACTGGACAGTCCTCTATACGAAACTACACAATTTTCACTGGAATGTAAAAGGGCCTCACTTCTTTACGCTTCACGCGAAATTCGAGGAATTGTACAACGAAGCAGCAGCGAATCTCGATACCCTCGCTGAACGCGTTCTCTCCATCGGCGGTAAGCCCATTGCAACTTTGGCTGCATGCCTAAACACAGCAAGCATCACAGAAGCAGAAGGAAACGAAACAGCCGAACAAATGGTAGAAACCATCGCGAGAGACTTCTCGATTCTCGTAGACGAGCTGAAGCTGGCTATGGAAACTGCTGACCAAGCGGACGATGAAGCGACAGCTGATATGCTGCTGGAAATCCGCAGCGGCCTGGAGAAGCACATCTGGATGCTCAAGTCCTTCCTGCAATAAGCGAACAAATAGATAGACACCAAAAGGCGATTGTGCATGGAGCACATCGCCTTTTGATCTTTTCTCCGCGAAACCGCCTGATTCACCCAGCTTGCCCTAGAGTGAAAAGATCAGTTTCCGCCCGTCTTTTTCTACTTTTACTTGGGGTAAATACTTTAATGACTTCTGTACACCAATGTAGGGACTAGCAAACTCTACCTTGTGACGTGATTTCAACACCTCACAGAGATCAACCAACGACATCGGAGACATCGTTTCCCGTAACAGGTTTTCGATGTGCTTCGCGACTTCCAAATAATCATGACGGATGTGCGCCTTTCTGACTTTCATACGCTTCATCAGATCATCTGATAATTCCTCTGTCGTCTCCTCTACTTCCTCTGGACCCTCACTATCCTTGATCCCAGCTTCGCTATCCAGCTCGCGAATCCGGTTCAAAAGCTGCTTGATGTCAGCCCCCAGCTGCTTGTCCTGATCTACATACTGTCGACGCAGCGCCATACGTTGTTCCAGCATGGCCTGCAATGTCATTTGTAACGCTTTCCGTTCGTTAAACATTGCGTTATGTATTCCCCTTTTCGCAAAAAGTAGAATGATGGAATTATATCCAATCATAATATAATTCTCACTACTTGGAAACGGGAAAATAAAGCGCTCAATCTAGCAAAAAAGATAGCTTTTTACAAAGCCATTATCTGCTTTCGTAAAAAGCTATCTGCATTTTATAACGGCTAATTACAGATTGTTTAAGGAAAGATTGTAATTAGATTTTCCAAAAGACAGTAGTTTAATATAGTATGTTTCACCAGCAACAACATCGAATTCTGCTGTACCAGGGCTCTCTGCAATAAGGGTAGTTTTGTCAGATGCAAATACTGCATAAACAACTAGCGATTGGTTCTTTTTTGTAACTTTGGTACTCATTTTTCCGGTTTGGTTTGCTACAAACACAAACATATCTACATCACTATTATCCGCTTGCCCTGAGATAGATGAGTTAATCTCCAAAACATTAGCTGTTGCAGCGGTATTGTTAGGTTCTGTTTCTGTGCTTGCAGCAAAAGCGGATGAGGATACAGCAAATACTAGTGTCAATGCGAGTAGGATTTTTTTCACAATGATTGCCTCCTATAATGTGGAATAATTGGAATATACTATTATCTGCAAATTATGTCAAAATATAATGTTTTTTGAATATATTTGTTATTTCGCGTCAGAATCCCACTAAAAAGACCCATCCAATAATGGACAGGTCTTTTACCTCTTTCTATTACATGATCAAGCTGCCTTCTCATCACTCAAGCGATCCGTAATCACCGCAATCGCACCATCACCCGTTACGTTACAAGCAGTTCCGAAGCTATCCTGCGCAATGTAAAGAGCGATCATCAACGAAGTCAACGTAGTATTAAATCCGAGCATCGACTCCATCAATCCGAGTGCCGCCATGACTGCTCCGCCCGGCACACCTGGTGCGGCGATCATCGTTACGCCCAGCATCAAAATGAATGGGAACATCACGCCAAATGATGTCGTCATGCCATTCAGCATCATAACTGCCATCGAACAGCTGACGAGCGTAATCGTACTCCCTGACAGATGGATCGTCGCACACAGCGGAACGACGAAATCAGCGATCTTTTCGCTCACACCGTTTTTCTTGGTCTGATTTAATGTGACAGGAATAGTAGCCGCAGATGATTGTGTTCCAATTGCGGTGAAGTAAGCAGGAAGCATATTTTTCATCAGCGTGAATGGGTTTTTGCGTCCCATCTGGCCCGCTACCAAGTACTGCAGGAACAGATAGAAAATATGCAAGGCAATGATCATGACAAACACTTTCACAAACACGGACAAAATCATGGTGACTTGTCCACCATAGGTCAAATTGGAAAACACGGACAGGATATGCAACGGAAGCAACGGAATAATGACAGCAGCAATGAGCTTCTCAACGATATCTCTCAGGTCTACCATCACATTTTGCAATGCGTTCCCTTTGATGACAGTCGCTCCAAGACCAAGGGTGAAGGCGAGCAATAATGCTGTCATCACACCTACTACCGGCGGCATGTCCACGGTAAAGAATGGTTTCACCAATGCTTCTTCCGGATTGGCATACTGATTTACCAGTCCACCTACCTCGAGAATATGAGGAAAAATACTCGTACTGACGAAGTAAGCAAGCGCTCCTGCAATGATCGTGGACAGGTAAGCAACCCCTGTGGTTACCCCAAGCAAACGCCCCGCTCCTTTGCCCAGCTCACCTATACCTGGTGCGATGAATCCAATTATAATCAACGGAATCGCAAATCCGAGGAAATTTCCAAATAGGCCGCTAAATGTAGCCAATCCTTTCACAACCCAATCCGGCGCAATCGAGCCGATCCCGATACCAAGGACAATGGCAATCAGGATTTTGGGTAGTAAACCTAGCTGTTTCATGACTTGAACCCCCGTTATGTGTTGATAAATGATGTCCACGTGGAATGGACTATGTCTTCTATACATGGACTGATGAATAACAAGGTAACACATTCGGGATGAGGTTGTCATGGATCATAAAAAAGTAAAAATATTTAATTTATTTACCTTAATTAAAATTCATAAATCTTCCATCCAAAAGAAAAACCCCAAATGAGCGTTACTTCCTCACTTGGGGCACGGAATCATTTTCCACAAACCACTTGGCGAAATTCTTCTTCGATATCTGCCAGCACGCGCATGGCATTCGCTAACTCTTGCTCCTTCTTTTCCACGATCAATGTGTGACAACGACCGAATTGCTTCGCCTGCTTCTCTTTGATCGCCGCCAGCTCTGGTGCATACTTCGAGAAAAATGCAGCGAAATCAAGAGCTCGCCTCGCCCCTAGCTGGAAAGCAAAATAGGATAAGTGGCCAATCTCCGCTGGCGAAAGTCCACCTTCCTCATCAATCCGCTTCACTACACGCAAGATCGCTTCCTTTCCGTATAGGATCGAAGGGTTTGGTTCAGCCGCTGCGCTTTCCTGATAGATCCCTTGGTATAAACGAAGCGCATTTGCAAAGAGCTCCTCCTCTGTCGGACTGCCCACCCGTTTTGGTGCTGTCCAATAATGATAGGAAAAGAGGCCATCAAATATTTTCTCAGCCTTCCACGCCAAGACAAACTGGGACAACGGAAGGCTGACAAAAGGAAAACCTGCGGGATCATGCACGTAGATCGCTTGATCATCCATCTCGTACGCAAGGACAAAATGATCAGCGCCACCCAAGTACTGCGCATTTGGGTTATATGTCAGATAACCCATATCGAGCGGTCCGAGCAAAACGGGCCCCTGTTCCAAATCACGCCGCAATTCCGCCAACGGTGGCTCGCCCTCCGCATCTCCTGATCTTTCCGTCCAACGAAACCCAAGCAGTTCTAGCGCATGACTGACACCACGGTCAGGAATCACTTGTCCGAAATAAATGACAGTCTGCTCCTCATACCAGATGGCCCCGACTCCTACACCTGAAAGTACCTCGAGAACGGCAGGTGATACCTTCTCCCCAATCGTCTCCAAAAGCATTGATGATGAATTTGCGTAGCAGTAGTGTCCACTTCCAATATACGATAGCATGCTTTTCTCCCTCTTTCTCATCAAGTATAGGATGGCTTACCTATCATTGACTTCGGGTCGCATGTTTTTCTGACAACACTCGAAAAACTATTTAGGGTATTCCTTACAGATGAGCGATCACTTCGATTTCGACCAACGCCCCCAAAGGCAAATTGCCCGCTGCATAAGCCGTACGAGCTGGGGGATTTTCTGAGAAATACTCCGCGTACACTTCGTTCATTTCCTGGTAATCCTCGATATTTTGCAAGAGCACCGTGCTTTTCACCACATTTTCAAGCCCCAAACCATGTGCCTGCAATATGGCTTTCACATTTTCCAAGGTTTGTCTTGTTGCAGCTTTGATGTGATCTTTGATCAGTTCACCTGTTTCCGGTATAAACGCGATTTGTCCCGAAAGATAGATCATGTTATCGATTTTGACCGCTTGCGAGTACGGGCCAACTGCTTTTGGAGCTTTATCTGTATAGAGCACTTCTTTTCTCATCCTTTTGCCTCCATAACGGTATGGTTCCAATGGAATAGTTGATCAATGGTAACTGCTGATCCGCCACAAACAATGACGACAATGTTTCTATAGCCTTGCAGGAATGCAGGAGCATCATAGACTACGGATAAGGAAGCCCCACATGCCGGTTCGACAATCGTTCTATACTCATCAGCAAATCTCACGCAAGCATGGGTAGCAGCTTCGTCGGTTACCAAGTGAGGTTTAATCGAGTAGTCATTGGAATATTCCAGCGTTTGGCTCGATATGCACTTCGCCCCCAAGCTTGTTGCTATTGTATGGATACTGTCTAAATGTACGAGTTTTTTGGCTTGATAGGACTGGTAGAACGAAGCCGCTCCCTCTGTTTCTACCGCTAAAATATGTGTATCCGTCCACTCATTCTTGATCAGTCCTTCGACTACTCCATTCAGCAAGCCGCCGCCACCGACAGATAAAATAATCAAATCTGGTTGCTCGCTGCATTCTTCTTTTAGTTCATCGACTAATGTAGCGTGTCCTTCCCAAATCAACGGATGATCAAATGGAGGGATGTACGCTGTGTGCGCTTCTTCACACAAGGAGAGGGCAAACAAATGCGCTTCATCCCATGCCTCCCCGTGGACAATTACGGTAGCTTTTTGTTTTTCGAGTTTATTAATCATAAATGGCTTGGTCGATTTAGGTACCACTACGGTTACCGGGATGCCTAATTTTCTTCCTGCATAAGCAGCCGACAATCCTGCGTTTCCACCGGAAGAAGACACCAAATGAGTTGCTCCTTCTGCCGCTGCCCTTCTGCACATATTTCCAATCCCTCTAAGCTTGAACGAGCCAGATGGTTGATGTGCTTCCATCTTCAGTTGAATGGACTGCTTTTCAGTCGATCGCGTTACCATTTCGATAAGAGGTGTTTTGATATAGAGCTCCATCCTGTCTCACTCTCCCCGTTATTGGCTTTCTAACAGCTTGTTGGTAATGATGTAGAAAAGATCCGGTTCCTTTTCGTACATTCCTTTTAGTGTTTCGACGCCCATTTTTTCAGTCAAAACCTTCATCATCATGTCGTGGCGAATGTATTCCTTCGCTAACAGAATCAGCATCGGGTCTTGGGTATGTAGCGCAAATGGAACAACCTCCTTGGAAAAGCCGGCAATGATTACCTCTTCATCATCAGACACCACAATTGTCAGCCTCTGCTTCATGCGCTGTTCCTCAATAACAGCAGTAGAAGGGTTATGGTAAAACGTCTTTCCAAAATCACTGGTCTGCTCACAATGAAATAACAGCGAGTAAAGTCGCACCCCTGAATCCAGAGCCTTTCTCGAATAAGGTGCAATCGCCTCGATCTCAGAATCCCAGATGGATAGCCATACTTCATGACGAGATTTTGATAGTAACGTGATCATTTGCTGCAACACTTGTTCCCTCTCCCGAATGTGCCGGATGACATTGACTTCGGGAGGTTGTTGAAGGGACTCCAGGTTGTCTTCCAGGCTGTCAAACACTTGATTCTTCGCCTCTCGCAAACGCCCGATAAACTCCTTTGGAGGAATCGGCGTATAGGTCACGGGCTCAGAGCGAACTTCATGAATAGCACCATGCGCGATGAGCTTATTGATTGTCTGATAAATCATCGAGCGCGGCACCCCACTTTGCTTGCTTAATTCATAGCCCGTGACAGGTGACTGCCTCAGTAGTGACAAGTACGCTTTGCTTTCATTTTGCGAAAATCCGATTTTCATCAAGTCATCAATGAGTTGATCCATTTGCAAGATCTCCTTAGTAGTTATACACCTTACTACTATAACAAAAGAACCCCAAGCGAGCTACACCTTACTCGACTGGGGTTAGTGGTTATTGATAATCAACGATCGTGATCCATGAGCTTCCCTCTACTCATCTTCATCTTCATCTACTTCCGACATGACAAAAAATTCCTTCTCGAACCCGGTTTTCTCCCAAAATGCTTGTGCTGACTCATTTTCTACGTCCACAAACACGTGAATATACGAAACATTTTGCGCGAGAAGCCAGCTTTTCAGACTGTGAACAATTGCTTGTCCCGCTTTTTGCTTGCGGTACAGAGGGGCAACGTACAGCTCCACCACATGACCCGAGTATGTGTCAAACACCAAATCTTTTTGCATGGCAGCAAGTCCAAAGCCAATAAGATTATCGTTATCGTCGAGAGCGATATGTACAACTCCGTACGCGGACTGGCAATATTGGATGATCTGCTGTTCGATCCCTGCCATTTCTTCATCGGATAGCTCACAATCTGCTGTTTCGATCGCGTTTTGGTTCCAGAAAACAACAATCTCTTTCAGATAACGGCTATCTGCTTCTAACTGTTCAATACGCATGTCCTGTCAAACCCTCTCTTATCCGTAATATTTCTTGAAAAATTCCATCTTTTCACTCACGAAACCGTCATCCGACTCGATGCTACCCATGATATGAGGATCATGCATGCACAGCCCCATTAGCCACAATTGGCGAATGCCTGTCATGAGCGATACTGCTTTCGGCTAAGGGACGAACCTCGGTGTATCCTTTTAGAAACGCTTTCCACAGTGATTCTACCAATTCGTCCTCTTCCTCGATCAATATTCTGCTCAGCTTGAACGCAGCCAGATCATACGCTCGCCAGCCATATCCGCACAGGTCGAAATCAAAGTGGGTATAGGAGTTATCCTCGCCGAAGTTCGTATTAAAATTGCCTTGCAGGTCACCGTGACAAATGCCCCACTCGAGTCCGATGCGAATATGTTCGTTCAGCTTGGCTTCCATGTCTGCCGCCAGCTTCTGGAGAAATTGCAAATCTTCCTGCCGATGCTGCAAACGTGCCTCGATGATGGCCAACGGGCGATGAATCAGCGTCTTTGCGTCCCACACGTCTCTAGCTTGTCGGGTTGAAAAGCCTTCCGCTTTGACGTGCAGCCAGGCAACGGCTCTGCCAAATCGTGCACTCAGCTCCTCGTTATCCATCTCTTGCTCCCTGCCCTCGGCGTAGGTGAAAAGCGCCCCGAAGCGATTCCCTTCTGCTGCTTGCAGGCTCAAGACGTGTTTTCCCGATGCGTCTGCAATTGGGACTGAGACAGATACCCCTTCTTTGTTCAAATGTAGCAATAGCTCCATCTCGAAAGCGACTGCTGCTTCCTCTGTCCGCCAATCGCTGCGATACAGCCTGAAAACTCGCTTTTGATCGACTGTCTCGACGAGGTACGTATCGTTCATGCCTCGAAGCATGTATTGAACCGATTGTATTTGTTCGGCTGGATATGCTTCTTGAAGTACATGCAGCAATGCTTTTTCGCAGATGGTTGAGTAGACTACGGGTAAATGCATAGTCATGATGCTCCTTTTTTGCTAAGGTTTGGTAAGTTATTAGAAATAGACGTGGAAATCGTGAAAAGGACACAGCTGGAAAAGAAAGACCTTGAAGGGCTTTGGGCCGATCAAGGTCTGGTGTTGGTTGTATGCATAGAGAGCTCCTCTTCAAAATCGTAGTGTATGTTGCGAAGTTTTTTTGAATGAGCACAACAGGTGATGGATAGTCTATATCTGTATGGACAAAAACTGTTATTCGTTATTTCTTCACTTTTCCCTTGATCTCGCGCAGCTCCTCGAGGATCAGGTCGTATTTGCTGCTGTATTTGTCCAATAAATCTTGTAATCGACCCTCGCGTTCGCGATTTTCTTTCATAATATAAAACAGCAACCAGACAAACAAAGCTGCAAATGGCCCTTGCTGAAGCAACACGGTTGTTACTTGATCTTCCATGCATGATCTCCCCTTTTGCCCTATACCGAACGAGCGTTCTCGCATCGTTCTTAACCGTATTTTGTACAAAAGGCTTGTACATAATTCATCTCAAACAAAATAACTGTACGCACTTTCCTTTTCCTTTCTCATTTAGTACAATATATTTGTACATCCTCACAGGAAGGACTGGCACGCTCATGCTATCTCAGCGCTTACGTACAGCTCGTAAGACAAAAGGTCTGACCCAGGAAGAGTTGGCAGAGCATGTCTGCACGACCAAGGGGACGATCAGCAACTACGAGAACAACCACAGCACACCACCGAATGATATGCTGCGGCAATTGGCGGACGTTTTGAACGTCACAACCGACTGGTTGTTGGGCCGCACGGATGAAGTCACGGCTTATGCGCTCCCAGCAACAGAACAGGCAAGTCAACGTTCGTTGGACGAGCTCTTGCAGGAAAAGATCGATGACCCAGATGACTATTATTTCCTGGACGGGTATCTGGACGCTTCAGAAGAGGAGAAAAAAGAAATTCGCCGCTATTGGTACGACTTGAAGAAGCAATGGAAAGTACGTCAAGTGCGCGAGGTAAGACCTCCTTCTTTGTTTGACATCACGGAAGATATGAAAAAAAAATAACCCCAATGCGGGGTTTTCTTTTCAGCACAAACAAGAACGTACGTTCCTGACGAATGATTTAAGGAGGTCTTACATGCTCCACTCCCTTTTGCAAGAAATCAGCGAGCCGCAAACATGGCTGGAGAGTCGCGTATACTTGTTACTTCAGCATCACGGCATCGATTCGCCCGAACAAATCGATCTGCATCTGCTCTGCGAGACGTACGGTATCGAGATCCATCCTATTTGTGGCCGGAGTCGTGCGCACGCGCATCCGTATTTGCCGGGGCGATATGTCATTGCGGTGGATGAACGGCTCGATCTGGCTTCGCAGCGGGTAAAAATCGCACATGAGCTCGGACATTTGCTCCTCCATGAAGGCATTCAGCCACAGAGCAGCGAATGGATGATTGACTGGCAAGAATCGCAAGCAAACCATTTTGCCGAGCATTTGCTGCTCCCCTTTTACATGATGAGCCCTCTGCTTGCCGATTGCTCGCGATACAACGCTCCGGCTATTTTGGCTCAGCGCTTTCAGGTACCCATGTCTCTGGCTCGGGCCCGATTTGATCGCATATTGAGCCGTCTGTATGCCAAAGGCTTTCCCGTATATGGGTAACCGACTCAATTATGTAGGAGGCGATGCCGAATGAAACGAGTCTTCATTGCCGGTGATGCATATACGTCTCATTTTTTTGATCTAGCCCTGGATCAAGACGAGGAGCTATCGTTGTTACCCTCCCTGGAGGTAGCCAGCTATCATGTGGCTCGCTTTGCTCTTATCATGCGAGACGAGGGTCTTAGCGGTCTTGGTATTTTTCCCGGTGATGCCCTCTTGATCTCAGACTTTTCGATGGAGCCTGTAAGAGACCGACCTGTTTTGATCAGACAGGAAGGGCAATTCCTCGTTCGCATTGCAGCAGACGTCAATCCACTGGAATGTCTGTTTACGACCACACGCGAGCAGGACGAACCACTGCTGCTGCCCTCGGAAAATATTCGCATTACAGGTGTAGTATCGGGTATTATTCCACGTTCATCATCGTAACCTCAGTGAGGAGCCAATCCTTGATAGCTGCCACTGTTTGCTGCCACTGCTCCTGCGGGGTAATGGCAGCAGGCTGATCTCCCTCCTGCGATCCATAGCTTCCGAACTGGGAATGGTTCCCTCCTTCTATGGACATGTACACGGTACGCTCTGGCAAATATTGCTTGCCCTCCTCGAACTTTTGCAGATCGATCACACCATCGCGAGATCCGAGCAAGGATAGCACAGGCAAATTCACCTTTTTCAAATTTCCTTGTCTGTTTGGATACGCTCCCAGCAAAAACACACCACTGATTCGCTGCGGATGGTTTGCTGCGTATTGAGCTGCCATAGCACCACCGAGTGAATGTCCTCCTATGACAAAGGTTTGATTCGGATACGCCTTCAATACTTGCGTGGCTCGCTGCATATCACTGACAGCTAGGTTCAGCGGCATGCGCGCGATAAAGACCTGGTATCCGTAGCCTGCAAGTGCACGGGCGATTGGCGCATAGCTCTCTGGTTTGATCAGTGCTCCCGGATATAGGATGAGTCCTGGTTCGCGTGACTCCCCACCTTGGAAAACAATCCAGTCATTCGTATCCATGACCGTAATTCCTTCTCCGCCTTGCATGGCGGTCTTCGCTGCCTGATCAGGCTGATACGGCTGCAAATACCAGATAACCGTGCATAGAGCACCGAGTATCACCAATACGAGTGCCTGCAACCACTTTTTACGTGCTTGACTCATCCTACCACCTCGTTTCCGTTCCCATGTATGCTGCTACTTATTATGTCTCAAATATAGAAAAAACCGTCAGAGACAAATTCCCGACGGTCATTGGTAATGGCTGCATTAGCCTTTTTCCTTCTGCCTTTCACGAAACCGGCGCACCTTCATCAGGTTTCCGCACATTTTATCATCACACCAACGGCGTACCCGGTTGCGGCTTTCATCATAAAACACCCAGCGGCAATCCTCGTTGTCACATATTTTGATTCGCTCAAGATGCTGCGGTGCGAGCAACTCCGCGAAAGAAGCCGCGATTTGTGCCATGATGAGGGTCCATCCCTCTGCAAAACTGTATTGCTGCTGCTTGTAGCTCCCCTCCTCTTCAACGTACAGCACCTGCACATGAAAAGGCGCAAGAGCCAGAGCTCGGTTCAATTCCGCAAGGTCCTCCTCTAGGAATCGGTCTCCACGGACAACGGCTTCCAGCATCCGTCTCAACCGTTTGCGCAGCTGCAAAAGAGACGCGGCACACTCCTCATTCATCGGCAGCGGAGCGGTTAGATTGTAAGTTTGCAAAAAGGATGCCAGCCATTCCTGGTTCTCTAATCGATTTTCCCAACGACCAGAGCCACGCCAATCCCGCCAATCACTATTTAAAAAGTCGATACAAAGCCAGTCCATGTCATCATCTCTCCTGACTACCCCTTCATTATTTCTCTCTTGTATGAACATACAGGATATGGTAATCTTTATATGTAACTATCGTTTTAGAATTAACTGGTTACATTTTCGTTGCTTACTGCTATTATAGCGTTTCATCAATCTGTTTCACAGACGAGGAGGACGCGTATGAATCGGAAGGATTTGCTTTTGCACGGTTGGGAATGTACGTATGACAAGGAAGACTGGTATCCACCCTTAAAAGATGCACTTGCCGGAGTATCGGCAGCCGAGGCGAGCTGGCGCCCAGAAGGTGAAGCAGCCAACACGATTTGGGAAAACGTCAGTCACCTTCTGTATTACAAAGAACGCTTGCTGCATCGTCTGCTTGGCACCGAATTCCCCGGCTCAGCTGAGACGAACGATGATACATTCACCCCGTCCGGCGGTCCAGATGACGAAAACGCCTGGCAGGCTACCCTTTTGCGAATGGAAAGCGTCCATCGCCACATTCATGAAAAGCTTTCCTCGCTCACAGATGAGGAGTTAGACCAGACAGCTACCTATACGCCCATTTACCAAGCCGTGATGAGTCTCGTCCTGCACGATGCGTTTCACACGGGACAAATCGTCCAAATACGTAAGCTGCAAGGCTCTTGGCCTGCCAGACGCTCATTTGAATAACAAAATTTCACATTGATTATTCACAAACAATCCTTTATAGTTGATGAATCACATAATTTCATACATGTTATCCTCATCTTTCACGGTGAGGATAGAGGTCGCGGCTTTTATATCATCCTGTACGAGATTCAGAAGAAATCAATGACTCCAGGTAAGGAAAATCCGCCGAAGCTCATATCGCATCTCTGGGCGATTGGGTTGGGGCTGTACTCGAAAGGGGCAGAACTGTCACGTTTGCTAGCCAAGCAAGCGTGGTGAGCTATCTTCAGTGAAGGCTTGGTGGGGATTGGATGATACCGCCCTATGCCATTTTTTTGGCTATGGCGGTTTTTTCGTTTCCGACCTTCCTTCTCAAAAATCTTGAAAGGTCGTGCAAGCAGCTTATGTCACAGAATCAATTGCAACGTGGTTTAAAAGCCCGACACCTGACGATGATCGCTATCGGTGGTTCGATCGGGACGGGATTGTTTCTCGCGAGCGGAGGCTCGATCCATTCCGCCGGGCCTGGTGGAGCATTAGTCGCCTATCTCGCCATTAGTATTATGGTTTACTTTTTGATGACGAGCCTGGGGGAAATGGCAGCCTTCATGCCTGTATCCGGTTCGTTCTCAACGTACGCTACACGATTCGTCGATCCATCTCTCGGCTTTGCCCTCGGCTGGAACTATTGGTACAACTGGGCGATTACCATTGCTGTAGAACTGTCAGCTTCCGCACTTATTATGAAATACTGGTTCCCGGATACTCCAGCGATTATATGGAGCGCCTTGTTCCTCGGATTGCTGTTTGCCTTGAATCTTCTGTCGGTTAAAGCCTTTGGAGAATCCGAATATTGGTTTGCCTTGATTAAAGTAGTAACGGTCATCATCTTTATTATTGTTGGTGTATTGATGATTTTTGGGATTATGGGTGGTCAAGCAGTCGGCTTCCAGAACTTCACCAAAGGAGATGCACCGTTCAGCGGCGGATTCATGGCTATGCTCGGCGTCTTCATGATTGCCGGATTCTCTTTCCAAGGGACAGAGCTGGTCGGTGTCGCGGCTGGGGAAAGTGAAGACCCTGCTCGTAATATTCCGAAGGCGATTCGCCAAATTTTCTGGCGCATCCTGCTCTTCTACATCCTCGCTATTTTGATCATCGGATTGTTGGTTCCGTACGACAATCCAAATCTGATTAGCGGCGACCTTACTGATATTGCGATTAGTCCTTTTACGATCGTTTTTGAAAATGCCGGATTTGCTTTTGCAGCATCCGTCATGAACGCGGTTATTCTCACGTCCGTTTTATCTGCTGGTAACTCAGGAATGTACGCTTCTACTCGCATGCTGTGGAATTTGGCGAAAGAAGGAAAAGCACCGAAATGGTTCGCAAAAATTACACGTAACGGCGTTCCGATCAATGCCTTGATCTTGACCGCGCTCATCGGCGCCCTTGCTTTCCTGTCCTCCCTGTTTGGGGAAGGCGAAGTGTACGTATGGCTTTTGAATGCGTCCGGTATGTCAGGCTTCATCGCTTGGCTGGGGATCGCCATTAGTCACTACCGTTTCCGCAAAGCGTTTATCGCTCAGGGCCGTGACTTAAGCGAGCTACCTTATCGGGCAAAGCTGTTCCCGTTCGGACCGATTTTTGCCTTCATCATTTGCTGTATCGTTATTTTGGGGCAAAACTATTCCGCATTCATGGGTGGAACGATCGACTGGTATGGCGTCCTGGTTTCTTACATTGGCCTGCCACTCTTCTTGATCATTTGGCTCGCATATAAAATCACGCAAAAGACCAAGCTCGTCCCTCTTGAGCAAGTTGACTTCAGCATGGATGAGCAGACAAGATAATAGAAGGAAATGTTGGGCTCCCGTTAACTGTGCGGGAGTCCTTTTTCATGCTTGCCAGCATATGAAAGTGCTACATAATAAAAAACTCCCAGAAAAGAGCCGATAGTATAAACAAGAAACGATTCGAGATCAGTTTCCTTTTGCTTCTCACAAGTCATACCAGTCATCTGATAAAAGGTAACCATGATCTCCTGCCATCATGACTGAACATGAATCCAAGTGAGGAGAGAAGAACATGCAGATTCAATCAAATACCCGCTACGTAACACCCCAGCTTACCTCTACCCCAGATGCACCCAAAATGGTGACAGGAACTCGATTAGGGTCGCCGGAGCGCGATACGGTTGACCTTCGTTCTCACAAGGCACGCGAGCTACCTGCTGGTGTCATCGAACATCATAGTGTCCAATTTTTCTTTAACTCAGAAGTAAATGAGAGCCTGGATAAATTTTTTGCAGACAAACCCCCCGAAGCTCGTAAGGCATTTAATCACATACTTGAACATAATTTTTTCAACTCGAGTTCCACTTACACCGATGAAGAAAGAGCTGCTTTCGTTGAAGTAGGCTTAACCCAAGGAAAATTTTTAGCGGACAATTTCATGAAAGATGAGGAAGCTGCTGAATTTTTGAATACCCTCCATCTACTCGCTGCTGTTGCCAAAACAAGAAAGGTTGACCCTGCAACTGGAAGTGTCAGCTACATAGAGCTGCCACAAAAGCCTCATGGCGCACCCCACGACTATGTTAATCCGACCAAGTTAATGGAGCGGTACGACCCAGAAGCTTATAAGAAAATGCAAGCGACCACAACCAATCAAACAGAGAAAGTCAGCATGCTGATTCAATTCGTCAAAAAGCTACGTCATCGTCAAGACTGGATCTCAGAATATCGAAAAGAACAAGATACACTTGTATCCCATTTAAAAAATACAAAAATCGATAACCGCTTTGCAAACGTAAATACAACGGACGCAGGTGAATTCGTTCGCCAAATCAATGAGCTAATTCAAAGTGATCGCTTCCCTACCCACACACAATTGCTTACAACGAATATAGCCTCTTTTATGCAAATCCTATCAAAATAAAAGCAGCCTTGGTCTGATTTCCCATCGGACTGAGGCTGTTTCCTTTCAATTGTTCAGCCCCCCTTCCTATTACCAGCCTACCAATTTGAGACAAATATTTTTTATTGACGAATTTCTGTTGGAAATATATACTTTTCATGAATTTGATAATGATAATCGTTATCATAATTATGTTACAGGAGGTTGCCCCATGAAATCCAGGCTATTCAAACACATTTACAGCACAACATTAGTCACTTCTCTCCTCACGGGTGGCGCCCATGTGGCTATGGCTGCTCCACTCGCGATCGCCGCCGAGCAGACGGACGTTTCCCCCTTGTCGCTCGATTTTGCAGTAGAACAGGCACTAAAAAACAGCGTAGATCTGGAGCTGCTTCGGCTTGACTTAGATATTACGGAATACGAAACATCCATCACACTGAGAGAGAAAGCCGAAATCAAAAAATCCAGCATCATGACCCTAGCTGACGCAAAAAAGAAATTCGAAGAGGCTGCCAAAGCCATCAAAGAAGTCGTCGTCGATGAAGCAGCCATGAATACACAAAAAAACACGATACAATTGCAAGTACAAAAAGCTTTCTTCGAAGTCCAATCTCTCGATGCCAAGATCAAAGCCCAAAAGAAAAGCATGCAACGGCAATATTGGGCGGACTCCCAAGAAACAGAAGCTCACAAAAATCTTGCTGCGCTTGAAACCAGCTACAAACAAGCATTGGCCAAGCTCAACGAATTATTGAATGAAAAAGCGGACAAAACGTGGAAAGTGGAAGCAGCTGATCTGACCCATTATACGATACCCACTCTGGAACAATTGCAGGCAAAAGCTTTTGAAAAACGCCCGGAAATGATGAAGGCTCAAGCGGAAATAGACTTTGCTCAAGTAAAAATCGATTACACGGCAGAGTATGCCGCACTCAGCACATATAAAGGCACGATCGCCAAAAATGAACATAAAAAAGCTGAACTGCAAAAACAAAAAGCGCAAAAGAAAATTGGACAAGAAGTAAGCGACAACTATGGGAAGGTTCTCGCAGCGAAAAAGGCTTTGGATGAAAGCACATCAAAGAAAGAAAACGCATTGGAGCGCTATCAGGCTACAATCGATCAATATAGACTAGGAAAAGCATCGTTGAAAGATATAATGGAGCACGAAGCAAGCCTGTTTGATTCCGAAACAAAAGCAATCGAATCTATTTATCAATACAATGTAGCTGTTATCACCTTGAATCAGTCGACTGGCTATTAATATTTCGTATTACGAAGGATCTCATTTATTCATTTCATATAGAAAAGGTAGAAAAGGCTTCACCCCTAAGGTGAAGCCTTCACTCATTCATCAGCTGCTCAAATACTTTGGCCATCTCCAATCGGCCATCATCTGCACCGAAATCCTCTATGAGCCACCAAGCAGAGAGTACACTGTGGCAATATGCCCACGCCAAGACCCTCTCCTTTTGCAAATCCAGTACCTTAGTCAGGCCATTGACGCGTTGCTTCATTACTTCCTCTACTCCACTCTCCGGCAGATGATTCAGCAAAAACGGAATCACCTCGTACTCCGTCTCCCCGATCGATCCCTTCGGATCAATCGCCAGCCACGACTCTCTTTCTGCACGCAAAATATTTTCGTGATGGAGATCTCCGTGCAACAGACACTGTTCTTTTTGCGTAGAGAGAAGCTTTTTGTACCATCGTTCTGCCTGCTCCAGCATTTGCTCGGGAATCGGTCCTGTCCCCCCTTGGAAATGAGGTCGAACCTCCTCCAATCCCACAGCCCAGTCTGCTATCGTCGGAAACGTAAAAGCAAGCATGCCTGTTTTCGAAATGGGGGTATGCATTCTTTTGATCACGCCGGCCAAGCATTGAATCCGTTCGTCTTCGCTGCTCAGCTTGTCCAGTGTCTCCCCTGGCTGGATGCGCTCCAAAAGCATTACGCCTTTTTTCTCGTCAGCATCGAGCAGCTGTACCATCCCCTGCCCTGCAAAATTTCGAATCGCAGCCAGCTCCCTCTGCCATTCCACTCCAGGTACCCCGAGCTTTAACACTGCGTTTCTCCCATCCTGCATCACTACAGGAGCAACAAAGTTATAAGAGAGTGGGAACGGCTCTAACACCTTTAAAAACCACCGCGCTTCGCAATCAGCAATCAGCTCATGAAAGGAATCGAGCCAGAGACGCCCTGCTTCTTTATGTACGCCCTTAATCGTTTTGATAAAATGATTTGGCAGTGAAATCATTAGAGATCTCCTCCTAGAACTACCTTCAAGACATCCTCATGCACCAGCTTTCAAGCTGTTCCCTTACCACAGCCGCGAAGAAGAAGCGCATTTCCAGTCAAGCTCCTCTGGAGCCCTACCCAGCTCTGGAAAAATGACGGGGAATTTAAGCTTCACTTATGAATCACTCCATCGAAACTGCAACGTTTGAAGCGCTCCCGCCATTTTTTCCTGAGCGGGCAGTCAATCCCCCCTTGCGGGGCGTAGGCCGAAGTGCAGACTGGAAATGCGCTTCTTCCCCACCACAGCATCACTCGTAAAAAAGGGGCAGCTTAAAAGCCACCCCCTTTATTTCCCGGAAAATGTTACGACAGTCGTCCCATCAAGCTCTCCATACGATCCAGCGCCTTTTTCAACTGCTCCATCGATGTTGCGTATGAACAACGGATATGACCCTGCCCGCTCTCGCCGAACACGTCTCCCGGTACGACAGCTACCTTCTCTTCCATCAACAGCTTCTCAGCAAATTCAGAAGAGCTGAGACCTGTAGACGCCACAGATGGGAAGGCGTAGAATGCACCATCTGGTTCGTGGCACGTCAATCCGATTTGACGGAAGCCATCTACCACATAGTTACGACGCTGGCGGTAGCTCTCGATCATTCGTTCCATATCTGAACGTCCATGACGCAGGGCCTCCAACGCAGCCATCTGAGCCATTGTCGGTGCACACAGCATCGTGTACTGATGAATCTTCAGCATGCCTGCGAGCAAATCAGGTGACGCGCAGACATATCCCAGACGCCAGCCGGTCATCGCGAATGCTTTGGAGAAACCGGAGATCAGGATCGTCCGATCTTTCATCCCTGGAAGGGCCGCGATACTATCGTGCATCCGTCCGTAGGTAAGCTCCGCATAAATCTCATCGGAAATCACCATGAGGTCGTGCTTTTCAATGATCGGCAAAAGCGTTTTCCATTCTTCTGCGGTCATCGTGCCCCCGGTCGGGTTATTCGGATAACAGAAAATGATCGCTTTGGTACGAGCGGTGATGTGCGTCTCCAGCTCCTGCGTTGTCAGCTTGAACTGGTTTTCCATCGTCGTTTTCAGGAAAACTGGCACCCCACCAGCCAAACGAATAACTGGCTCATAGGAAACGTAGCATGGCTCCACGACCAGCACTTCATCACCTGGGTCGAGAATCGCACGCAACGCGATATCAATCGCTTCGCTGGCACCGACGGTCACGAGAATTTCTGTCTCTGGATGATAGCTGACAGAAAAACGTTCTTCCAAGTATTTCTGAATCTCCACGCGCAATGGCAGCATACCCGCATTGGAGGTATAAGCTGTATGTCCACGCTCCAGGGAAGAAATCGAAGCTTCTCTCATGCGCCAAGGAGTGACGAAATCCGGCTCCCCGACACCTAAGGAAATGACTCCCTCCATCGATGCCGCCAAGTCGAAAAAGCGGCGAATGCCCGATGGCTTCAACGATGCAACTGTACTGGATAAACGGTTTTTGACTTTGACTTGTGTACTCACGGCGTAACCACCATCCTGTGATCTTCGTCACGATCTTCCAGCTCAATGCCATCGTGCTTGTAACGTTTCAAAATAAAGTGTGTAGCTGTTGAGACAACCGAATCGAGTGTAGACAGCTTTTGCGAGACAAAAGTCGCTACCTCTTTCATCGTTTTGCCTTCCAAAATAATCGACAAATCATAGCTTGCACCAGACATCAAGTAAACAGCCTTTACTTCTGGGAAACGGCAGATTCGCTCTGCCACTTCATCAAAGCCGACGTCCCGCTTCGGCGTCACTTTTACATCGATCATCGCGTTCACATACGGATGATCGTCCACCCGCTCCCAGTTCACCAACGCTGGATATTTTACAATGACCTTCTCGGCTTCCAATGCTGCGATCGTCTGTTCAATGACCTCAGTTGGTTCCCCGAGCATTTTTCCGATTTGCTCAGCGCTCATGCGACTGTCTTCTTCCAACAGGTGCAACAGCTCTCTTTGCTTCAAGCGATCCATGCCCCACCACTCCAGTTTTCTCTTTATTTTTGTACATAAAATACGTGTTCAAAAAGTCGGCTTTTCAGCACCGAGAAGATGGCGAGAACCGAACGAAGGAGGAGCGGAATGTAGGCAATCTACATGAGCACTACTTCGTGATCAAAAGACGACTTTTTGAACAACCTCAAAAAGCAAAAAGCCTCAGCAACCAGACTCATGATATCCATGAATCCGATTGCTGAGGCGAAGGTATCGCGGTACCACTCAGCTTTTTTGCCTCTCTCACAAAAGGCAAACTTGTGCAGTCTATAAAGACATGCGCCCCATAACGTGGGCCATCCGCTGCTTTCTACTTGGCATTTTCAAAAGCAGAGCTCCAAGGTGGCTTTCAAAAAGAGTTCGCGGCTGCCCTCTCAGCTATCAGGCAACTCTCTGGACGTCAAAATCCCTTTTTTACTTTCCTTTTCACGGCTGTGTTGATTGTTTTATTGAATGTCTCAGATTATAAAAAGGTTTTCCCACATTGTCAACCAACAACTTCTGTCTTCGTATCCACTTACGAACCCTTAGGAATCCAGACACGAAACACGGTACCTGTTCCCACGCTGCTTTGGACGTCAATTTTTCCTCCATGATTTTCCACGATGGATTGGGTAATCGACAGTCCCAAGCCAGCACCTCCCATTTTGCGTGTGCGCGACGATTCAATCCGGTAGAAACGGTCGAATACATGTGGGACATGCTCCGGTGCAATCCCTGCCCCATTATCTCGAATCGTCAGCTCAATTCCACTTGCGAGGCTGCTCAGCGTTACCTCAATCTCACCGTCCACAGGGTCCGTGTGCTGTACCGCATTTTGAAACAGGTTGAGAATGACTTGTTTCATTCCGTCACAGTCAAAAGTAGCTGTCACGTTCGGTTCAACACGGAAGTGAACTTTACGGTGCCCTGCCAGAACAAGGAGCTGCGATTCCATACAGTGAACAATCTCCTCCAAATCGGCTTCTTGCAAAAATAATGCGGGCTCCCGATCCATGCGGGCAAGATACAATAAATCGTTGACCAGCTTGTTAAGGCGCTCTGTCTCTCCGTGCATGCTTTTCAATGCCTTTTGCAAATGTTCGGGATTTGCCGCTGCACCTCGCATCAGCACCTCCAGAAATCCATGGATCGATGTCAGTGGCGTTCGCAATTCGTGCGAAGCGTCTGCCACAAAGCGCCGCATCCGCTCCCCGACTTCTTGCTCGATTTTAAAGGAGGTTTCCAACCGCTCCAGCATTCCGTTAAAGACCGCCGATAATTGATCGATCTCCATCTGCCCTTGATTGACTGGCAATCGCTCATCTAAATTACCAGCGTTGATCCGCTCAACAGTGCCTTCGATACAGGTGAGTGGATTCAGTGTTCGCCGAAGCACAGGCACAAAGGTTAGTATGCCAATAATGAGAGCAAGTGCAGACGCTGAAAAGAAAATGATGAGCTGCGGAAATAGTACCTCCCTCATCGATCCGACAGGAGTACTGAGCTGCATGATTCCTTGGACTTGGTCAGGAGATTTGATAGGAGCCAGTACTGCCAGATAATCTTTCCCACCGCTTCCTTCCAGTATTTTGTATTTAAACGTGCATACTCCGCTTGCCAGTATCTCGCGGTACAGGTTGTCAGGAAAGCGCGGGGAATATCCTTCACTCGGATTCGCAAACAACTCCGTCACATTTGCGTCATTGTCAATAAAGGCATACTTGATATCCGGTGTGCGCAAGGATAGCAACGCACTTACATACTTATCGTTTTTCGGGAGCGTTTCCGTCTCCTCCAGGACTTGATAGGGAACGGTGACCGCTAGATTCAACAGGCTTTCCGCTTTACTGCGATACAAGAACTGCTCCATTAAAAAATACTGAATCACACCAATCAGGAGCAGCAGCCCGGATAAGATAAATAACGAACGAGATAGCAGCTGATAGCGCAAAGAGTTCGGTTCTAGGAAGGGGGCCCACTGTTTGTTTCGATTCTTTGTCATACAAAATCTACCCGATAACCCGCACCCCGCAATGTGCGAATGATCCGATGCTGACGATCGTTCAGTTTGTCACGCAGGGAGCGGATGTACACCTCGACAATGTTCTCCTCCCCACCGAAATCATACCCCCACACATTATCCAGAATCATCGGTTTGCTCAGCACCAAGCCGTGATTCGTCACCAAATATTTCAGCAAGGAGTATTCCGTTGGCGATAGCTCCAAGAGTGTGTCCTCGTAGCTAATTTCCTTCCGTCTGTCATCGATCTGGAATGGACCTAGATTTACTTTGGAGAGCAAGTGCGGATAATGATTGCGAATGCGAGCATGGATGCGGGCAAGCAGCTCCTCAAAGCTAAACGGCTTGATCATATAATCATCCGCGCCGAGCGTCAGTCCTTTTACTCGATCCTCCACGTCTTCTCTCGCAGTCAGCATGATCGTCGCTACATTTTGTATTTTTTTCAGCATCCGGCATACCTCGAAGCCATCCATGCCCGGCATCATCACATCGAGGATGACCACATGCGGCTGATGCTCCTTCACCATGGTCACGGCGGTCATTCCGTCTTGTGCCGTCAACACCTGGAAGCCTTCATTCTCGAGACCCATCTCCAGAAACTGCAGGATGGTCGGCTCATCATCGACAAGCAATATTTTAATGCCTTTATTTAGGCTCATTTCCTTCACCTCACCTCCATTTTACCTGATCAGGCAAAGAGTAGCTGAAAGTTTGCTGAATATGTCCTGAGTACTAGCTGAAACCTTTGTACAGAAAAAGAAACCACCGAATGGCACTCGCGCTAAAAAAGAAGTTGATAATTCTCGTACCACTGCACTTTCAACAAACTTTCAGCCTGCTTTCAAGCCCCTCTCAGCTTCCTCTTTCATAATGATCACTGCGAAGTCAATTACATACCACTCAAATCTGAGCACTTCAAAAATATGGAGGTTATCCAATAATGAAAAAGAATTCCGTCATCCTTACTGCCTCAGTTGCCACCCTCGTGGTCGGTATCGGAGGCTACATGCTCTATGACTACTTCGTGGGAAACCATGTGGAAATCCAGCCTGCAGCTGCAGTAAGCACAGCCTCATCTACCAGTTCATCCACGGCATTGACAGCAGATCAACTGAATAAAAAATGGACGATCAACGACCAGTCTAAAGTATATTTCTCCGTTACTACCTCAAAAGAAACGGTCAACTTTGAAATGAACGGGATTACCGGCAGCTGGGATGTGAACCTCTCTGCACCAGATCAAATGAAAGCAACGGCTTCTGCTGACTTGAATCAACTGAACTCCGGCAATGAAAAGCGCGACACGCATATCAAATCTCCTGATTACTTCGATACAGCCTTGCACCCGGCCGCTACCTTTGAAGCAAAATCATTTGAGAACTGGCCAACTACGTGGACAGAAGGACAAAAGGCTTCGTTTACCATCAATGGTGTCTTGACCCTCAAAGGGATTGCCAAAGACGTGAAAATTGATGCTGATGCGATATATTCCCAAGGCAAGCTGCAGCTGGAAGGAACATCAGTGGTAACGTTTGGTGACTTCGGATTGACTAGCCCACATACGATCGTAGCCCAAACGGAAGAAAATATTAACATTACCTTGAGACTGGCGCTTGATGCTGTTTAATCAATCGCTTTTCGCAGGAACTACTTCAAAGAGACGTCTGACATTCACAGGCGTCTTTTTTCACATATCTTTACATTGTATAATTGACATTGTTAAAACGATCTTATAATATAAAAGCATGATAACAGATTCGAGCAAATGGAAAGGATGATCTTGTGAGTACGTCCCCCCTACGAGCCAAACGCATCCATTTTCGGACCAAAAAGTATCGCTCACCGGATGGGCTTCCAACAGATATTTGCCTCTTTACAATCCTTTCCACCCCGCGCCAAACGAAAACCAAATCGCTGCCACACAAGCAATTAGCGGTTCTTCTGATCAAGCGCAAAAGTGATACCTTTGGTGAGCAATGGGCCTTGCCCGGCGGGTTTTCCCATGAATCGGAGACGCTGGATGAATGCGCCTACCGTGAACTAAAAGAAGAGACGAATATCGACCGCGATGTTCACATTGAGCAGCTCAAGACATACTACAAGCCGGGTCGAGACCCTCGTGGCTGGATTCCGAGTGTCGCCTATGTCTCTCTCGTTCATGAAGATTTATTGAAGCACGCACAGGCGAACGACGACGCATCAGACGCGCAGCTGTTTCCGATTGAGGAAGCTTTTGCACGCAACCTTGCTTTTGATCATCGTGAAATTTTGACGGACGCCTTACAGCGGGTTCGTGAGCAGATGCTGCAAACGACGATTGCCAAAGCGTTTTTGCCAGATGAGTTTACCTTGAGTGAACTGCTGCAAGTGATTGAGACGGTCGTCCCTTCCTTTTCAGCAAAAGATCGCGGCAATTTTGAGCGGCGCCTGCTTGCGACTACCAGACGACAAGGACTTCTCGAACCTGTTCTATCTGGTGACGGACTGCCTGTATACTCTACTGAGTTCTCGAATTCGCCAGCGAAGCTCTATCGCTTTACCGGCTTTACGCCGACTGCCATGATTTATTAGAAAGTCCACATTCACATTCAGGAGATAGTTCAAAAATCGTCTTTTGATCACGAAGCGGTCCTGAGGGCAAATTCGACATCGAAAGAGGCGTTCACCTTCAAAGTCCGGTGCTCATGTAGGTTCCCCTACACTCCGCTCCTCCTTTTTCAGGTTCTCGCCACTTTCTCGGTGCTGAAAAGACGGCTTTTTGAACATCCACATTCAGGAGGTTTTTGCCATGAAAGCTTTGATTGTGATCGACTACACGAATGATTTTGTTGCGACTGACGGTGCATTGACTTGTGGGGAGCCGGGCCAGGCCATAGAAGGACGCATTGGCGAACTGATCCGCGACTTCCTCGCAGAAGGCGACTTCGTTGTCATGGCAGTCGACGCTCATCGAGAACAGGACCCGTACCATCCTGAGACAGGACTGTATCCTCCGCATAACATTATCGGTACTACTGGCCGGAATTTGTACGGCAGTATTCAGGACATTTACGAGGAATTCGATGAGACGATTCACTGGATGGATAAGACGCGCTACAGTGCTTTTCAAGGAACGGACCTTGCGCTATTACTACGCACAAGAGGTATCACGGAAATTCATCTGGTAGGAGTTTGCACAGATATTTGCGTATTGCATACAGCGATTGAGGGATTTTATCACGGCTTTTCCGTTGTCATCCATGAGGATGCAGTGGCGAGCTTTCTTCCAGAAGGCCACCAATGGGCTCTCGGTCATTTTCAGAACCAGCTTGGCATGACTGTACGGAAAAAATAGCAGGCTCATGACGAATAGGAGGCAGTTACTATGCGTATCGGTATTTATGGCAGCAGCTTTGATCCCATAACGTACAGCCATTTGTTCACGGCTGCGACCGTCGCTCATCGGAGACGGCTGGACAAAGTCATTTTCGTCCCATGCTCCTCGAAGCGTCATGATAAAAAATTACAGACAGAGGATGTCCATCGCCTGCACATGCTCAAATTGGCGTTGGCGAGCAGTACGCACAAAACAAACCAATACGGTGAGCCTCTTTTCGAAATTTCTACAGTCGAGATGGATGCCCTGCCTGGTGAGACGTATACGTATGACACGATGATGCATATGAAAAAGAAGTACCCGAATGACGAGCTGTTTTTCATCATGGGTTCGGACCTCTTGGACGGAATGTCGAACTGGGGGAACGCCGAAAAGCTGATCGCCGGCTTCCACTTTATCGTGATGTCACGCGAAGGCTATCCGACCGCTGACTTGATCGCGGAGGATGCGCTGCTGCGAAATCACGACGAGCATTTTCTCATCATGAGCAAGGGCATCAACATGGGGATCAGCTCTACTTACATCCGTGACGAAATCCGCAAAGGCGGCGACCCAAGCTTCTTATTGCCGGATGATTGCCTTCAGTACATTTATGATAAGGGAATCTATAAAGAGCCCTACGTATAATCTCAAAAAGACAAACAGCCGAACCTGAGGTGTCGGCTGTTTTGTTTTCTTCCCTATCCACGATTGAGAGTATTGGCAATCGCAGGCTTTTGTATTTTCTTCTGATAGTTCACCAAATAAATACTGCACACGATCAAAACCAGGCCAGCGATGAGCGAATACGTAACCGGCTCGTCCATGAAAATGGTGCCCGTAACGACTGCGATGAGCGGCACCAGAAATGTAAAAGCCGCCACCTTGCTCGCTTCACCCGCATTCACAAGCCCAAAGTAAATGACGATTGCAATCGGCACGCCAAACGTAGCACCATAGCTAAGACCGATCAAATAAGGCACATTCCAGACGATGTCGGACCAGCTTTCTACGCCTGTCCCCAACATGGTTAATGCCGCTCCACCGATGATGCATTGCATGGCAACCATCCAGAGTGAATCTACCTTGGTACTGACTTTTTTGACATAGATCACTCCCAACGCCCAAGATACAGCTGTCAGCAATCCCAAGATGACACCTACAATGGATACCTGTCCAGTAAGCCCGTCTGCACTGACCGCAAGTATTCCGAGGAATCCCATAATCAGCCCCATCACCTTGACCACCGTCATGCTTTCTCCGAGCCACAACCAGGCAAAGAGCCCAATCAAGATTGGCTGGAAGTAAACCAATACGGAGAATAATCCACCTGGTAAATACACGAGTCCAACCGTCTGAATGCCGTAAAAACATAATGTATTCAGGAAAGCAGATATACAATAGCCTGACCAATTTTCACGCCAGTTGATTTTTTTCCATTTTGGCAAAATAAACAACGCAAGCAGAAGTCCGCCAATCAACGAGCGCATTCCTGCGAATAAAATAGGTGGCGTATAAGCGAGCGACATTTTGTAGATCGACCAGCTTAATCCCCACATCAACACCAGACTTGCAATAGCGACTGCGGTTTTATACGAAAACTTTCCCACGAGGGGCCTCCCTTTCTAGCTGTACTCTTGCTTTATGTTTTTGTCCGCCTCCTATAGTACCACAGATGCCAAAAAGCCGGATGTACTCACCCGGCTTTGCTTGCTGCCATATTATTGCTGCTCCTGACGCAGGAATTGGTCGAAATCATCAGTCGTAAGCGGCTTGCTGAACAAATAGCCTTGACCGTGGTCGCAGCCGTTTTCCTTCAAAGCCGCTACCTGATCATCCAGTTCAATTCCCTCTGCAATTACATTCATATTGAGACTTTGCGCGATTGTGACAATCGCTTTTACAATCGCTTGACTCTCTTGGTTGTGATGAATGTCGCGTATAAAGGAGGCGTCAATTTTGATTGTATCGACTGGCAAGCTTTTAATATAACTAAACGAGCTGTAGCCTGTCCCAAAATCATCAATCGAAATTTCGATGCCGATATCCCGAATCTGTTGCAGGACTGCCGTCGCCTCTTCCATTTTCACAAAAATGCTCTCCGTAATCTCCAGCTCCAGCCAATCAGGAGACAGATTGGTTTCCCGTAAAATATCCTTGATCATCTCGACCAGATCTTTTTGATAGATTTGTCTCGCTGACAAATTCACAGACACCTTCAACGTATATCCTTGATCATGCCATAGCTTGTTTTGTCTGCACGCCTGCTTCAAAATCCATTCCCCAAGCGCCAGGATCATCCCTGTCTCCTCCGCAATGGGAATAAAGCGATTCGGCGGGATGATGCCAAGCTCAGGATGCACCCATCTGACGAGCGCCTCCATGCCTGTCATTCCTCCTGTCGCGATATCAATTTTCGGCTGGTAGTAGATTTGGAACTGCTCTTGTTCAATCGCTTTTCGCATCTCATTTTCCATCAAGATGCGCTCCAGCGACTTCGCCTCCATCGTCGGATCGAAAAAGTCATAGCCATTCTTCCCGCGTGATTTCACTGTATACAAAGCCGTATCCGCCCGTTTCAACAGATCTTCAGGGTTGTCCCCATCCTGCGGGTACAAGGCAATGCCGATGCTGCAAGACACGTTGAACACATGACCATCCAATTCAAACGGCCTCTGCAGCTGATTCATGATCTGCTCCGCCAAGGCTGCCGCTTCACTGCGATCCTGAAGCTGTGTCTGCATCACCGTAAATTCATCTCCACCCAGTCTGGCGACGACATCTCCTGGCTTCAGGCATCCCTGCAGACGTTTTGCTGCCTCTACTAGCAGCAAATCCCCTACATCGTGACCGAACGAGTCATTCACGTCCTTGAAACGGTCCATATCTAAAAACAGGACAGCCAGCGTGGATTGAAAACGCTTGGCCTGCATCATTTCCTTGCTGAGCTGTTGGACATACATACGTCGATTCGGAAGGTCTGTCAACGCATCATGATAAGCCAAGTGGTGTATCGTCTCTTCAGAGCGCTTCCGGTCAGTGACGTCACGGGTCACAAGGAGCAGCTTGGTCACATTCCCTTCCTGATCCGTAATCGGATTGATCTTGCTCTCTGTCCAGATGACATCTTGTCTTTGCGTGTTGATCCGACATTCTACCATGTACTCTTTTCGCGTAGAGAACGCATGCTGAATCGCGTAGGCGAAAATATCCCTGTCTTCCTCCACGATCCACTCGAACAGATTGTGGATTTCATGATCAGGCACTTCATGCTCCCATAGACGAATATGCGACGGAGACAAGTAAAGAAATTCCCCATCCAGATTAATGATGCTGATGATATCTGACGTATTTTCAGCGATGATGCGATACTTTTCTTCACTCCGCTTGAGTTCCTCTTCCATCTGCTTACGAGCTGTGATGTCACTGCGGATGGAAAGGTACTGGTAGATCTCACCCTGCTGATTCTTAAAGGGCACGATCGTCGTATCTACCCAGTAAAAGCTGCCATCCTTTGCTCGATTGCGAATTTCCCCCCGCCATACTTCACCGGAGCGGATGCACGACCACATTTCTTTGAAAAAGCTTTTCGGATGATGGCCGGAATTAAGCAGTCGATGATCCTTCCCGACCAATTCGCTACGTTCGTATTTGGATATGCGGCAAAACTATTCATTTGCGCGCAAAATAATCCCCTTGTGATCCGTAATAGCCAGGATCGTTGACTGATCCAAAGCGTATTTCACATCTGCCAGCTCGTTTACAACCATATTTAGCTCACCATCTTTTTCGAGTAGTAGCCCTACCCAATTTTGGGGTGTCATTGAAGCTATTAATTGGTTTTTCATCTCGATCACCTGTTTATGGAGTACGGCTCTTGTCGTGATTGCCGTTAAGAAAACCTGCTTTCTGAAACAGTCAAAAAAAATGATCCTTACAGAAGGATCATAACGTTCTGAAAAGAAGTCCGCTCCATTTTACCATGTATTTCCGAAAGATCAACGAGAACGCCTGCGGTAGAAACAACATTTTTGCAAACTTCTTGAGGTGTTCATAAGGAAAAGTGAGCCAGAACAAGGAGTCCGGCTCACTTTTTCTCAAACATGGTTATAGCATACTATCTCTCCATTACAAGCGGGCGAGAATGCTGCGGTTAAGATCTGCGACAGAATTGCTGCCGGACAGAGCCATTGCGACATCAAACTCATGGATGAGCGTATCCAGAACACTCGCCACGCCCTGCTCTCCTGCTACAGCCAGTCCGTACAAGAATGGGCGACCAATCAGGATGGCGTTCGCTCCTAATGCTATCGCTTTGACGACATCTGCTCCTGTACGTACGCCACTATCGAGCAAGACAGGTATCTTGCCTGCTACCACCTCGGCAATTGCAGGCAGTGCATCCAGCGTAGAAATAGCGCCATCCATCTGCCGCCCACCATGATTGGAGACGATAATTCCATCCACGCCGTGTTCTAAGGCAAGCCTCGCATCATCTGGATGCAGGATTCCTTTTACCAAAATCGGCAGACGCGTATGCTCCCGCAAAAAGGAGATATCGTTCCAATTCAGCGCTGGATGATATATGTTTTTCAATACCTCTTCTACCGCATTCTCCGGTGTTACCTCCTGGAGTCGGGAGCAAAAAACAGGGTCTGTTATGTAGTTCGCCAACCCTTTTCCTTCGCGCAGCGGTGAATACCCGTTACGAAAATCTCGGCGCTTCCACCCTAGCATCACTGTATCTACCGTGAGGACAATGGCAGAATAGCCAGACATTTCTGCTCGTCTAACCATACTGGCAGAAACCTCTCGATCGTTGGACCAATAGAGCTGGAACCAGCGATAGGCATCTCCCATGACATCCGCTATTTGTTCGAGTGAATGGGCAGAGACGGTGCTGGCTACAAACGGTACGCCTGCTGCTGCGGCCGCCCTTGCAGACGCCAGCTCACCATCCGGATGCGAAATCGTCTGCATGCCGACTGGGGCCAAAAAAATCGGCGTACGCAATGGTTGATTGTATATGGAAATACCAAGAGTGCGATTCGTTACATCGCGCATCATCCGTGGAATGACCGCCCAGCGTGAGAAGGCTGTCCGGTTTTCTACCAAGGTTTCTTCTGCCCCTGATCCCCCTGCAACGTAATCAAATGGCCCATCCGGCAATACCTCTCGCGCCTTTTTCTCCCAGTCCTCAATGGAAATCGGCAACGCTTGTGTGTCCTTGTTCACCCGGGTAAATAAGAGTGATTCTTCATTTGTTTTCGTCATCTGGTTTGCTTCCTTTCTGCATCTTCTCCATCTTTTGTATCTCAATTCACCCGAATTCGCAATAGTCTTAATCTCTTTTCTATTGGGAAGCTTGTCCACTCTCTCACGCGCCTTGCTCAGGGCTACCTTTTCTTTTTGCCTTTTCGGGCTGCGCGACGGACCTGCTTCTTTGTCTTCATTGTCTTCATTGTCTTCATTGCAGCTGCTCCTGACCCCACCCATGTATTCGTCTGGCTATTTTCATTGATCACTTTTACCATGTTGCCGCTGTTGTTTCCACCCGAACCGGAAAACGCTTTGGTCACGCTTTTCGGAGAGTTGTTTGCCGTATCGCCAAAGTTAATATTCCCAACATTATTCGTAATGGTCACCGTACCCACAAAAGTTGGCAATACTGCTCCCTCCCCGTCTGCTAATGGCTGTAAAAAGCTTACTCCTATCATATGAGAGGGGATTTGTGCCCGCTTGGACGATGGTTGAGGGCACTTGCAGGATGGGTTTATCACAAAAAAAATTCTCCCCGAATAGACAAATCTACGCGAGGAGAAGGTCCAACTATTGTGCAGTGTATCCGCCGTCCACCAACAGGCTTGTCCCAGTGACGAATGAAGCATCATCGCTGGCAAGGAACAGAACAGCCTTGGCGACTTCTTCCGGTTTACCCAAGCGTCCCATTGGATGCAGCCCAATCAGATGCTCGGTTATAGCTTCATCGCGACCAGCGATCAGTGGCGTGTCAATGTAACCAGGGCAGACAGCGTTCACGCGAATCCCTTGTTTCGCATACGTAATTCCCAGTGTCTGGGTCAAAAGCTTCACGCCACCTTTGGCGGAAGAGTATGCAGTCACACCCGCTTTTCCGGCATGGCTATGAATAGAGCCGCAGTTGACAATCGCTCCGCCAGTTCCTTGCGCCAGCATTTGCTCGATGACGTATTTATCACACAAGAACACTCCGGTAAGATTGATATCAATCGTTCTTTGCCAGTCATCCATGCTCAACAGATGTCCAGGTGCGTCCTTGGCGATGCCTGCATTGGCAAATAACACGTCTACCTTCCCGTACTTCTCCACAGTGACGCTCACCATATTTTTCACTTCGTCTTCCTTTGTCACGTCCGTTTTCACGAACAAAGCATCAAAGCCTGCCTGATTGAGCTCTTCTGCCAATTCCATTCCTCGTGTGGAGAAGTCAGCAATTACTACTTTTGCTCCTTCTTTTGCGAAAAGACGGACGGTAGTCTCCCCGATTCCACTTGCTCCCCCTGTAACAATCGCTACTTTATTTTCCAGTCTCATGTATAACTCCTCCTACTTTATAAAATGGCGTGTTTACCGTTTTATCTTGCTGTTGCGCCGCCATCGATGACGAATTCTGCCCCTGTGACATGGGAAGACTCATCAGAAGCGAGGAACAGTACCATATTGGATACATCATCTACCGTACCGAGTCGGCCAGTCGGAGTAGCCTGTGCCAGTTCTGCCTTGGAGTGCTTCGTAGTCTCCGAAGCGTACGACACCATCCCCGTATCGATATAGCCAGGGTGAATCGAGTTCACACGCACGCCGTGAGCCGCATACTCCATGGCTGCATCCTTGCTCATGATGCGGACAGCCCCTTTGCTCGCTCCATACAATACGTGACCTGGCGCACCGAACAGTCCAGCGATGGATGAAGCATTGATGACAGAACCACCTTGTTGTTTTGCCATGACAGGCATCGTGTGCTTCATTCCCAAAAATACGCCTGTCACGTTAATCGCCATCAGACGATTCCATTCCTCCAGCGTAATTTCTGCGAGCGGTTTAATCATATAAATTCCTGCATTATTAAACAGGATGTCTACTTTTCCGTATTGTTGAATCGTAGCTTCCACCACTTGCTGCCATTGCTCTTCACGACTTACATCATGCGCAATCGCGATGGCTTCTCCACCCGCTTCCTTGATTTCCGCTACCGTCTGAGAGGCACTGTCCAGATTAATGTCGGTAACGATTACTTTCGCACCTTCTTTTGCAAAACGAATCGCCGTTGTTTTCCCGATTCCAGTTCCGCCACCGGTAATGATCGCTACTTTTTCTGCTAATCTTGCCATTTGGAAACGCCTCCATTTTTATTTCGTATGTGACACTGCACCTGATCCCTTGCCTTGCTTTCATTATAGACCTCAACTATATTTAATTATATTCAAACATACTTACCGTTCCTTAAGTACGGTTAAAGGATGTGTTAAACGTTATGCATTTTGAACAGCTCGAATATATTGTCGAGATCGCGAAAGCAGGGTCACTGACCAAAGCAGCGCAAAACAAGCATGTCACTCTTTCCGCCATCAGTCAGTCGCTTTCCAGCTTGGAATCTGAATTAGGCGTTACCTTGTTTACACGTTCCCGCATCGGAGCCGTACCGACCCCAGAAGGGCGCATCATCATCAAAAAAGCATTTGAAGCCTTAGGCAAGATTCAGGAGATCTGGGAGGAAGCCCAAAACTATACAAACACGCTGAGCGGAGATCTTAGGCTGGCGACCATTCCCGGTCCATTAAGCTTGTTGGTAAATGCCGTATCAAGCTTCAAAAAAGATTACCCTCTCATTCGTACCGAGCTCGCAGAAAAAGGCACCCAGGAAATATTGGAGGATATTCTTCAGGACAAGCTTGATATTGGCCTGATTATCATTCATAAGCACTTACTAAAAAAAAGCGAGGGTCTTGGCCTTGTGTTCGAACCGTTGGTAGAAGGGAAAATGGTCGTGGGCGTAGGGAAAAATTCGGCTCTTGCCTATCAAACCTCCATCACACCAGATGAACTTCGTCATTATTCCTTTGTCCTGTACAATGACGCATACGTAAGGTCGTTCGTGGATGATTTTGCCGAAAACTATGGTCCTGTCGAGATCTTGTTTACTTCCAATAATACAGATGCCATTCTGAGTGCAATCAGGCAAAACCTTGCTGTCACCATCGGGCTGGACTACTCCTTTATGCACGAGCATCCTCTGCGCGATGCCGAATTGATCACCCTTGATTTGGACATTCCCTATCAACAGCCAGTCTATCTCGGCTGGGTCCGCTCAGCGGAACGTCATTTTTCCCGCATCTCGATGAGCTTTATCAATCGCCTTCAACATGATTTAAAAACCAAGAAGTAACCGCTCTTTCTAAAGTGGAATATGAAAAAAGCTGCCGCACGATTCGCGGACAGCTTTTTTCATATGACCCTTACTGAGCTGGTGCAAGGAATGCCTTTCTATCGTTACCATCGATGATCAGAGCTGATCTGGCCTTCACCACTTGATCCTCGTACGTGAAATCTTTCTCAGAGAAATTGGCGATCACTTGCAGATCATCCCCGTAAACCGACTTCTGCACGAGCCTGTCTTCGGATAATACTCGATAATCGGTCATCTCTTGCTGCACCGCTTTTTTGTGGAAGGGAGACCACACCTTCAAATAGTTCGTGATCAACGCTTGCTTTGCATCCCACATCTTTTTATCCAAATGATACAGCGGTGGAACATTGTAAAGCAGCTCCTTCAGCATGCGGGTTCCGACTTCTCCCTTGATCTTCAGACTGCCCCACTCCCAGTGATGGCTCGTAATCACGGAGTTATTGTAAACCAGCTTGTACAGTGGCAAAGAGTACGCCGGATCAATGTAGACATGGCGATACTCTTCCTTGAGCGGAACCTGCTTGGTGTAGCGCTCTGGAATCTCACCCGCCGGGGACCAGTAGCCTCCTACGTAATACGGGCTTTGCTTGTTTTTACGCATATCAGGATCTGCCCATTTGATAACAGGCGTCTCAATCCCGTGGGCAAAAGCGATACTTTGGCTGGCGAAGTCGTTGCCCGTCTCAGAGCCAATGACCAGATTTTTTTCATCGCGAATGTAGTCCATTCTCTTAAGCTTCGCCTGCATATCCTGTGCTTCTGTCGTTGTGTGCTCCGGCGTGTAGTCATCGTTAAAATCTCCTGCTGCATCCACGTCGATAAACCACGAGTTGAATGCCACATCGTTGCTCATGATTTCATCCATACGCTGCTTCACGCTAGGCAGCGACAAGGTCGGATTGAGCAATCTTCCTTGTTGTAGGAACCCTGCCTTCTTTTCTCCATTTTTCTTCGTAATCGTCGCATTCTCATACAAGCTTTTATCCTTGAAAATCGCCGTGTTCCATTCTGGATTTTCTTCCTTGTGAATGGAATGGTAGGAATCGTAGCTGGCGATCAAATAGCCTGTATCGTTCGCCTGTTGAATAAATTCCGGCTTCATGTAGGCCGCAGTCCAATCCGGCAGACCGATCCATGCCTGGTCGATTCCTGCTGCTTTCATTTCTTTTAGCAACTCAGTAGAGTCGGCATTTCCCCACTCTTCTACCGGGGGAACGACATCCTTAAGCACACTTTTCAGCAGCCTTTTGTTCAAGTCGTACAGCTGTGATTCAGTCAACGAGTCAATCCCTTTTCCGATCAGTTCTTTTGCCTTCCCATCGACGTTCGTAAAGAGCTTCGGGTTGTAAAACTCTCGCGAACGCAAAACATAATTGAGTCCGTTGATGATGGCTTTCTTTTGATAATCCGCGACGTAATCCTGCTTGTGAATCTCCCGGAATTGCTGGATGCTTTCTTTTCCATCCTCTCCGTTGCCAGCCAGGATCTGCTCCAGCCACCCGATGAAGCTCTCATTCAGCTTCGTCTTCAACGCATTCCATTTCACATCATGAACAGATAGAAAGCTCTTGTTCCACAAGTAAAAATGGGGAGCACCGTACAGCTTTTCGACATTCGGATTCGCTTTGGCTTTTTCAGCCAGGGTTAGCAGCTCTCCTTGTTCCTTGATATAAGCTTTGTACACGCCCGCTATGCTGACCGGATCATTGTCTGTCACATACAAGCGAAACCCGTAGGTCTTGTCCGGATTGATTGTGGGGAACTCATGCGAGAACGTAAAGCGAATCGTCGGATCAACAGCAAAATCAACCGTGTTGTTAAACAAGTTGTCTACGACATACATCAGCGCGTACTTGCTCTTATTCACAGCGAAAAAGCGCATGGAGAAAGACTCGGCAAAGCTAAGACTCTCTTCCTTTAAAAATGACTGCCACTTGCTGTCATCAGCAGGAATCCATTTCCCCTCTCCCAAAGGCAGAGTATAGCTTGATCCTTTCACCGTCGGCCAGGAAAAGCTCTCTGCTCCTGTCGAGGTCAAAGTGATCTGCAAGTGATCGTCATTCTTCCTGATCAAGACATCCAGCTTATCGTCTGGGTAGCTCCAGGCGATCTCCTGCTCCCCTTTTTGTACATTCGTTACTTTACGCGCAGGCATCGGCTCAGAAGCACTTTCCTTCACTCCGTCTCTCTCGATGAATACTTCAAAAGTCTCTGGCTTCACATCAAAAGTAAAATCTGCGTGCTGCTTCGTCTGCACCTGCCCGGTAGCAGCATTGCTCTCACAACCAACGACTACTTGAAGCATGAGCGCAAAAACGATGAGTAAAATCACTGTTCGTTTCATGAAATCCTCCTAAATCGAATAACTATGTATATCGCATTACGATGTACATATGTAAAAAAAAATGGGTGCGAGCTCGGTCCTGCTACGGCGATGTGGCGGACAAATCGTCATCAAATTTGCTGCTTTTCCGTCGCCTATAGATTACGGCCGCCCCTACGCGAAACATCCCATAGCCAATCAGGCCCCCAACTACATTAAGCAGCAGATCATCGACATCAAAGCTACCTAACGAAAGCATTAGCTGCAATATTTCAATGAGCAGACTGACTGCAAGCGTGAGAAAAAACACACGATGAATGTTTTGGAACCTGAAGAACACTAGCGGCACCAGCAGCCCAAGCGGCACGAACAAGATGACATTTCCTGCCAAATTGAACACCAATATATCGACATTGTATCTGTCATAATGGTATACGTAATCCACCAACGTCTGAAATAGTTTCGTATTGAGAAAAGGCTCACTATACTGCGGGACGCCATAAGCAAGCATCCTTTCCTTCCATTCAAGCATACGAGCTCTGCTTTCCCATCGATCAAGCGACAGCAGCAAGTAATAGCTGAGGACGGATACATACATCCAGAATAAGACCATGAGGCATTTACGGATGTATTTATCGATAAGCGGCATCGATTCAGACAGCTGCCGGCTAATTGCACCCGTCGGCCCGAATCGTTGAATGGTCAGAGAAACGGCTTCCTGTTCTTCATAGCCCTCCTCCACCAGCTCACTCTTCGTGCTGTTCAGATGATCCATCAGCTCATCTTTGACATCCTGCTTTTCCCATTTGGAACAAGGCAAGCGACTGACAAGCTGCTCTGCGTACTCTTCCAGCTTCATTCGTTTACTCACTTCCCTCATTGCAAAGCATAATGAGTCTGCTTAAGCTCTGCCAATCCTTCATCTTGTCCTGAAGAAGGCCCTGGCCTGTCTTGGTGATCCGGTAATATTTACGGCGTCCGCCTTCGTTGGCTTCCCCCCAGTAAGATTCCACTGCCTTTTGCGTCTCCAATCGCTTTAGTGCAGGATATAGCGTGCCTTCACCGATCTCGTACAGTTCATCGCTTTTATCACGAATCTTTTTGGCTAACTCATAGCCGTACTGATCTTTCTGTGCGATCAGCGAGAGAAGCAGGAGATCGATGCTTCCTTTCAATAACTCCTTATTCACAAAAGCAGCTCCCTTCACAAGACATGCCTAGAGAGTATCACATAATACCTCGTGATACAAGGTATGTAACGAAGGAAATTAATGAATCGTAATAGTTTTTGATTCTATGTATTTATTGACAACCATAAAATAGGTAATATAGACTATGTTCGACAAGTTTTTTCATGAGTCGACATACTTTCGGATGATCATTCTTTTCTAAACACAACCAGATTATAGGCCCATAGAACGAATCGAAAAGAAGATTTTCACTTTTTTGGAGCAGGTTACAACCTATTTGTGACTTCATTCTCTCTAACAGGAGGAACTTACATGCTTGCCGACTTTCCAACGATCGTTCTGAATACGGTTCTCTTAGCCTATTTTGCAATCGGTGTGCTATTTTTGTATTCCGAATACAAATTTTTGCGTAAAATGAAGACTCGTAGAAATAGATAACCGATTTTTTGATAAAGGAGTTTGCACGTAAATTGAGATCTTTTTTCCGCCAATTTCTGCCCCGTCAGAATGACCCCCAAGAGATTACATACAAGGAACTGGAATCGAAATTGATCAAAGCTACTCGCTACGATCTGTCCGCAAGCCACCTCTACATCCGTTTTCACGATGGACGAGAGGTCGTTTACTGTCGGGTCACTCCTTACGCTTACAATGCGTTTTTGAATGCTGACTCGTTCAGCGATCATTTTCATTCGTTCATTAGCAAACGGTACTTGAGCTATCAGGTAATGTAGCCTGGATAAACGAAATGCCCTCAGATCGGCTCGACACTGAGGGCATTTGCAATTTTTCCGTATCTATTTTAATGCACGATGCAAAAACGACTTTGTCCGCTCAAATTGGGCGTTTGTAAACAATTGCTCGGGTGTACCAGACTCTACGAATTCCCCGTTGTCCATAAACATGATTTGGTTCGCCACCTCTCGCGCGAAGCCCATCTCATGCGTTACAACCATCATCGTCATATGCTCCTGGGCAAGCTGCTTGATCACTTGCAGGACCTCACCAGTCAGTTCGGGATCGAGCGCAGACGTAGGCTCATCAAACAACAAGATTTGCGGATTCATCATCAGTGCTCTGGCAATCGCCACACGCTGCTTCTGTCCGCCTGAGAGCTTGGCCGGATATGCGTCTGCCTTATCAGACAGGCCGACCTTTTCCAAGAGCTCTGCACTCTTGCGATGGATGTCCTCTGTCGCCTCGCCTTTGACCACTCTAGGTGCGATCTCCAGATTCTCCTTCACCGTCAGATGAGGGAACAGATTGAAATGCTGAAAGACCATTCCCATTCTCGACGTGATCTGCTTGATGTCCTGGCTGCTGGCATAAACACCGTCCTTCACCAAATAATCATCCTGCACACGGATGCTGCCACCATTCACCTGCTCAAGATTGACCAAGCTCCGCAGCATCGTGCTTTTACCGGAGCCAGATGGCCCGATTACTGCCACGACTTCGTTCTTCCTCACCGAAAACGAGACATTTCGCAATACTTCTTGATTACCAAACGATTTCTTAAGATTGGATACTTGAATAATGTCCATATAGCGCCAGCCCTTTATTCGAATTTGAACCTTTTCTCCAGCCACTTAAAAAACAACGTCAATAATAGCGTCATCAACAAATAAATGATTCCGGCAATAAAAAACGGAACGATTGTAAAATCGCGATTCACGGCTGTTTGTGCAAAGTGAAGTAATTCAGGGACAGCAACTGCATAGAGCAATGCTGTGTCCTTCACGAGCGTAATCGATTCATTTGCGACCGCAGGCAAAGCCACGCGAAACATTTGCGGCAAAATAATCTTGTTGGTTGTCTGCCATTTGCTAAAGCCGAGGACCTGCGCTGCCTCGTACTGTCCTTTGTCAATCGACAGCAATCCCCCACGGAAAATCTCCGCGAAATACGCTGCGTAGTTCAGCACAAAGCCGAGGCATGCGGCCACGAAGCGATCCATAACCAAGTATTCTCCCACCACTGGCAAGAGGGGGAGACCAAAGACAAAAAACAATAGCTGTAATAACAGAGGCGTTCCACGCATGACATACACATAGGTGTGCGCGAACCAAGACAGCCCTTTATTGCTGCTATTCGCCATTAACGTAATAAGAAATCCCAATGGTATAGATGCCAGAATCGCAATGAAGAACAGCAGCACTGTCATCTGCGCCCCTTCTAGCATCGGCAAGGTAATGGAGATAATATAGTCTAAGCTCATACGGTATGCTCCTAATCCTTATAATAAAGCGTGGCTTCGCCAATCATTCGGCGAAGCCATCGTTTCTATTGTTTATTTCAACACGCGATTTTCGCCAAACCATTTTTCCGATATTTTCGCTGCTGTTCCATCCTGATTCATTGCATCCAGCGCTTTTTGCAGTTCGTTCAATAACGCCTCGTTACCTTTTTTGACGCCCACTCCATATTCCTCAGGTGCAAGCGATTCTTCCAGAAGCTTAAAGGTTCCTGGTTCTTTTGCCATGTAATAATCGGCTACAATCTGGTCGATGACGACTGCTTCCACGCGTCCAATCTTCATATCGCTCAATGCCAGTACATTATCAGGATACTCTGTAATCGATTTGACCTGATTTTTCATATCATTCGCATTTACGGCATCTGCTGCGGATGACAGCTTTTGTAATCCAACCGTTTTGCCAGCCAAGTCTGACAGCTTTGCTATGTTGCTATTTGCCATAGTGACGACTACCTGCGCGTTTTTCAGATACGGCTTGGTAAAGAGAACCTTCCCTTTTCTTTCATCCGTAATCGTATATCCATTCCAGATCAGGTCAATACGTCCACTGTTTAGTTCAGACTCTTTCGAACTCCAGTCAATTGGTTGGAACTCCACTTGTTTCCCCATTTTTTCGCCAGCCGCACGTGCATAGTCAATATCAAAGCCGACTATCTCATTCTTCTCATCGCGGAAGCCCATTGGTGCGAACTTATCATCAATGCCAATGATCAGTTTGTTAGCGTCTGCGCCAGTATTTGCACTGGAACAGCCAACTACCAATGAAACCATCGCGCTCAACAACAATGACATCCATGCTATCTTTTTCATCGTGATTTCCCCCTCGTTCATACTACTCTATATTTTACTCTGATAAAGTGGTAATACGTTAACAAGGTATCATGATAGCACATTAGCAAGGAATAGTCGATACTTTAGTAAACAAAAGCACCCTAGAAATATGCTCCAGTTGAACAACAAAAATGCGGGTTAACAGATGCACGTCTTTTTCTTTTTTCCGACACTCCCTCGTTCCTCTATCTTTTTGATATATTCCGTAGCCAAAGGAACCTTGCACGCTGTCTGTCCAACGTCCACATGCACTTTGCCGATCGCTGCGGCCACCTCTAGCGCTTCCTGATGAAGGTCCGGTACATACGCGCCTACCGAAATAACGAATTGATTCATGGTGTACCGTACGCGATTACGTTCCTCGTGAATCATCTCCTTCACTTTCATGAGCAGCCGCTTGATTTCTTCTTTGTCTAGCTGTTCATCTGGGGTAATTGACAGGTAGTTCGAATACGTATTCCACCCACCTGTAGCTATGATCTCATCTTTTGAATCTATCCATTCCCGTGCCAGCTCCATCGCATAATGACTCTCAGCAGCTACACTCGCAACCGTGTATTCGGCGGGCGCGTACCAAGAGGCTGCCTTGACCCAAGCCTGCAGCCGCTCTTTTGTCATGCTCTTCGGGTCAACCGTCAATCCGGCCAAATACATGGCATCGTAGTTTCCTGTATCATATAGCGCCTGGACAAGCTGCTGATCACGCTTTACCTCTTTGACCAGCTTTTTCATATCACCGACTCGAACGCCAAACAAAGGCTCTTTAGCCCCATGCCGCAAGTACGTTTTTTTCGTCTGCTCTGTCCCCATTGCTTCGAGCTTCTGCATAACTTCTTCCAACGTCATCTTGCCACCCTCCTTTTTCTTCTATTTAATAGGATAACCAGCGGTCGCTACTACCAACACGAAAAAACCCTCCACACATCGGGAGAGCTTTTTCCTGAAGAGCTTGACGCGCAATTCCTATCCTTACGCGGCGCTGCGCACTTTGATATACGAAACATTTCTGACGTTGATGACAACATCATCATATTGAAGCCATCCGTCGTTCTGATTGGCGACCATTTGAATAATTTCTTCCGGTTCTGTCGTTTCGATGCTTATCGTTTCGCCACCGGAAAAGAAAAATTGAATCGTTTTTACTTCCTTCATGAAATCCCCTCCTATTCCTTCTAGTTATCGGACAGTTGGAAAATTTTTGTTACGGGTGATTTGCATGAAAATACATTATGAACAATTGGTTACTTTTTCCTACCAAAACTTGACAAGGATATTTCTTTTGGCTTATATTTTGCATAATTATATATAGCAAAATTCGACATCAATTTACAAATTTTGCTAACTATTGCAAAAGGCAAAGTCATCGAAAGGTGGCGACGCAAAACCACGGGTCTACAGTCTTTGACCATGATAGCCGGGTTGCCACATCATGAGACCATTTTTTCGATGTTGGTAGCTTCGGTTGTTCCATTACGTATGGAACGGCCTTTTTTTGTGTTTACTTTTTTGAAAGGAGGATGAAAGCATTTTCATTTTCATAACGGATAGTAAAACATAACTTTTGAGACGTCAAACATACACAACATGGTTCAATCAGAGAAAATGATGGAGTGGAGAAGTTATGTACAAACAAGTAGAAACCGTACAAGATTTAGCAAAGTTTCATGAAATCAAAGAAGCAGTCTGGACAAGCATGGGCTTCGAAATGGAGTACGCAAAAGAAGGCTCTGCTCTGTTCCTCTTAATCGCTGAAGATGGTGAAGCAGGTGGAACATTTGAGATGACACCCTTTTCCAAATCAAGTGCTTATATGAAATCACTTTTTCAGGATGTTGTTACAGCAGATATGAAAGTAATGGAGGTAGACAGTCTCGCTGTTTTGCCGAAATACCGCGGACAACTAGGGCAAAAAGGAATTTGCCTGATGATAGATTACGCTGAAAAGCATGGTTATACCCACGCAATCGGTGTAGCAGATCCGACTTTTTTTACGTTCATTAACAAGAAATATCAAGTAAAGGCAACTCAGACCAGAGATATCGTCTTTTACAAAGGGGCCGATGCCATTCCGACCCTCTTCCATCTAAAAGATGTCTATGATAATAAGCACGATCCCAAATATTCCTGGTACAATTCGTCGTCATCCAACCAAGTAAAAGTCGAGGTAGGTGGGTAACATGGATAACATTGACCTGTTGAGAAGAAGAAACAATTGGGTCGTTATCGTATTCGCAAGTATTATTACCGTTGTTCAGGTCTTAAACCTCTTTTTAGGTGTTCCGTACACGTTCGTTCTAACCGTATTAGGTATTTTGTATGGTGTGCTAGCACCGTTTACTTACATCTCCAATCGTCCGAGCTTCCGTGAAAAAGCAGCGCCCTTCATGAAGTTTTTCAACTTCGCTGTAATCGGGATCTTCATGTTCATCGTAGTGGGACTAGACCCGCATATGATCAACATCATGACCATTATGTTCTTTGTAGCAGTCATGGGGATTTATCAAGACCGACTCATCAATATTTTGACGATTGTAACGACATTGGGTATTGTCTCTTACTACTTCCTGACACAGCGAGAAACGATTTTCCATTCGACATCCAACCTTGATCTGATGTACTTCCTGCTCACGTTCTGCTTTGTATCTGTCACGAGCATGATGCATGCTGTATTCAATAACAGATTGCAGCAAGAAAGCGAGCAACAAAAGCAAGAAGCGATTGCCTCGAAGGAATCGTTGCAACGTGTTCTGGATAAGATCAATGAATCACTTAGCTCTATGCAAGACTATCAAGAGAATTTGAATAAGGTGACGGATGGCGTGAACGTTCGTGCTGTGGAAACAGTCGCTTCCCTGCAAGATATTATGCAGTCCTTTACGATCCAGACCAGCAATACGGACGAGCTGCGTCGGGAAATGAGCTCGACGAATCTGCAAGTTGAGGACATGACCCGCTCTGTTACGGAGATGCATGAGTACGTAGAATCGACCAAAGAAGCCACTAATGAGAGCGGCAAACGCATCGGTAACATCGGCAATGACTTTGAACGCTTCATCAAGGACATCCAAGGTACGAACCAGCTAATCCAAGAGCTCAATAAAGAAACCGAATCGATTGGGAAAATCATTCAAACCATTTCCGAGATTTCTGCGCAAACCAATCTGTTGGCACTCAATGCCACGATTGAAGCATCGCGTGCAGGTGAACATGGCCGAGGCTTTGCTGTCGTAGCGGATGAAGTACGCAAGCTGGCTGAGTCCTCCAAGCTATCCTCTGAATCGATTTCGAGCCTGCTCATGACCATTCGCGAAAAAATGAAGCTCGTATCGGATATGATTTCCGAGTCGCAAACTTCCTTTGAGAAAAATAGCGAAGGCATCCTCGAAGTACAAGAAATGTTCACCAATGTGGACAACTACATGCAAAACTTCGCGGATAAAACGAAAAACCTGCAAGAGTTCATCATTCATGTCCACAGCATGATCCAGGAAGTTGGCGCAAAAGTAGAAGTCAACGCAGATATTACCGACAAGAACAAAGAAAGTTTGGAAGAAGTGCTTGTTCTCGTTTCCGAACAAAAAGACGAGGTCGTCAAGGTATCTGGCGGCTTTGAGAAAATCGAACAGCAAATGCGTGGCCTCCATATGTAGCATTCCAGCAACCGCCTATCAAAAGGCGGTTTTTTTCCTTTTTGTAACTAAGTGGATATATAATGTAAATATTCTGATAGTTAATCCTCTACAATGGAAGGAGGCACGTCATGATGGATGCACGTATCGAAACGAAAACCATTCAGACCGATCGCCTGCTTGTTTCCTATCTGACAGCAGGCACACCCGAAGGAGAACCGCTGCTCCTTATTCACGGGAATGCTTCAGCCAATTTGTTCTGGGACGATACCATCGCAGCTCTGTGTGATCAGTATCGTGTGTATGCTCCTGATATGCGTGGCTATGGAGCAAGTGAAGCATTGCCAATCGATGCGACACGCGGTTTGCGAGATTGGTCAGATGACCTGCATTCGTTTATTCAGGCATTGGACTTGCCAACACCCGTTCATCTAGCAGGTTGGTCGCTTGGCGGAGGGATTGTGATGCAGTATGCCATCGATTACCCGCAGGAAGTTCGCTCCTTGACCTTAGTCGCTCCTATGTCTCCTTATGGCTTTGGTGGAACCAAGGATGTATCTGGCACCCCGTGCTACAGCAGCTTCGCTGGATCGGGCGGAGGAGCAGCCAACGCTGAGCTGGTCAAAAGGATAGCAGCCAAGGATATAGGCGATGAATCCCCTTCCAGCCCGCGTAATGTTATGAATCAGCTTTATTTCAAGCCCCCGTTCCGAGTTACCCCAGAGCAGGAAGACCGTTATGTGAATGCGATACTCTCCACGAGGACTGGAGACTGCTTTTACCCCGGAGCATTTGAATACGTAACCGATTGGCCTGGTGTCGGTCCCGGAACGACAGGGATTAATAATGCGATCTCCCCTAAATACGTAAATTTGTCCGGCATTGTTCAAATAGAGCCAAAGTGTCCGATTGTATGGATTCGCGGTGAAGATGACGCCATTATCTCGGATCAGTCGCTTGCTGATTTTGGAACATTGGGCAAGCTCGGCTATGTGCCCGGATGGCCGGGAGAAGCAGAGTATCCCCCTCAACCGATGGTCTCGCAAATTCGCCATGTACTGGAGCAATACCAGCTAGCAGGTGGCTCCTATCAGGAGATCGTCATGGAAAATGTCGGGCACGCTCCTCACATCGAGAACGCAGAGGAGTTTTTGCAGCTCATTCGAAAAACCGTCAGGGTATAGCCCTGACGGTTTTTCAATCATGGTCTTGTTTTATCTGCTATCCCTAAATATGTAACGATGCTAGTCAAAATGGCTCCGACTGCTACAAGAAGCATGCATACGATATCGTATCCCTTCCATAACAATTCCGGTAATTTCGAAGGATATTGGAGATTTTCTTTCCACTATGCTTTCGAACGGCGTTGGGGACGGCGGGCGCTTTAGGAGCAGGAATGATTTACTTTTTCGACGAATAAGTTCCTATCCTACTTACTGGTAAAGGATGGTGCAAATTTGCGAAGCTATATACCAGAGAGTTCTCACCAAAAGCTCAGGCTTCCAACGTCGCCTCTATCTTCTTTGTCCGAACTGCGGTCGCCAAGCCAACGCTCCTCTACTCCGTCTAATTTTTCCCCTAGCATTGTACAACTTCAGAAGACACTCGGTAATCAGATGACCGCGAAATATTTGAAATCCATATACACAAACGCAAATTCAGTATCGAGCTCCATACGTTCTAATGTAAAAGATCCTGCTATTAGGGCGGGGGATATCATCCAATGCAAAAAGATCGGTAATTTAGCTTCAGGGACGCAGGCCACCACGCTTATGCAGCCAAAAGAGAAGAAGGAAGAAGACGAGGGGACACCGGATCAAATCATTAATTTTGATACCGGTCATATGATTATCTCAGACGTGCTTCTCTCCGATCTCGATGGTCCAAGCTGGGATAGGATCATCGAGATTATGCAGGAAACCCTGTCCATTCAGTATCCGAAAACCATCAAAGAAGATGAGAAGCGAAACTGGTTTAAAGGGGTTGTGAAAAAGAATAAAAGTGCCGCCGCTGCATACGTAAAACAACTTCTAAAAGTAAAAAAAGGAGCTAGCGGAGCAAATGAGTTGCTGGAAGTTCTTCATCCAGACGATCGGCAACGGATAGAAGAGGAATTAGAAAAATTAAAAAACTTTAAGTTGGGCGACTCCAAAACACTTATGACGTATACAAAAGAGGACAACCAATTATTTGATGACGTCTACATCATTAACGCCTTAGGATTCGATCCCCTTCATGATCCGGAACAGGTGAATGCGCTTGCGGCAGCGATAAAAGCAGGTGGTAATTTGCAGTTGATCGCGGAAGCCACCGGGGAATCGATCTCAGCTTTTTGGCAACACGCAGCGGTGGTTCATAACAAGGCCATTTTGAAGGATGAGCATGGGCTTTCGGTTCTGCTCTCCAGCACAAAATCGCTGGGGGCTTTGGAGATTAGTAAATATTTTGATCTTGATAATTGTTCAGTGGGTAATAAAAATACGGTTTTAGCGGCAGATGAAAAAACATCCGGACTAAACACTCGTCATACGGTAGCAACAACGGGGGGGACAGATATGGCGGAAACTATTCCGACAGTGAAACTTGTCCTGAAGAGAAATGACAAACCAGTTGAATAGGGGGCTTTGGTCACTGGTTCCTTTCATGTAACGGTTCCTAAATTGAAAACTATTTTGTCGTATCTTTCTCTGCTTTCGATACCTTCAAGTTAAATTCTCTTTCTTGCTCTTCAATGATTGCTTTATCCTCTGCATTATCTCTCACTACTTTTTGCGTCAAAATAGCTCCAACAGCTACAAGAAGCATGCATGCGATATAGTACCCCTTCTCATGAAGCTGAAGACCGCTCGCATTGTATAACCCGATGGAAAATAGCAGTACGCCTGCACCTAAAGTAAAATAAGCCAGGAAAGTGAAGGCACTCGTGTTACGCATACGATGCTTTTGTGGATACATAGTAACCCCCCTCACATTTTGTTCAAGTGTTAACATGCATATGCAGAAGTCAACCGGACGATTGCTCGCCCGGCTGCCTCCATGGATTACGTCACCGCTTCTTTTTTGCCAAAGAAGGTTCGCAACGCCTTGTATACCTCGCCTTTTTCCCGAATGACGCAATGCATGAACTTCGGTTCCTTGATGTGACGATACGCTGACATGAGGGTGCTGTGTCTATTATACTGATTCACTTCCCCATAACCGAACATGTTGCATCTCTCCATGAGCTCTTTCACCAGCTTCACGCAACGCTCATTGTCAGACGTGAGGTTGTCGCCATCGGAAAAATGGAATGGATAGATGTTGTACTGTGATGTCGGATAGCGACTATCGATGATCTCCAACGCTTTCTTGTAGGCAGAGGAGCAGATCGTCCCTCCGCTTTCCCCCTTGGAGAAAAAGGTGTCCTCCGTTACTTCCTTCGCATCCGTATGGTGAGCGATAAAGACGATCTCGACCTTTTCGTACTTGGTGCGCAGAAAACGAACCATCCAGAAGAAAAAGCTGCGGGCAATGTATTTCTCAAACACGCCCATCGATCCGGATGTATCCATCATCGCAATAATGACAGCATTGGAATGAGGCTTAATAATTTCTTCCCACGTCTTGAAGCGCAGGTCGTCGTCTGTGATACCCAGCTCCAAATCACTGTAGCCTGCCAGCGCGTTTCGGCGAATGGCTGCAATCAGCGTCCGCTTTTTATCGATGTTGCCCATCAAGCCTTTTTTTCTAACATCATTAAACCGCGTCTCTTCCACGACGATTTGTTCTTCGTCTTTTTGTTGAAGATTCGGGAGCTCCAGCTCGGCGAAAAGCATCTCCTGCAATTCTTCGACGCTGATTTCGGCCTCGTAGTAGTCCACGCCTGGCTGGTCGCCCGCTCCCTGCCCTTTTCCCGGTCCTTGTGCAGGATCCCCGTCACGGGCGACGACATCCCCTACTTTACTATTGCCCTTACCTTGACCGCCATGTTTTCCCTTTTGGAAGTTAAAACGCAATCGGTATTCATCCAGGGAGCGAATAGGGATCTTAATGACTTCCCGACCATTCGACATGATGATGTTCTCTTCGCTGACGAGATCGGGCAGATTTTTTTTGATCGCTTCTTTCACTTTTTCCTGGTGTCGATTTTGGTCCTGGTACCCTTTGCGGTGCAGCGACCAGTCTTCCCGGGAGACAATGAACGATGACCCATCTTCCATGCCGTCTCCTCCTAGTAACTGGCGCAATCTGCGCCGAATATAAAGTGTGACTCTGTCATCTATTTAACAAACTTCCTACGTAACGAAGCAGCTCATTTGCGCAAACCGGGCAATAGTGATGCTCTTCGATAAGTCGCTTGGTGACTTCATTAATCTTCTTGAGCTGATGTTCATCCGGCGTTTTGTTCGAGGTCGTGATCTTGACAACATCCTTCAGATCGGCAAACAGCTTCTTCTCGATGGCTTCTCGCAGGCGATCGTGCGTGCTGTAGTCAAACCGCTTCCCTTTGCGCGCATAGGCCGAAATACGAATGAGAATTTCTTCACGGAAGGCCCGCTTCGCATTTTCCGAGATACCGATTTGCTCCTCAATGGAACGCATCAGGCGCTCATCTGGATCCATCTCCTCGCCTGTAACGGGGTCACGGATTTTGTTCATATTGCAATAAGCCTCAACATTATCCAAATAGTTATCCATGAGCGTTTTCGCCGACTCTTCGTAGCTGTAGACAAATGCCTTCTGCACTTCTTTTTTCGCCAGCTCGTCATATTCCTTGCGAGCGATGGAGATAAAGTTCATATAGCGTTCCCGCTGCTCCTTGGTGATGGACGGATGCTGATCGAAGCCTTCCTTCAGCGCGCGAAGAATATCAAGCGCATTGATGCACTCAGTGTCTCGGCGGATCAGCGCACTGGAGATACGATTGATGACATAACGAGGATCAATACCGGCCATCCCTTCATCCGCATGCTCGTTGCGCAGCTCCTCCAGATCGGCTCCCTTGAAGCCTTCCACGGATTCTCCGTCATACAGCCTCATTTTTTTCAGCAGATCGGCCCCTTGTTTTTTCGATTCTTTCAGGCGGGTCAGAATGGAAAAAACGGCCGCTGACCGGAGCGCGTGCGGTGCAATATGCACATGTCCCAGGTCGGATTGCTTGATTAATTTCGAATATATTTTTTCTTCGTCACTGACACGCAGATTATACGGCATCGGCATGACGATAATCCGTGATTGCAGTGCCTCGTTTTTCTTATTCGCGATGAATGACTTGTACTCAGATTCGTTCGTATGCGCAACAATTAACTCATCAGCAGAAATGAGGGCAAAACGACCTGCCTTGAAGTTTCCTTCTTGGGTCAACGACAGGAGATGCCACAAAAACTTCTCGTCGCACTTCAGCATTTCCTGGAATTCCATCAATCCGCGATTGGCTTTGTTCAGCTCACCATCAAAGCGATAGGCGCGAGGGTCAGACTCAGAGCCGTACTTGGTAATCGTCGAGAAGTCGATGCTCCCTGTCAGATCGGCAATATCCTGTGACTTCGGATCAGATGGACTAAACGTACCGATCCCGACACGATTGGCTTCTGAGAACAAAATCCGGCGAATAGGGAAATCTTCGATGCATCCTCCGTATTCGGTCTCCAACCTCATCCGGTTATATGGCGTCAATTCTCCTTCAATCTTGATTCCCAGCTCTTCTTCCACCTCGGCACGCAGCTCATGGGGAATGAGATGGAGAGGCTCTTCCTGCATCGGGCAACCATCCAAAGCATAAATCGCTCCGGCGTCAGTCCGCGAATACTCTTCCAGTCCTCGCTTGAGCATCGTGACGAGCGTAGACTTACCGCCACTGACAGGCCCCATCAAGAGCAAGATGCGTTTTCGTACATCCAGACGACGCGCAGCCGAGTGGAAATATTCCTCCACTAGGCGCTCAATAGAACGATCCAGTCCGAAGATTTCTCGACTAAAAAATTGATACGAACGTGTGCCGTCCTCGTTTTCTTCGACCCCCGCATTCTTAATCATGTTGTAGACGCGTGAATGAGCCGTCTGGGCAATTTGCGGATTTTTACGTACCAGTTGCAAATATTCGGCGAATGTTCCTCTCCACATCAGGTTTTCTTCGCGGGCCCGGTGCTCAGCGATCCGTTTTAAAATGTCCATGTTCGACACTCCTCCCTCTTAAGCCCCTCTCTCTTCCCAACGACAATGTACTCTCATGTATATGTCCGCCTGCGGTCACGCATTCACGTGCAAGCCGTTTTCTCCGGTTGCCAACAGGCTCTTACAGCCTTTACATATGTGTATGCGAGAGAGGAGCACAAGTTTCAGCAATCTTGCCACAAAAAATACGGCACCCTGCTTTTCTAGAGCTTGGAAGATTACGGAATTGTAAGGTTAAGTGCGTGGATCTGTAAGCTGATTCGATAGTTTGTAAGCCCAACGCCACGCTAAAATACATACATAAGACAACACATTCAGATGCCAATGCGATTGGCGAAAACATAACTGGAGGAAAATGACATGAACACACAAGTGGAACGCATTCAAGTGAAAAAAGGACTTTATTTGACCGGTATCGCGTCCTTGGTGATCCTTTCCATTTTTATTTACCAATCGGTGACAGGCATGGAAATCGATACGGGAGAAATACTGAGTGTATCGATTGCTCTCAGTGCCTTTATAAAACAGGTGATTGACTATCGAAAACTGTCCCTCACTTAAGGAAGCAACAGCTTTAATTCGTTTGCAAAGTGGGCAGGCTACGCTATAATGGGAGTAGTTTGTTTACGAAAGGAGCTGTCAAACGTGGGTACATTTATCGTAGCGTTGGTCTTAGGAGCTTTTGTGTTTTTCTGTCTGACAGCGGGATACAACGAGGACAAAACCTGGAATCTGTAAGGATCAGCCAGGGAAAAAAGCAGGCTGCCTACTGTGGGCAACCTGCTTTTTTTGTTTTCTCGTTATTTCTTATTCTCTTTCTTTTCTGCTTTCTTCAGCTCGATTTCAGCCTTGATTTCTTTTGCGGTCTTACCTGTGGTGTCAACGCCCCACTTGGCTGCCTTTTCGTTCAGGCTCGCGAGCTGTTCTTGCTTCTTCGCTTCTTTCGCTGCCTGTTGCTCAGCATTTTCTGCTTTCTTTGCAGTTTTTGCATCCTTGATGGCTGCTTTTACTTCCTTCACCGTTTTTCCTGTGGTCTCCACGCCCAGCTTCTCTGCTTTATCTACCAGCTTCGCAAGCTGTTCCTGCTTTTTGGCTTCCTTTTCGGCTTTTTTCGCTGCCTTTTCTGCTTCCGCTTTCGCTTTCGCATCTTTAATCGCTGCTTTTACTTCCTTATTCTTTTTGTCAGTGGTTTCTACACCCCACTTGGCAGCCTTTTCGTTCAATTTTGCTTGGTTTTCTTCTTTTTTCGCTGCTTTTGCAGCCAAAACAGCTGCTTTCAGCTCTTCAACCGTTTTTCCGTTATGATCAATTCCCAGCTTGATTGCAGCAGCTTGCCATTTTGCCAAACGTTGCTCAGCTTTTTCTGCTTTTGTCTGCTTTACCGTGATGTCTTTTGCTGTATCCGTTGCTGCCACCACAGAGACTCCGCTAAATAGCAATGTAGCCATCACGAGAGACGAAACGATTTTTTTCATGCGGGATATCCTCCTTTATTATGTAAAACATAGCCGTACATCCCTAGACTACCTGATAAATTTGGGAAAAGTATGTGAAAAAGCAGGCTTGCCCATTTTTTACAAAGGACTGCCTGCTTCGCTTATACGCTTTGAGGATCATTTCTTAGCGCGAAAAAACACCGCTTCTTTCAGAAAGCGCCGTAAACAGCTCCTCCAATGATCCGCGCTGATCTACCTGATATTGTGGTTCTCCGCGGTCTTCCATCCAATTCGTTACCAAAAACGTCTTCATCCCCAGCTTGGACGCGACCATGTCCTCCTGCATGTGATTGCCCACCATGACACAGTCTGTCGGTTCTACACCGATCTTTTGGCAAATCTCTTTGAAATATCCGGGATTCGGCTTCGTGAAGTGCGATTCCTCGTAAACAGTAACCAGCTCGAATTCCTCCGGAGACATCCCAATCCAAGCGAGGCGATGGTGAATCGCATCACGCGGGAAAACAGGATTCGTCGCAACGGCTACCCGAAATCCTTGTTCTTTGGCGGCTGCTATAATTTGCTTTGCCCAAGGCGATGGATACGTCAGGTGAGAAAGTGTCGGAAATACATCGCGATAAAAGGAATCGAACAGCGGCCATACTTCTTCTCGATCCCACTCACTGTGCGCAGTAAAGTATTCGATAAAGACTTGCTCATTCGTCTTGTCAGGCTCTTGGCTCATAATCATTGCCTTGGTCGCTTCCCAGATCAACGCCAACAGCTTTTCGTTATCGTACTTGTCTCCAACATGACGCCCTACTTCAACCAAGTAACTTTTGACAAAGGATTCTGTTTGCATCTCTAATAACGTACCGTCCAAATCAAACAGGATGGTGTTCACAGTCATAATCGATCTCTCCCTCCCAAATGCCTTACGAAAGCGATGGAAAACCTAGCTGGCGAAGTCCCTCAAACAAGACGATGGCAGCACAATTAGACAGGTTCACAGAACGGGTCGCACCGCTCATCGGGATACGAATGGTCTGATCCCGGTATTTTGCGGTCAGCTCTTCTGGCAATCCCGTCGTCTCCTTGCCTAAAATAATGTAGTCGCCATCCCGGAAAGAAACATCCGTGTAAAGTGTTTCTCCCCAGGTCTCTACAAAATAAAAGGTGCCCGCTCCTTCGCCTTGTGCTGCGGCAAAATGCTCGAAGCTCTCATGATGGTGGACGTTAACCGCATGCCAGTAATCGAGACCAGCCCGCTTCAGGTAACGATCGTCCGTTGAAAATCCTAGTGGATGAATCAAATGCAGATGAGCTCCCGTCGCTGCACATGAACGGGCGATATTTCCCGTGTTGGCAGGAATGAGCGGCTCATGCAAAACAATATGTAACGGCATATATGCAAATCTCCTTGTGAATGGCGAACTTGATACGTGTACTCGTCCTATTATACCACCGTGCCCAGCTTCTGTAACAAATGGAGTGCCTGGTGCATCTAATCAGAAATCTTTTGACTAGCGAAGGAGTGACGATTAGATGGGGACATCCATTTCTTTTGGAAAGCGCCTTGTTGTACATGTGAGCATCTTGCTGTTGTTATTGGTAGGCGCGCGTGTGATGTGGGCTGATTTTTCTGCGTTCCCTTCCATGGAAACATGGAGCATGATTCTTGGGTATCTCTCATTTATTTTAATTGGCCTGACCTTATTGATTGGTCCTCTTCAGTCCTGGTTCCCTGCTCGCTGGACGACTGTCAGCTTGTCCATTCGCAGAGATATCGGCATATGGGCAGGAATTACTGGATTGTTGCACGTCGTTCTCGTGCTCGTCCTTTTTCAAGGTGAGCCCCGGCTGATGATCATTCATGACAACAGATTTGACAAGGCTGATGGATGGCTCGGTCTGTTTTTTCTAGCTTCCTCTGACCCAACCATGTGGCCATCTCCCAACTGGACCCTCTCAGGCGTTGCGAACTACCTGGGGCTTCTCGCTTTTTTCATTATGTTGGCCCTATTGCTGACCTCATCTTCACGCGCAGAAAAATGGCTGGGTGGCTCCAGTTGGAAAAGGCTTCATCTCGCCAATCCTTGGCTTTTTGTGATAGTCTTGTTCCATGGATTGATCTACATCCAATCCATTAAAGGACAGCCGCATAGCTTTTCAGACATGCTCGTTTTCGCTGTACTGATTTGGATGGTTCGCAGCTTCTCTTTTATTCGGAGAGCTTTTTTTCGCAAGCGGTGACGAAATCCTTTTTGTAGGCTACACGCCTCTTATATGAAAGAAGGCATAGCGCATCTTGGGCGTATAGGCGGTAGAATCCTCATATGCCCAATACCGCATGCTGCTGTCCGTCGTATGGGCATTGACCAACGGCATCTGATTCGCGTCCTTCGCAACGACAATCGTATTGTGCTGGTATCTTCCATCCCCGTTAAAATCATAGCAAATGATATCGCCTGGCACCAATTCCGCCGCGGAGCTTTTCGTTACCGCCCGCATAGGCGGCCCACCCGATTTCAAAAGCAAATACAGGCTATGCGCTACCGTCCAGCTATAGCTCCACGAGGAACCTTTTCCCGTGCGAATCCACCAGCCCTTGCCCATCTCTTTCGACATCAGCATAGGGATTCCACCCGCGTGTAAGCATTGCGAGATAAAATTGGTACAGTCATCCGTAAAACGGGGATAAACCGGATTCGTCGTATTCCAATAGCGTTCCGCATAAGCGACAGCATTGGCCGCATTGTAGCCTCCCGCTCCATGTACAACCAGCATGGGCTGATCAATGGCATCCTCAACGCCTGAGACAATGATGAGAGGCTCCTCCTCCTCCTCTTCCTCTACCACCAACTTTTGATCACCGTTCGACTCTCTCGCCCCAATAATCGACCACTTTCCATTCGTTTTGCGCAACTGGAGCTGGATCAATCGCCTGTTTGCCTCTTTATACTTGGTATGCTTGATCTCCAGTGTTTTATTTTCCTGCCATTGGACCGTTATTTCCATAGTCGCACTAGTATCTACCCAACACATGGGCGTTACTTGTCCTTGGACTGCCACTCGTTTGACTCCTCGCTCTTCAGCTAGCAGCTTCTCCCGGTTCAATCGGGCCCATTCTTCCTGTACGCCAGACTCCCCTTCGTAATAATAAGGCAGCAGCCGCTCGTACTTTCCGTCTATCGATGACTGATGAACTGCTTGGAAGTATCGTTGAACAAATTCACGCCACTCCATTTTCCGCTCCTCCTCTCCGCCTCCAAGGCCTCGACATAGACTATTGAACCGTGCATCTCAATGAAGAATATGTCGTTCGTGAAGCATTCAGAAGAAAAAGAAAAGCCGTCCGAGCGACCGGACAGCTTATTTGGAAGAAGCGTGAGCAAAAAGCGGTCCTTCTTCCATGGATAGCAAATATTCTTTAATAGACAAGCCCCCGCCGTATCCGACCAAGGCACCGTTCGAGCCAATGACACGATGGCACGGAATGATGACAGGAATCGGATTGCGATTGTTCGCACCGCCAATGGCCCGAACAGCCTTCGCCGCTCCGATCGCCAAGGCGATATCTTTGTAAGAACGAGTTTCGCCATAGGGGATGTTCGACAGCTCATTCCATACAGATTTTTGAAAGGGAGTCCCGTACAACACGGTTGGAACATCAAACGTCTTGCGCTTGCCTGCAAAATACTCTTCCAACTGTATTTTGACAGGCTCATTGATCACGTCATTGCGTGTTGGAGTAATCCCTAAGAACGTTTTTTTGCACCAGCGCACTAGCGGCGCCAATCCGTCTTGTTCATTGGCAAACTGAATGTAGCAGAGCCCTTCTTCTGTAGAAGCCAAGAGCAATGGTCCAATCGGTGAATCCATCATGGTATAGCCTAATTCCTTTGCCATTTAACGTCCTCCCTCTCTCATTCAAACTAAGCCTGAGCACGAAGCATGCTCATGCCTTTTTCTATCTCCACAACGACTTCAGGTGACTCCTCTTTTGCTTTTGCACAATGGAGCGCTTCTTCTGCCTGCTCTCCGCCGATTTTGCCAAGTGCCCACGCAGCCGTTCCCCGAATGACTGGACGGGGATCTTCGTAGAGCAGACGCTCCAAATGAGGGACAGCCGTCCGATCCTTGAAATGCGCAAGCGCCAATATCGCATTGCGCTGGATCGGTTTTTTGCCTCGCCATGATGATGATGATTGGCCGAATTTTTCCTTGAACTCCTTATTGCTCATCTGGAGCAGCGGAATCAATAACGGCTTCGCAATCTCCGGATCAGGCTGGAATTCAACATGATGGTCATTGTCGATACGCCGATTCTTCGGACACACCGTCTGACAAGTGTCACAACCATACAGCCGGTTCCCGATCTTCCCGCGGAATTCATCTGGAATAAAGTCTTTTACCTGAGTCAAATAAGCGACACATCGTTGTGCATCGAGCTGCCCGCCTTGCACCAATGCTCCGGTAGGACAAGCGTCTACACATATATTGCAATCGCCACAGCCTTCTTCGATCGGTTGGTCGCTTGGCAATGGGAGATTCGTTACAAGCTCCCCCAAGTACACCCACGATCCGAATTCTGGCGTTATGATTGCACAGTTCTTTCCTACAAAGCCGATTCCAGCTCGCTCAGCTACCGCACGATCTGACAATGCCCCCGTGTCTACCATGGATTCAATTCGAGCCCCAGGCTCCAGCTCCATAATGAAGCGAGTCAGCTTGTCCAGCTTGTCGCGCAGAACGTGATGATAATCGGTTCCCCATGCTGCCCGGCACAAAATTCCTCGATAAGCGCCTGGTTCCGACTTCGGTGGATTTTTTAGCTTGGATGGATAGGCCAGTGCTATAGAAATCAACGAACGTGCCCCGTCCAACAACATCTCCGGGTTCGTCCTCTTCTCTAAATCTGGTTCCTCAAATCCTGATTCATAACCCTTTTCGCGGTGTACTGTAAGCCGTTCCTTAAGGGTCGTGAAAGGATCAGCACTGGCAAACCCGATCTTATCAATTCCGATTTCCTTGGCATAGTCAATGATGGACTGCTTTGTCTGCTCCCAGTACAGCAAGTCGTTCACAGCTGTTTAATCGCTCCTGTCGCCAATTCGTCGCAGCGGTTGTTCCATTTGTTGTCGGCGTGTCCTTTGACCTTCACGTACTCTACCTTGTGGGTGTCCATCAACTGAAGCAGTTCTTTCCATAAGTCCTGATTTTCCACCTGCTGGCCTTTGCTGTTCTTCCAGCCGTTTTTCAGCCAGCCTTTATACCAGCCTTGCTTAAAGCAATTGACCAAGTACGCACTATCGCTGTATAGCGTCACCTTGCAAGGCTCCTTCAATGTAGATAGAGCCTTGATTGCAGCTAAAAGCTCCATTCTGTTGTTCGTTGTATGTGGTTCAGCACCGGACATTTCCTTGATGTGTTGGCCGTACATCAGTACAGCTCCCCAACCACCTGGTCCTGGGTTGCCGGAACAAGCTCCGTCTGTATAAATCTCAACCTCACGCATCGTCATTTTCAGGTCATTCCTCCTTACGTTCTTAGTTTATCATGAAAGAAAGCTATACACTTTGTACGCTGTCAATATAAGCTGCTGCCCTTCTGAAGAACCATCTTCGAGAGTTGCTCTTTGTATGATGCTTTTTCTATTGTAACGAAGCTTTGTCGCTTCCACAAAAAAATTTTGTTATACTACCAAAAATAGGTTTAAAAAGGAGTGACACATGATGAAAGTACAGCTGGACGCTTCTGTAACTGAACGCCTCCCTCAACTTTCTCTGGGCATTCTCCACTATAGCGGTGCTTCCGTCAGCGACTCCCCTAAAATGCTTCAAGGCCGCATCAATTACTTTGTGGAAAGCCTCCGTCTCGAACACGATCCTGCACGTCTGACTGATATTGAAGGCATTCGCGAGTGGCGAGCCGCTTTCAAACAGGTCGGCACCGATCCATCACGATACCGCCCCTCATCTGAGGCGCTACTTCGCAGACTGCTACAAGGAAATGCATTTTTCTGGATTAACAGCGCTGTCGACATCAATAATTTCTTCTCCGTCCTCCATGCCCTTCCTTTTGGCATTTATGACCAGGCGCAATTGGCTGGAGATGTCATTTTGCGAGTGGGCACCAGTGAAGACGTATACGAAGGATTGAATGGTCGTGAGGTCAACATGGAAGGCAAGCTGCTGCTCTCAGATGACAAAGGAGCTTTTGGCAGCCCAATCGTTGACTCCAAACGCTCTTGTGTCACCGAAAATAGCCGCAATCTCATGCAGGTGATCTTTTTCCACGAGCAAGTAAGCTCTCAAAAGAAGGATGAGATCCTGAACTCGGTCGGGCGGATGTTTACGGAGATCAATGGCGGCGATTTGGATAGCTCTTATATTCTCTCTGTCTAATAGAAAAACGGCCCGTCAAGCAGCGTGGCCGTCTTTTTTCTTGTGATCGTCTTTACTCCCTCGGAAAACGACATGCTCCAGCACTAAGCAAACGATAACTCCAAGCAACAGGCCGTTCCCAAACAGGAAGCTGACGAGAGGAGGCAAATGCTGCCACGCAGTCGACGGCACAAACATGACGCCGATCCCCACCAGCAAGGAGCTCCCTCCTACCGTAATCGTCCGATCGTCCATTTTCACATTTACATAATCCTTTAGTCCAAATCCGAGCAGCTGTGTGTAGGAAATGAACATGGCAGCATAGGCAACCGGTGTAGGAAGAGCCGCCAAAAAGTTTGATACGTAGGGCAGCAAGCCAATGATCATGATGCCGACCATAGCCAGCATAAACGGTAAACGAGACGCCATTCGGGTCGTCTGAATGACCGCAGCAGCAAGCGAGAGGGGAATCATCCCGACTACTCCACCAAGCCCGGACAACAGATGGGAAACCCCTGTAAAGACGCCTCCGCGGTTGTACTGCGCCTCAGTCGGTACTGTGTCGGTCGCTTTGCCCATGACCACCATGCTCGTTACCAGATTGGTCAACAGCACGAAGCCCGTCAGCATGCTCGTCAGAATGACTCCCCAATCCCAGAGAGGAGGTCCCCAGAAAAAGAGTGACGGCCACGCAATCACTTGTTCAGCGGGCCGGACAGGCTCCGTCCAACCCATGACGGCATAGAACCCCCATCCTGCTACCATTCCAAACAAAACCGCAAAGCTGGAAAAGCGCTTCGTCCGCATCACTACGATCACCAACGCAACGATTACAATCGAGACAATCGCCACCTGTGGGATCACTTCTTTCGAATGTTGGAATCCGATCCCCAGCATCCCAGCCAAAATATTGCTGCACAAGGATACAGCAAGCAAAATCATGTACGTCCCCGAAACGAGAGGCGTAAACCATCTCTGCAGCTTCCCGATCCATCCCATCAAGCCAAAAATCAGGAACAAAACCCCAGCCATTCCGAGTCCGATCTGAAAAGACTGCCCGATCTCACGCGGCGCAAGCCCCACACTGGTTCCGATCTGTGCCAAAATAATAAAGATCCCCCACCAAAGCCCCGCTGGTCCTTCCAGCATCGGATATTGGTGACCGATCCATACCTGCAAGAGAGAAGCCAGACCAATAAAAAACATGGTCTGCTGCATCAAATTACCGATTTCATCCGGCCCAAGACCATAGACATCGCCGATCATCAAAGGTACTGCTACACTGCTTGATACGGCTACGATCATCCATTGGAGAGCGGACAAAATGGTTGTGCCCACTGGCGGCTTGTCATACAAACCGTACTTCATCAAAACCACCTCATTCTTGTTACGGACAATACTACTGTCAATTGCCATTTGGATTGAGCCTGCATTCGACAGTATACAATACCGTAAAGAATATCACCATCCCGAAGCAAGCGATATACATACGAAAAAGGCTCATCAACCACGATGGCGTGATTGACAAGCCGATATTTGAAAGGCCTATTTCATCATCTGTTTTATCAACGCACGGTTTCGGCTTTGAAAAATATCATTATGCGAAGAAACCATTCCGCTTTTATGCGCTTCAGGCTGTATATATAGTTTAGCCTGGTTTACCGCATTCGCTGCATCTTGGAACGCCCCTGCGATCAAATGCACTTTTCCCTCGTACTTCAGAATATCCCCCGCTGCATAAATACCCGGCACTGAGGTCGCACTGGTAGCTTGACCCGCAATAAGATACTCTTCACTTAACTCCAGCTTTACTTTGCTATTTTCCAACAGTGACCTGTCTTTCTCATAACCATGATTGATGATCACTTCGTCAATATGTAGCACCTGTTTTTCACCTGTTACATGGTTGGTCAGTTCAACTCGTTCTATCTTCTCGTGATTGGGAGAAGCAATCAACTTGGTAATGGAAGTGTCAAAAAAACATTTTGCAGAACTGTTCATGAGCTGTTTCACTTGTGCTTCGTGTCCTGACAACGTGTCCTTTCGATAAATTAGGTACACTTGTTTCGAGATTGGTTCAAGCTCGTTTGCCCAATCAACCGCCGAGTTTCCTCCGCCAGAAATAATCACTATTTTATCCTTGAACCGCTTCAGTGATTTGACCGTATAATTTAGATTTGTCACTTCAAACTTATCTGCCCCCTCCAAATCAATTTTTTGGGGCTTTAAGATTCCTCCACCTATCGCTAGAATGACGGTTTTTGTATAATGCCGTTCTCCTGAAGCTGTATGGAGCACAAATAATCCTGATTCGTCACGTTCCATCCATTCCACTTTCTGATTCAATACCACAGTCGGGTGAAAGGTTTGTCCCTGCTCAACCAGTTGTTCAATTAAATTTTCTCCAAGAATAGGAGTAAGACCGCCAACATCCCAAATCATTTTTTCTGGGTAGACATGGATTTTTCCGCCCAGTACTGGTTGATATTCAATCAGCTTGGTCTTCATTTCTCTGAGACCGCTGTAAAAAGCGGAGAAAAGACCCGCCGGCCCACCTCCGATGATCGTTACGTCATACCATTCTTCGTTTTTCATCGTTTGAACCTCTCCTTTGTTACAGACGATTCTATTTTGCCCGAATCTTTTCCATAATGGTTTTTACTCCGAGTTCGATCGCCAAAGGTCCGCCAGCCGCAATTGAACTGTCTAATGCGTACATGTGACCGCTCTTTATTGCGCCAAGTGAATTCCATACAGAATCACTTTCCAGATTTTTTAGATAGCTCGCCAAATTCTTCGAAGACCCTCCTATATCAGCAACAAACATGTAATCAGGGTTCATTGCTGCCAGTCCCTCCAAAGAAATCTGCTCTCCTTTTGTGGACATGTCGGCATACTTGCTTGGTGGATTTAGACCGAGACCGCTTTCCTTGTTGAAAATAAACTGCGTCGTAAAGGCCCAAAATTGCTTGTCTCCCAGCATAATCAAACCAAAGGTCTTGTCGTTGTATGCCTTTAATTGCTCTTTTGAATCGGCAAGGAGTGTTTCAATACGCGTAATTTCATCCTGAGCCTTTTGCTCTTTGCCAAATATTTTTCCATATTCTCGTAATGCACCTTGCCAATTGTTTTCATTGGTATCCACGACAACAACTGGCGCTATTTTCTCCAATTTTTCTCCGTACTTCTCATACCGATTCGCGACCACGATAATTAAATCCGGATCGACTTCCAGTAACTTCTCCAGATTTGGATTCGCTATGGATCCGAGATCCGCGATAACGTTATTCTTGTACGGCGCCAGGGATTGCCACTCATCAAGTACGTTGAGATCGGTAGCCGCTACAGGGGATTCATCAAGCAAAAACAAATGCTCAAAATTTCGAAAAAAGAGGAGCGCTACCCTCTCTGGCTTCTTTTCCAATACGATCTCACGACCAAGAGCATCTACATACGTTCTCGGCCATTTTCCCGTTTCCTTATCCTTTTGTTCGGTTGTGCCTGTCTCCTCCGCTACGGGTGGCGTGCTGCTTGGTGCTGAACTGCTATTTGGCGTTCCAGCACAACCTGTCAAAATACTTACAAAAAATGCGATTGAGACCATTAGTCCCATGAGTCTTCTCATTATGACTCCTCCGATATGACTTTAGTTTTGCATGGCTAGCTTGGTAAGGCCAGTGTAGCAAAACACATTTTATATAGGAATGGAGCTATCCTGAAAACCATATGGATTATTCCTGAATGTCGCCCGGAATTCTCCAGGGGAGACACCAAACTGCTTTTTGAATATACGGCTGAAATAAAATGCATCTGTGTAACCGACACTAATGGCCACCTCGCCTATTGGCGCATCGTTAGCCAACAAGCATTCCTTTGCCCGATTAAGACGATATGCCATTAAATATTTTCCTGGACCCATGCCTGTGTACTTCTTGAAAACATAGAACAGCCTGTTCTCATTGATTTCATTTTGTTCCGCTAAGGCACGTACAGTCAGCGCGTCCATATAATGCTCATGTATGTATTTCGATATTTGCTCAAATAACGCTTGCTCACCGTCGTTGCTTTGGTTGCGGACACAGACGAACAGTTCCTCCAGTGCGCAGCGGAACAACATTTCTGTCTGAAAAGCGGAAATCCCGCCCGGCTGGCGAGACACACGCCACAGAAGCTCAAGGAGCTCCGTCAGACGGGGACTATGCCCTGGTGTAAGCTCAAAATGCGATTTTGGCAGGCAAAAGCCTGCTGGCTCGGGAGCACAAATTCGATACAGCACAAGCAGATACTCCCATCTGGTATTGCCAACAACTTGTCTATCCAATTGCATATGTGCGCCACCGTGCACCACATTCCCAGGAGCAAGCGTATAGGGCGTTCCATTAAAAACAAACTCTGCCTTACCTCTTAATGGAAAAACAAAGCCTGGTAAAGGCTCCGTATAGCCATCACAACGCATTCCCGGATCACGCGCATAGCGACAGACTTGCTCTACCCGAAAAGAAGTATGCGCAAAGTGCTCTGCAAGTTTATTGATATCGATGTTCATTTCTCGCACCTCCCTTTGTTCGGTATATGTAAACGAATTTCACACCAATGATCATTATTTTCATTGCTGGAATAATATAAGCTCACTTATACATTTTTAATCATACTTATATTGAGATTGATAATCAATCTTAATGTTGGGCTGTTTTGTTTTTTGAATGAAGGGAAACCTGGCATCGTACGCTCCCGCTCTCCTTCGCCTAGTCATTATTTTTACGTATAAACATAAAAAAACCCTGAAATCAATAAAAATTGATGTTCAGAGCTTTATTGTTTGTATGGTGCCGGTGAAGGGACTTGAACCCCCACGGTTTCCCTCACGATTTTGAGTCGCGCGCGTCTGCCATTCCGCCACACCGGCAATTATCTTGGAGGAGGCACCCGGATTTGAACCGGGGATAAGGGTTTTGCAGACCCGTGCCTTACCCCTTGGCTATGCCTCCATGATATAAGGTGAAACAATTTTGAGAAATGGAGCGGACGAAGGGTCTCGAACCCTCGACCTTCGCCTTGGCAAGGCGACGCTCTACCAATTGAGCTACGTCCGCATTTTAATGGCTGGGGTACTAGGATTTGAACCTAGGAATGACGGAGTCAAAGTCCGTTGCCTTACCGCTTGGCTATACCCCAATAAGTAATCCCCAACTATGAAATTATGGGGCGATCGATGGGACTTGAACCCACGAGTGCCGGAGCCACAATCCGGTGCGTTAACCCCTTCGCCACGACCG